>JACQWT010000071.1:27986-34627 GCA_016209145.1 Deltaproteobacteria bacterium | reverse complement strand
GCAGAGCAAGAGCTCACCCGTGCAGGTCTCGGCGCTCGGCACGAGCGCGCTCGCGGTCGCGACGGGCGGCTACCACACCTGCGCGGTCAAGAAGGACGGCACGCTCTGGTGCTGGGGCCGGAACGCCGACGGCGAGCTCGGCGACGGGACGACGCAGAGCAAGAGCTCACCCGTGCAGGTCTCGGCGCTCGGCACGAGCGCGCTCGCGGTCGCGGCGGGCGGCTACCACACCTGCGCGGTCAAGGCCGGCGGCACGCTCTGGTGCTGGGGCAACAACGAGTACGGCCAGCTCGGCGACGGGACGACGCAGGACGAGACCTCGCCCGTGCAGGTCTCGGTGCTCGGCACGAGCGCGCTGGCGGTCGCGGGGGGCCAGGCCCACACCTGCGCGGTCAAGGCCGGCGGCACGCTCTGGTGCTGGGGCCGGAACGCCAACGGCCAGCTCGGCGACGGCACGACGCAGGACAAGACCTCGCCGGTGCAGGTTCCGGCGCTCGGCACGAGCGCGCTCGCTGTCGCGGCGGGCAACGACCACACCTGCGCGGTCAAGGCCGGCGGCACGCTCTGGTGCTGGGGCAACAACGAGTACGGCCAGCTCGGCGACGGGACGACGCAGAAGAAGCTCTCGCCCGTGCAGGTCACGGCGCTCGGCGGCTGCCAGTGACGCGGGGCGCGAATGCGCTCTCGCGCCGCCCGGTGCTCGAAGCACGATGCCGCCCTTCCGGCTACCGGAGCACGGCACGCGCACAAGCTGGAGGACGGCGTCGTCGCCGGGCGCTGGCGGGTCGGACGAGCTCATGCACGCGCACGCCAGGGGCAGAGAGCTCGGCTGCGTGCAGGCCGAGCGGCGCGACACCTTCAGTCGAACAGCCCGTCGGCCGAGCCGACGCTGAGCGCCCGGCCGATCCACTTGTCGAGCTGCGCGAGGTCGGTGCAGGCCGCGATGCGCTGCTCAGCTTCCGGCGAAAGCTGCAGGCCCCGGCCCCGCAGCACGGCCAGCACCGCCTCGGCCTTGCCCCTGGCCTCGCCTTCGGCTCGTCCCTGCGCGACGTAGCGCCTGGCAAACTCGCTCTGGTACTCGTAGCCGCCGGTCTCCATCACTGCCTCCAACGCCTGGCGTGCCGCCTCGCCCAGCGAGGCCATCACCAAGTCATAGTAAAGCCGCGCCCGAGCGTCGTCGAGCCCGGCAACAGCACCGAGCGCTGCCAGCGCCACTTCCAGCGCCCGCTCGCCGCGGAAAGGGGGCGAGGCCGAGGCCCCTCCCGCGAAGTGGCGCCCGCCGCCGATACGTCACTGAACTTGCGGCGGGCGCCACTGAGCACCGCGAGCTCGGGCGAGCCGCGCGCCTGCTCGAGGTTGGCAACCACGGGCACGGCATCGGGCCCGACGACCAGCGGTCGCAGCATGAAGCCGGGATGGCCGATGGCGATAGGCCGGGCGCACCAGCGCGCCACGGACGCATCCGGTGCCAGCACCAGGAGGTAGCCGGGGCAGCCCAGCTCGGCGCGCAGCGTGGTGAGGTACTGCGGCCAGCGCCGCCGCTTGTCCGGGTCGGGTGCGAGCTGAACCTCGACGACGATGGCGGCCACGGGCTCCTGCTCGACCAGCACCACGACCAGGTCGGCGCGGACCGGGGCGGGATCGAGGTCGCTCAGCTCGGCCGCGCTAAGCTGTGCCTCGCGCCAGACTGGCAGCTTCACGCCGAGCGCGTCGGCGAGCAACTCGGCGGCGAGCGCGGGCCGGCGGCGCAGGAGCATGACGAGGGCCTCGTGGGTCACAGTCGCCATGCCCTGAATATCGACACGAGCGGCGCGGCGGTTGCCACGGGAGCTCAATTCCCGCAAAGCGGGAATAGAGGTCCCGATGGCGAGGCGATCGCCCGGTCTATTCCCGCTTTACGGGAATAGAGGGCCAGATGGCCTGGCGCCCGCGTGTCCCGTGCCGGCCGCCGGCGAGCCGGGGTCCGCTGCCCTGCGGCGCAGCCGCAGCGTGCAGCACGGATCGCCCCGGCCGATCCGCTGCTCGATCGCGAGCTCCAGGCCGTGCGCGGCCGCGCGGCCCCGGTCGCCCTCCATGGCGATGTCGCACAATAGATCGATCTGCTCCGTCGAGAAGCCGATCTCGCGCCATGCCTCCACGAGCGCGCAGTGCCTCATGCGCTGCACCGCGCCGTCCTCGCGCACCTCGATCTCCGAGTCGAAGACCAGGCCCGAGCCCTTCGCCATGTGGCGCTCGACCCACAGGCGCGCATCCATGCCCGGCGGATCCTTGGCGGCCTTGAGCCGGCCATACTCGTAGATCGCCGCGCGGGCGTGGCGCTCGACCTCGGCAGCCGGCAGCGCCGTGCAGAGCTGCCGGTAGAGCACGGCGAGCCAGGTGGCCCGATCCTTGACCGCGGCGCGGATGGCAGCCACCGGGGCCTGTGCGCGGCTCGGCAGGGCGTCCTGTGGCATCAGTGCGCCTGCCCGTCGCCGTTCCCGCCCACCACGGCCGAGCTGACCTGCACGAGCAGATCCTGGATGCGCGAGACGAGCTTGGCCGGGTCGGCGACCACGCCTTCGGCGAGCAACGCCTGGTCGAAGAGCAACTCGGCCCAGAGCTGCAAGTGGCTCGAGCCCGGATCGCGCTCGGCCAGGGCGGCCGCGTTCTTGATGAGCGGGTGGTTCGGGTTCACCTCCAGGATGCGCCTGTGCTCGACCGCCTTCTCGTCGAGCATCTTCATCAGCCGATCGAGGTTCGCGCCCGGATCGCCGGTCTTGGAAACGAGGCAGCACGCCGAGTCGGTCAGCCGGGTCGAGGGCCTGACCTCGTCCACTCGGTCGCCGAGCGCCAGGCGGATCGCCTTGACCGCGGCATCGGTCCGCTTGTCCTCGGTCTCGCCCGCGGCGGGCTTCTCGCCGCCCAGATCGAGCTCGCCGTGGGCGACGCTCACGAGCGGCACCTTCTCGAACTCGGGCAAGGCGCTCGCCACCCACTCGTCGATAGGATCGGCGAGCAAGAGCACGTCGATGCCGCGCTGGCGGAAGATCTCGAGGTGCGGGCTGCGCTCGATGCCCTTCCGATCGGTGCCCGTAAGATAGTAGATGGCCTTCTGGCTCTCGGGTTTGGCCGCGAGGTAGTCGCCCAGGCCGACGAGCTTGCCCGGCCCGCCCTGGAGCGACTCGAAGCGGCACAGCTCGGCAATGGCGTCCTTGTTCTTCCAGTCGGTGGCCAGGCCCTCCTTGAGGATGGGACCCATGGCCCGCCAGAACTTCTCGTAGCGGTCGGCGTCCTGCTCGGAGAGCTCCTTCAGGGCCTTGAGCACCTGCTTGGTGAGCTGCGCCTCGATCTGCCTGACGGCCTTGTCCTCCTGCACCGTCTCGCGCGAGACGTTGAGGGGAATGTCCTCCGAATCGACGACGCCGCGCAGGAAGCGCAGGTAGCCCGGGGTGAGGCTCTCGCAGCTTTCCATGATGAGCACCCGGCGCGCGTACAGGCGCAGTCCGGGCCGCTCCCGGCCGAGCAGGAAGAGATCGGGCGTGGCCCGGGGCGGCACGTAGAGCAGCGCGTGGAACTGCACCGGCGCATCGACGGCGTAGTGCACCGTGACGAGGGGCTCGTCGCCCAGCCGCGCGCCGGTCAAGTGTTTGAAGAACTCCCCGTGCTCCTGCAGGCTGAGCTGCGCCTTGGGCAGCCGCCAGGGCGCCGCGGCCCGGTTGATGACCTTGCCGCCGAGGCGGATGGGATAGGTGACGAAGTCCGAGTACTTCTTGACGACCGCCTCGACGCGCCAGTCGTGGCAGAACTCGTCGGCGTCTTCCTTGAGGTGCACGGTGACGCGCGTGCCCGGCGCCTCGCGCTCGCCCGGCAGCACGGCGAAGGAGCCCTTGCCGCCCGAGCGCCAGAGCACGGGCTCGGCGCCGGGCAGCATGGAGCGGGTCTGCACGTCCACGCGAGAAGCCACCATGAAGGCCGAGTAGAAACCCACGCCGAACTGGCCGATGAGATCGATCGCGCTCTCGGCTCCCTCGTGCTTGCCGAGCCCCTCCATCTTCTTCAGGAAATCGGTGGTGCCCGAGCGGGCGATGGTGCCGAGCTGGTCGATCGCCTCCTCGCGCGTCATGCCGATGCCGTTGTCGGCGATGGTGAGCGTGCGGGCCTTGGCGTCGAGCTCGATCTCGATGGCCGGCTCGCCCTGCTGCTCGGCGAGGCCCTCGCGCGTCAGGCGCAGCACGCGCGCCTTGTCGAGCGCGTCCGAGGCGTTGGAGACGAGCTCCCGCAAGAAGATCTCCGAGTGCGTGTACAGGGAGTTGATGACCAGATCGAGGACCTGCTGGACCTGGGCCTTGAACTCGAACTGCGTGGCGTCTTTCACTTGGTCGTCGCTCATGGTCTTCTCCCTGGCGAGAGGGATAGCATAGGCCGCCATGAACCGGCTTGCTCCCGTGCTCCTGCTCCCGCTGCTCGGCGCGGCCTGTGGCGGCGCGACCGCTGCGACGCAGCGCGGCCCGCAGCTCGCGCCGTCCGCGTCCTCTGTGCCGGCCGATCCGTTCGCCGTGGTGGGGCCGATCGAACAGGAGCCGCTTCCCGCGGGACCGCTGCGGATCGCGCCGCTCGCCGAGCCCTTCCCGCCGGCGCCGCCGGGGGTGCCGCCGCCGCCCGAGCCATGCCGCGCCTTCGCCGAGCGGCGTCCGGCCGCGGCGCCGGCTTGCGAGGGTGGGGCCGCGGCCGAGGCCGCGCTGCTCGCGGCCATCGAGCGCACCGCGGCGGCCGAGCGGGATGCCGAGCTTGCGGCAATCGAGCCATGCGCCGGCCTGCCGGCCGGCATGGTCCGGGCGCTGCGGGCCGAGCTCGCGCCGGTAGAATGTGCCGACGCCGTCGTCCAGCCCCTGCTGGCGGACCTGCCGGCCGCAATCGACCCGGCGCTGCAGCACGCGCTCGCGGGTCTCGGCCTGGCCGGGAGGCTGGCGCGCACGGTGCTGGACGGGCCTCGGCTCGATCCGCCGTTCGAGCGCGCGCGCGTCGAGGAGCTCATCGCCGGGCCCCTGCACGCCTGGTTTGCCGAGCAGGCGGCGGCCATCGAGGACATCGCCCGCGCCGGTGCCAAGCTCGCCTACTACGGCCGGGCCATCGTCGCCGTCGAGGCCGGCATGGCCGACATGCGGTTCATCGATGCCGCGCGTGCGGCGCCTATCCCCGACGAGATCGCGGGCGACCAGGAGCTGCGCGATGCCTACTACGGCGGGCTGGAGATGGGCCTGGAGGCGCGCAAGCGCCGCGGCCGCGACGCGGCCCTGGTCGGCCTGGGTCAGCTCGCCTACCTGGGCGTCATCCGCGACGAGCGGGCCGAACGCGCGCGCCAACTCCTCTCGCGCATGTACGGCGGCCGGCCGGTTGGCGCGCTCGACGCCCTGCTGCTGCCACCGCTTGCCCCCGCCGAGCCCGCGACGGTTCCCGAGCGGCTCGCCGCACGGCTGCCGACTTTCTATGCCGGCCTGCTCATCGCGCCGGAGCGGGCCGCCGAGCCCACCATGCTGCGCATGCTGGTCGAGAAGGGCATCTCGCCGCCCCAGCGCGCGGCCTTGCGCGCGGCCGCGCTCCCCCCGGCGGTGCGCGCCCTCTATGCCCGCGCCCGGCTCGAGCTCGGCCAGCGCTACTGGCGCCGGGTGGACTTCGACGAGGCGGCGGGACTGTTGCGCGAGCTGCCGGCGGCCGAGCGGACACCGGAGGCGCGGCTCGTGCTGGCCCTGTCGATTGCTCTGCGCGGCGGCCCCGCGAACGCCGCCGACATGATGCTGCGGGCGCCGCTCGCGGAGCTGGGCATAGGGCGCGTCGCCGCGCTCGACGCCCTGGCCGCCGAGACGGGTGGTCCCCTGCGCCCCCTGGCGGCCTTCGACGCGGCGCTCGTGCTCGACATCGCGGCGCCCAAGGATGCCGGGACGGGCTACTGGCTCGCGCTCGCCCGCCGCTACCGGGACGCCGCCGCCTGGTTGCCCGAGGGCGCCGAGCGCGCCCAGGCCGTAGAGCGCGCCCGGGAGGCCGAGGGGACGGCCAAGGCCATCGCGCCCCGCGGCGCTGCTCCGGAGCAGTAGATCAGGCGCCGTCCACGAGCTTCTCGAAGCGCTCCAGCGCCGGGCCAAGCTCCGTCGCGATCCGGTCGCGGATGGGAGCCGTCTGCTCGGCCCGGGCTCCGGCCTCGCGGGCCAGGCGCAGGCAGCCGAGCGCGGCGACGAGCTTGCGGCGTTCGATGAGCGCCGTGGCGAGCTGCAGCAGGATGTCCGCGACCGGGCCGCTCAGGACGTGGGCGCGCCGCAGCGCTCCGATCGCCTCGCCGCGGCGGCCCGCGGTCATCATCATGCCGCCCAGCTTGGCGAAGATCCCGCCGGCGGCGCTGCCGTCCTGCGCGTACTGGATGGCGAGCCGCATCACCTCCTCGCCCTGCCCGGGCTCGTCGAGCTTGGCCAGCGCCGCGCCGAGCAGGCTCAGTCCCTCGGCGATGCGCTGCCGGGCGGGCTCCGGCAAGAGCTGGCCCTCGGGCGTGCGCCAGTAGATGGCGAGCGGCATCGGCCAGGTGCCGAGCAGCTCGATCACTTTCGTCCACTGGCCGTCTGCGGCCGCCTTCTCGGCCGCGGCGACGTCGTTGAGATCGATGGCCGTGCTGC
>JACQWT010000071.1:0-27970 GCA_016209145.1 Deltaproteobacteria bacterium | reverse complement strand
GCCGCCGCGGCGGCGCGCGCGGCCCAGCTCCTCGGCGATGAGCGAACGAATGCGCTCTTTGAACGCCTCGATGGGCAAGCTCTCGGTCTGGGTCTCGTGCTCGACCACCAGGATCGCCTCGTCGCGCTCGACCGCGAGCTCCTTGAGTCCGTAGCCGAACAGCGGCGCGAGCAGCAGCACCCGGGAGCCGATGAAGCGCTGCAGCGCCTCGGGGTTCTCCCCGAGCTCGGAGACGTCCGGCCGCGGCGGCTCGTCCTTGAGCAGCACGTTGACGAGGCGCTCGCGAAACTCGGCCACGGACAGGCGCTGCATGCCCCCGCGCGGGCCCGCGGCGCGCTGCTCGAGCGCGCCGAAGCTGAACTCGACCTGCGACTGGTCGGGGCTGAAGCGGTCGATCATCAGCGAGCTGACGCGCGCGCCCACGATCAGCGCGAAGGCGAAGAAGCGCGCCCCGAACACCTCGCACAGAGTGTCGAAGCTGTCGATGCTCTCGCCCAGGCGCTCGAACCACCCGTCCGTGCGCAAGCGTTCGAGCGAGAAGGTGCGCGTTCGGGCCATCGGCATCGGCGCCGGGCCGATCGGAGGCCCAGCCCGCGGCAGCCTACTCGATTTGGCCGGCAAATGGTTGTATCACCGTGCTGCCCAGCCGCCGACCCGCTGGCGCTGGCAGCCTGGCGCATGTCCAAGAGCGCATCTGTGCCGCGGCCCCGAGCCCCCGAGCTCGCCGAGCCTTCCGCCGCGCCGCCTGCCCCGGCGGCCCGGGACAGGACCGAGGCCGGCGCGGAGCGGCTGCACGGCGAGGCGCTCGTCGTGCCGCGCTTCGACTACCGCATCGACTTCTGCGCCCTGAGCGCCATGGGGCCCGGCCGGGCCAAGAACCAGGACGCCGTCCTGTGCCGGCCGGCCGGCGCCGTCTTCGCTCTGGCCGACGGCATGGGCGGGCACGCCGCCGGCGAGGTCGCCGCGCGGCTGGCCCTCGGCGCCGTCGCCGAGGAGCTGGAGAGCCCGAAGGCCGCCACGGTGCTCGATCGCTACGCCGACGATCCGAAGCTCGACAACCGCCGCCGCGTCTTCGAGTTGCTGCGCCGGGCCGTGTACAAGGCCAACGACGCGGTGGTCGAGGCCAGCCGCAGCCACGAGGGGCGCCGCGGCATGGGCACGACGCTGGACGTGGCCGTGCTGGTGCGCGACCGGGCCTTCGTCGCCCACGTGGGCGACTCGCGCGCCTACCTGGTGCGGCCGGCGGCCACGCTGCAGCTCACCCACGACCACGTCTCCTACGACTCGCTGCGCAGCTCGGGAAAGCGCCCGCCGCCGAAGCGCTGGGCGGCGAGCCCCCTGTCCAACTGCATCGGCAGCGGCGCCGGGGTAGTGGTCGATTCTCTCTCGGTGGATTTGGGCAGCACCGATCGGCTCGTCCTGTGCACCGACGGAACCTATGGGCCGCTCGAGGCCGAGGGCGCAGCCGCGGTCCTGTGCCAGCAGTGCCCGCCGGCGGAGCTGTGCGATCGCATGATCCGCTCGGCGCGCGAGCAGGGCGGGCTGGACGACGCCTCCATCCTGGCCATCGAGGTGGGCGAGCGCTTCGTCACCCGCAGCGGTGATCCGGGGCTGCGCGCCCATGACCTCGCCGTGGTGTCGTCGAGTCCGCTGCTGGAGAGTCTGCCGGTCGCCGACATGCTCAGCACGCTGTGTGCCGGCGTCGAGGTGGAGTTCGAGCCGGGCGAGAGCATCCCGCGGGCGGCAGCGAGCGATCGGGTCGCCTACCTCATTCTGGACGGCCTCGTCGAGCTGCCCGGCGGCCGCACGCTGGGTCCCTCGGGCCTGCTCATGGCCGAGTCGCTCGTCGACGTGGTCGCGCGCGGCGAGCTGCCGGTCGCCGTGGAGCGCTGCCGGCTGCTGCGCATCAGGCACGACGACTTCACCGGGATCTGCGCGCACGATCCCGAGCTCGCCGCCCGTCTCTACAAGCGCCTGGCGCGGCACCTGGCCAAGGTCGGCCCCACGGTCTGACCCCCGGCTCCAACCATGTGCCCTCCGCCGGGTAGAGGGGCTATAGTCTGGCGCGAGTGCTCGCCCCTCTGTGCTCCCCTGTCCGCGCGCGCGCCCGCGTCGGGCCGCGGCGCTGGCTGCGGTCCGCCGCGGGGCTCCTCGCCTTCGCCTTGGCGCTGGGCGCGGCCGGGCCTGCGCGCGCCGGCGCCGGCCCCAACGACGCCGACGTCGAGGCGCTGATCGACGGCGTGTTCGCCGCCGACTACGCCAAGGGCCGCTACCAGGACGCCCTGGACAAGCTCGAGATGGCCAAGATCGCCTGCCAGGGCGGCGGCTGCAGCGCTCCCGTCCACGCCAAGGTGTACATGGCCGTGGGCAGCGTCTACGCGGGGGGCCTGCACGACTCGGACAAGGCCGAGGCGGCGTTCAAGGAGGGCCTGCGTAGGGACGCCGAGGCCGGGCCCCTGGCCGAGCACACCAGCCCGGACATTCGCGCCAGCTTCATGCGCGCCAAGCAGGACGCGCGCCGTCCGGCGGGCCGGGGCTGCCGGGCCGAGTTTTCCGGCGGGCGCCGGCCGGCTCCGGCGGGGTGGCGCAAGGCCGAGGCGGCGTTTTGCTACGAGCGGGCCGCCAAGGCCCAGGAGCAGGCCGATTTGCGCGGCTGCCTGCGCGACGCGCGCGCCTCGCTGGAGATAGAGCCGCGCGTGAGCACGCGCGCCCTGTTGGCGCGCTGCCTGCGCGACGACAACCAGTGGATCCAGGCCCTGGCCGAGCTGGAGCAGGTGGTCGCCACGGCGCCGCGCGCCGGCCTGCCGCGGCTCGCGCGCCAGGCCAAGGACGAGATCGCCGAGCTGCGCCAGCGCATCCCCGCCCTGGTCATCGAATCGCCGGCCGAGGCGGGGGAGCTTTCCGATCTGGCGGTGGAGCTCGACGGGCAGGCGATCGAGCCGGGCAAGCTCGACAGCGAGATCCGCGTCAACCCCGGCACGCACGAGATCGCCGCGCGCGCCCGGCGCCGCAAGGCCGAGCTGGTCTTCCAGAAGAAGCTCGTGGTGGAGCCCGAGGAGACCTTCAGCGTCACCCTGAAGCTCCAACCCATCAAGAAGGAGCAGCCGGAGGCCCAGTGCGAGCCCGGCGAGGAGGGCGAGCACTGCGAGAAGAAGGAGCCCGTGCAGGCGCGGTCTCGACCGCCTCGCCGCGCTGGCGCGAGGCGCGCCTGGCGCCGGCCCTGGACGGCCACAAGCGTCTGGGCGAGGTCGACCTCCAACTTCACGGCGCGCTTTCCACGGAGCCCGACTACTTGACCGGCGCGGCCGGCGCCAAGGTCGCCGTCGATCTGCGCGGCCGCACCGTCACGCCGAGCCTGGGCTACGAGTTCACCCACGACACCATCGGCCGCGCGGAGACGACGTTCGCGACGTTTTCGCGCGAGGTGAGCCGGCACGCGCTCGAGGTGGGCCTGGGCCTGGTGCTGGGCCGGGCTACGTACGGCTCGCTGGGGCTGCGCGGGGTGCTCGAGCTCGGCGACAGCTCCAACCCCTACCGGCACGTGCCCGTGTTTCACGAGTCCATCGCCGATCTCATCCAGCCGGGGCTCTCGGTGGACGAGGTCAACTACTTCCGCCTGCCCATGCGCCCGCTGGAGCAGCTCCCGGACGGCAGGGGGCGACTGAGCGTGGCGGCGGCCTTGGCGCAGCGCTTCGGCCCGAGCACGCTGCGACTGGGCGAGCGGCTCTACTTCGACTCCTGGGGAGTCATGGCCACGACCAGCACCGGCAGCTTCACCTACGGCGTGACCAAGTGGCTCGGCCTCGGGCCCGAGCTCGGCTTCCACGGCCAGCAGGGGGCCAGCTTCTATCGCATGGTCTACCCGGCGCGGGAGAGCGACGAGGGTTTTGCCATGCCCCGCTATCGCACGAGCGACCGGGAGCTCGGCCCACTGTACACCCTTAGCGTGGGGGCGCTGGCGCGGCTGGGCTTCGGCGAGCCGACGCGCTGGGGGGCAAGCCTGAGCGGCGACGTGGCGTACTCCAAGTTCCTGCGGCACCTGTTCCTGGTGGACCGGATAGCCTATCTTGGAGCCCTCAACCTGGAGGTGGCCTTCGAATGAGATGGCTCTCGCTCCTCCTGGCGCTGCTCGGCTCCGCGGCCGTGACGGGCTGCGGCGATGCGTTGCGCGACGAGCGCATCGAGGCGCTCGGGCCCGAGGTCGAGGGCGTCGCGCCGGGGCCCTTCCACCGGCCCGGCCAGCCCTGCACGTGGTGCCATTCTGACTACGGCGGCGCCGCGCCCAAGCTCGCGGTGGGCGGCACGGTCTACTACCAGCCTTCCGATGCCAACAAGACGGCCTTCCCGGTCGACGGCTACATCGTCGAGCTCGAGGACGCGCGCGGCGTCATCATGAAGCCGCAGACCAACTGCATCGGCAACTTTTACGTCGAGTACACCGAGGGCTGGCCGTACTTCCCGCTGCGGGCCTCGCTGCTCGCGGCTCAGGGCATGGGCGGATCCGCGAAGGTGGCCAGCATGAGCACGCGCATCAACCGCGAGGGCTCTTGCGCCGGCTGCCACCAGGCGCAGAAGTCGGCGAGCTCACCGGGCCCGGTGGTCGTGCCGGGCAAGGACGACCAGTTCAAGGCGCCGGGTGCCGGCTGCGAGGGAGTGCCATGAGCAGGACCGTCGCCGCTCTCCTGGTCGTCGCCGCGGCCGCCCTGGGCGGGGCCGCGCCGTCTCTCTCCGGCTGCGGATCCTACGATCCGGACGAGGTCACGCGTGCGCACTGCCCGAGCCTTGGCCATGTCGATCCGCCCTCCGAGTTTTTCCTGGTCTCCCCCCTACTCGAGCGGCGTTGCGGCACGCTCGACTGCCACGGGCAGCTCGCCCGGCCGCTACGGATCTACGGCCGCGGCGGCCTGCGCCGGGTCGACAACCTGACGCAGGAGGGCCTGGACGAGTACTCGAACCCCGCGCTCGCGCAGAAGAACAAGACGTTTCCCGGCGAGGGTGGCAAGGACACGACCGAGCAGGAGGTCGCGGACAACCGGCGCTCGGCCTGCGGCCTGGAGCCGGAGCTCATGACCGAGATCGTGGAGAAGGCCGCGAGCGGCGCACAGACAAGCGTCAAGCAGCTCCTCTTGCTGCAGAAGCCGCTCGGCCTGCAGCAGCACAAGGGCGAGATCCAGCTCGTCGAGGGGTCGGCCAGCTACGACTGCATCTCCGGCTGGATCCGCGGCAAGCTGGACAAGAAGCAGTGCGAGAAGGCGGCGAAGGAGCCGTAGCCGGGGCTACGGCTGCCGGTCCACGATCGAGGCGAGAAGCTGTCCCTCGGTGCACAGCGCGCCGTCCACGCACACCTCGCCCTGGAACTTCCAGACATTGGAGCGGTGATGCATGACCTCGACATAGAGGTCCATGCGATCGCCCGGGATCACGGTGCGGCGGAACTTCGCCTTGTCGATGCCGAGGAAGTACATCAGGTTGGTCGTCGGATCGAAGGGCTCGGAGACGTAGGCGAGGATGCCGCCCAACTGGGCCAGCGACTCCAACGCCAGCACGCCCGGCAGGATGGGGCGCAAGGGGAAGTGCCCCGGGAAGAAGGGCTCGTTGTAGCTCACGCACTTGTGCCCGCGGGCGTACTTGCCCGCCACGACCTCGGTGACCCGGTCGACCATGACGAACGGGAAGCGGTGCGGCAGAACCGAGAGGATCTTGTTGATGTCGAGAGAAACGGCCTCGGGCATGGCTCCTCCCCGGGCGGGCCCCGTCGCGGGAGCCCGGTCGGCTACTTTTGCTTTGCGGCGGGCTCGGCGCCGGAAGGGCTGGGCGCGCTCGTCGCGTCCTCGCCCTCCGGCTCGGAGCCGGAGTTGTACATCTGCACCACCATGTCGCTCAGATCCAGATCCGCGCGCGCATACGGCACGGCCTGCTTGTCCACGACGAGATCGATGCTTCGGCGCGTGGCGATGCGGCGGATGATGCGCAGCATCTTCTTCAAGATGGGCGCCGTGAGCTCGGACTGCTTCTGCTGCAGCTCCTTGTTGTAGCGCACGAAGACCGTCTGCAGCTCGACCATGCTTCGCTGCCAGTCCTCCATGCGCCGCTGCAGCGCTGCCCGGGACAGCACGCGCGCCTGCTTCTCGATGTCCTCGCGGTCCTGCTCGAGCTGCTTCTGCTTGCGATCCAGATCCTGCTGGCGGCGGTCGAACAGCTTCTTCAGCGTGGCCTGGGCGCGCAGCCCGTCCTCGGTCTGCATCACGGCGCGCTGCACGTCCACCACGGCGACGGCGGTCTCGGCCCAAGCAGGCGTCCCCATCAGGCCCACGGCGGCCACGAGCAACACGCCAGCCGCCGCCCAGGCCGGCGCGCTCGGGCGCGCAGAGTGTGCCGATGGATGCATGCGTCTCGTGTGTCCGCCGAGCCCGCGGCCCGGCGCGCTTTGTATCGCCGCGCGGGCGGCCGGCGTCAACGGGCCTCACGGCAGCGCGTTGGCGCAGCAGCGGATGCCGACGTTGACCCGCGGCTCGTCGCGCTTGGCCGTGGCGTCCGCGCCGCAGTCCAGGTTGTCGGCGCTGTTGTTGAAGCCGCCGCCCCGAATGCGGCAGGAGTCCTTCGCGTCGAGCTTGTCGGTGCAGGAGTCCTCCCACTCCCAGAGGTTGCCGCTCAGGTCGAGGACCTCATAACGGCCCCGGCAGCCCGCGAGTTCGCCCACGTTGCCGGTGCCGCCCAGGCCCTGTTCCTTGCCGTTGCAGGCCTTCGGATCGTAGCTCCCGCCGTACGGGAAGAGGTTGTGGCCGCGGTCGGTGCAGGCGTCGAACCACTCGCTCAGCTCCGCGTCGGCGTAGCCGCCGAAGGGACTCGCACCTCCGCCCACGGCGCCGCACAGCCGCTTGCCGTGCGCGGCGCAGTAGGCCAGCGCGTCGCACCAGTCCACGAAGGCCACGGGGCGGTCCGGGCCAATGCCCTGCGGCGGCCAGTCCGAGGCGGGCGTGAAGTCGACGTTCCAGCCGCACTCAGCCGGCTGGCCGCCGGTCGGTGGCGAAGTCCCGAGCCATTGCTCGTACAGGCCGCGCGTCACCTCCGTGCGCTCGATGCACAGGGCCTTGCCTGCGACCGTCGCCACCTTGACGAGGGGCGTGTTGTTGGGCGCTTCCGGGCAGCTCCCCGGCACCTCGATGGGGCCGCCGCCCCCCTGTGCGCCCGCCCCCGCACCCGCGCCGGCCTCGGCACCGCTGCCGCCCGTCCCGGGCGGTGGCGCCGCTGGCGGCAGCCACTGGTCCCAGTCGTGCGTGCAGGCGCCGAGCGCGAGAAGGCCCCCGGCGAGCCACAGCGGCCCCGCCGCAAGCAGGCCCAGGCGCGAGTGCAGCTCCGTCATCGCACGAGCTCCGCCGGCAGCGTTAGCACGAATCGCGTCGCCGGTGCTCGGCTACGCCTGCGCGCGTGCAGCGAAAGACACCAGCCACGCGGAAGGTTTCAGGGTGCGCGCTGACCAGGCCGCGGCTGCGCGCCAGGAGCTCCGCGTCGATCCGGTCGAGGCTGGGCTCGTCCGCCCCCGCCGCGCTCGGCCCGCTCACGACCCCGCGGCCCAGCTCCGCGCAGCCAGCCAGAGCCGCGGCGGCGGCGAGGGCTGCGGCTCGCAGGCTGCGGCTCACCGGCCGCACGACCGCGAGCTGCCTACCCTTGTGCCCGAGTGCTGCGCTCATGGCCGCACCGCTTCACATTGTCGCGGGCCGCCGGCAAGCCGCCCCTGCCGGGCGGGGAGCCTGCGCGCACCGGCCGAGCGTGCCCCTTGGACGCCGCCCGGCGTCGTGGCAGGCTCCGGCGCTCGACGCGGTCGGAGCAAGGAGCTACCTCTCATGCGCATCATTCTTCTCGGCGGGCCGGGAGCCGGCAAGGGCACCCAGGCGGGCTTCATCACGCAGCGCTACGGCATCCCGCAGATCTCGACCGGCGACATGCTGCGGGCGGCTGTCAAGCAGGGCACGGCGCTTGGCCTGGCAGCCAAGAAGGTCATGGATGCCGGCCAGCTCGTCTCGGACGAGATCATCATCGGGCTGGTCAAGGAGCGCATCGCCCGGCCCGATTGTGCGAAGGGCTTCCTGTTCGACGGATTCCCCCGCACCATCGCCCAGGCCGAGGCCATGAAACAGGAGGGCGTCCGAATCGACTTCGTGCTCGAGGTGACGGTGAGCGACGAGGAGATCATTCGCCGCATGAGCGGCCGGCGCGTGCACCTCGGCTCGGGCCGCACCTACCACGTGCTGTTCAACCCGCCGAAGCACGAGGGCCAGGACGACGTGACGGGCGAGCCGCTCGTGCAGCGGGATGACGACAAGGAGGAGACCGTCCGCCAGCGGCTGGCGGTCTATCACGACCAGACCGAGCCGCTCGTGGCGTACTACACCGAGTGGGCGAGGGGCGGCGACGCGGCCGCGCCCAGGTACGTGGCGATCCCCGGCATCGGGCGGGTGGACGAGATCCGCGAGCGGATCTTCGCGGCGCTGGGCTGACGCACCGTAGCTACTCAGAAAACGGGCGGCGGAGGTCGAGCCGGCCGACGAGGATGAGGTTGATGAGCACCGTGGCGTCGGTGACGACGACGCGTGTTCGTCCGGGCGTCGCCATCCGCTACGCCTCCGGGAGGTGGACGTCCGCGTCTTCACCGTCGCCGAGCCCCGGATCACCCGATGCCCGCAGGATCGAAACGCCGCGCTTCTGCGGGATCGTTCCCACTCGGCGGCCAGGGCGGCCAAGCGCTGGCGCAACCCGGTGAGCGCAGCGCAGGCGATCGACCTACTCCGCCGGCTGGCGCTCGTGCTGGTGCCGGGCGAGCAGGCGGCGCACCTCGGGCAGGAGCGAGCGTGGGACACCAACCAGCGCTTCGGACTCGGAACGAAACGCCGCTTCGTCCTCGGCGACGGCTTCATCCTCCGTCTGCTCTTCGTACTGCGCGAGTACACGAGCCACCCGCGCCTCGTCCCATCCTCGCGGAAAACGGTTGGCGGTCACTTGTGCTTCCTTCTTCTGCGACGGCGGAATGCCGTGAGCGGCTTCCCACTCAGCTCGTAGGCCGTGATGACGAATATGCTTTGCGGCTGGGCATCGAGAACATAGATGACTCGCAGGTAGCGGCCCTCGTCCGTCTGCCCGATGCAAACCCGGGATCCCTCGCGCCCCTGGCGGTCCTCTCCGGGGTGCCGAAGCACTCGGATGACCTCGTCTTCGGTGACGCCATGCCGACGGATGTGCGGTTGGCCGGTCTCCGGATCCACGTAGAGCCGGATATCCACCGAGTCAGTGTAGCACCGTGCGCTTGGTCAAGCTCTGCCGTCGTGGCTCAGGCTTGAAGCGCGGCGAAACCAGGCAACGGCCGGCGGCCTCGCGTCGATGATCCGGGCAGGAGTCCGCGCCGGCTTGGCGCCGGCTGGGAGCAGAACGCCTATGCTGGCCCACCCAGTCGTCCATCTGACCATCCGCGCCTACCGGCTACCGACGCTGCTGACCGAGCACGAGCTGGCGAGCTGGCTCTGGGGCAGGCTGCGCCCAGGCACGTCGCCGTGGCGGGCATCAGGCGGGTGGAGGAGATCCGCGCGCGGATCTTCGCGGCCCTGGGCTGACCGGGCCGCTGGCCGTCCAAGTGCCCACGGGCCCGGCTTTGTAGCACGAAGTATCACAAGAGGGCTTGACAACGGGTCACGATGTGATACGTTGACCTCCACCGTGACACGCGACCCCGAATCCTTCCCCTACCCGCCGGCTGCCGAGCCGGATCCCCTGGCGCCCGAACGCAAGGAGCGCGTGATCCACACGCGCGTCCCGGCCTTGCTCGAGCAGGAGCTCAAGCGCATGGCCGGGGCGCTGCGGGTGCCGGTGTCGAACGTGGTGCGCGTCATCCTGCAAGACGCGGTCGAGGCGGTGGATCGCGTCGGCCGCAGGGCGGAGGGCGAGGTGCGCGGCTTGGCGGAGCGGCTGGCCCAGAACCGGGGCCGGCTCCGGGACATCGCCTTGGGGCACGGGCCGCTCGGGCGCGCGCCGGGCGGCGGAGCCGGCGAGGCGGAGCGCGCGCGCCGAACGAACGGCGAGGCCGCGGCCCCAAAGCGGCCGCAGGAGGCCCGCGGCGCGAAGGCGATCGAGGGGATCCTCGGGTTTCAGCCGCTGGTGCTGGCCACCGGGGCCGAGTGCGCGGTCTGCGGGCGGCGCCTCAAGGTCGGGGAGCGGGCCTTGCTGGGCGTGCGAGCGACCGAGGGGCCGCGCGTGCTCATCGGGCGGGAGTGCCTGCCTGGGAACAAGAAGCGCCACAGGCGCAAGGAGAACGAGCCATGAACGAGACGCAGAACAACCCGAGCAACGCGGCCGCGAAGAAGGCGCTGGACGACATCATGACGATCGGCAAGGCCTGGGCGCGGCACGGCTTGACCGTGGGCAAGATGGCGCTGGAGACGAGCGCGACCACGCTCCAGAAGACGGCGGAGCTGTTGGGCCATCTTTCCCAGACGCTGACGCGCGAGGGCGAGGCCGGGGCCGCCTGCTGCCAGGCCAAGACCGGGAGCGAGGCCGCGTGCCCGGAGCCGCCCCCGCCGCCGGCTCCGCCGGCGTGAGCGGGAGCAGGGACGACCGGCGTTGCCCTACGCTTCGGGCCCGTCGCGGTCGGGGATCTCGCCGCCCCTGTCGGCATCTTCGCCTTCGGCCCGCGGTAGCTCGAACACGAAGCGCGCCCCCTGCGCGCCGTCCTCGGCCCGGATCGCGCCGCCTGCCGACTCGACCAGGCCGCGGCAGACCGCGAGGCCCAGGCCCGTGCCCTTGCCGACGTCCTTGGTCGTCACGAACGGCTCGAAGAGCCGCTCCTTGACCGAGGCGTCGATGCCACTGCCGTTGTCCTCCACGGCGACGCGGACGCCCTCGGGCGTGGCCGATGCCTGGATGGTGACGATGCCGCCAGGCTTGGGCACGGCGTCGGCGGCGTTGAGCAGCAGGTTCAGGAGCACCTGCTCGAGCCGCTCGGGGGGCATGCCCACGGCCGGAAGCTGCAGATCGAAGGCGGTGATGAGCTCGATGTCGGCGAACGCCTTCTGGGGCTTGCACAGCGCGAGAACGTGCTCCACTACCTCGCCCACGACCGCGGGCGGGCCGTCCGGCTCGCCGCCGCCCGCGCCGGTCCGGGCCGCGGGTCGCGCGAAGTCGAGCAGGTCGCGCAGCACGCGGCTGATGCGCTCGGTCTCGCGCTTCATGCGCTCCAGGAAGTCGCGTTGCTCGCCCGGCTCGAGGTCACCGTCCAGCATGAGCTGCTGCATGCTGAGCAAGGCGGCGATGGGGTTGCCGATCTCGTGCGCCAGCCCGGCGGCGAGCCGGCCCACCGACGCCAGTCGGGCCGAGCGCACCAGGCCGTCCTGCGCGCGGGCGAGCTCGGCAGTGGCCGTCTCGAGCTCGGCGACCTTCTGCCGCAGCTCCGCCTCCTCGGCCCGGAGCCGTTCGGTCATCGTGGCCAGGCTCGTGCCGAGCTCGCAGAGCTCGCGCGCGCCCGCGCGCGGCACGGCCAGGCGCCGGGCCCCCTCGGCGACGCGGCGGGCGGCATCCGAGAGCTGCGTGACCGGCCGGACCACGATGCGCGTCAGCACGAAGTAGGAGAAGACCAGCAGCACCACGCCGAGCAGGGCCGTGTACAGCGCCGCGAGCCGGATGAGCGGTCCGGTGCCCGCGGTGGCGGCGTCGGCGCGCAGCAGCACGGCGACCGGCCCGCCCTCGCTCGGCACGACTACGACAGTGGCCGAGCCGCGCGCGGTCCTGACGGCGATGGCCTGCTCCCGGTCGGTCGGCACCTGGGGAGGCAAAGCCGCCACCGCGTCGGGCTCTCCGACTTGCCGCTGGGGCCGGCCCGCGCGGTCGTAGAGGCATATGGCCCCCACGGCGTAGCCGAGCTGCGCCTCGAGCAGGCCGCCGAGCTCGGCCGGCGGGCGGCTGCGGCGCGCCTCCGCTACGTGGCCGGCGGTGGATCGGCCCAGCTCGCGCGCGTGCCGCTCCCCGCGCTGGGCGAGGCCGGCGTGCGTGAGGCTCGTGACGGCGAGGAAGAGCGGGGCGAAGGCCAGCACGAGCAGGCCACCGACGGCGCACAGGAGCTGGGCGCGGATGCCGAGACGCACCGTCACATTGAAGCGTCAAGCGGGCCGGGAGCCAAGCGAATGTGTCGTCGGGTATCCGTTCACGGCATTTGCGCGCGAAGTCAGCAACGACGGCTCGCCGAGTCGGCCGCGATCGCGGGGCAGGGGTGACGCGCCCGAAGGGCGCGTCGGGACCCCAACCCCGTCCCGAAGGGACGGACTTACGTCCGCGGGCCGGCTCATCGCGTACAGGAGTACGCTCCGGGCCGGCCCTGTGGGCGCGCTCGCGTTCGCGGCCGCCTGACGAGCCGGGTGGGAGGAGGCGTGAACGCGTACAGGTTCTGGGGACAGTCTTGCCGCTGTACGTTCCTTCGCGCGTCTGCTACCAACGGCGGTAGCACAAGCGCGTGGACGTGGGGCTTGCCCCGTTCACGTTGCAAGAACAGTCAACGACGCGGTGGGGCGCAAGACGGAGGCGACGAGCCATGGCAGAAGCGAAGGACAAGGACAAGGACGAGGAGCGGGCACAGGACAAGCAGGAGAAGAAGGCTCCCGCCAAGCCGTGCGAGCAGAAGGCAAAGCCACCGGACTACCGGTTGCTTGGGCTCGTGGCCGTTGTGGCCATCGGCTTCTTCGCCACGCAGTGGCTGACGATGGACGCCGTCATGGACCGGGTCGACGCGATGGAGTCCCACTTGACCGAGCAACTGCTCAACCTCGAGCGCCAGCTCGGCGCCGCGGCCCAGGCGCGGCCCAAGGCCGAGCGCCCGGCCGCGGCAGCGCCGGCCGCAACGGCCGTCCCCGCCGCGGCGGCGGACAGCGCCGCTCCGGCGGCCAGCGCCGCGCCCGCGCCGGCGGCGAGCAAGTAGCAGCGGCCCGCCTCCCCTCCGGCGCGCTTTGCGCCGGCAGGGCGACGCCGGAGGCGTGTGGGCCGAGGCGCACGCAGTGACACCGATGCGCTTGACATCCACCGGGGCCGGTTGGATAGATCGCGCGTCTCGGCGGATCCCCGTTGCCTGAGCGCTCGGCCGGCCGACGTGGATCTTCGGAGATCCTGCCCGAGGGCAGGAGACGAGCCGGCCGCGGTTTCAAGACGCACATACGACCTCGGCCTTGTGGCAAGGCCGAAGGACTTGGAGGGACAGATGACGAAGCTGAAGGAACTACTGGCGAAGAAGATCGAAGAACATCGCCCCCGCACCCAGAGTCTGCTCAAGAACCACGCTGGCAAGAAGGTCGGCGAGGTGACGATCGGCCAGGTGATCGGCGGTGCCCGCGGCATCCGCAGCCTGGTCACGGACGTTTCGTACCTCGATGCCGCGGAGGGCATTCGCTTCCGCGACAAGACCATCCCCGAAACCTTCGCGTGCCTGCCCAAGGTCCCGGGCTCCGACTACCCCTACGTGGAGGGCTTCTGGCACTTCCTGCTCACGGGCGAGCCGCCGACGAAGGACCAGACCTTGGAAGTCGTCGATGACTGGAAGAGCCGCTCCCAGGTGCCGCAGTACGTCTACGACGTGCTGCGTGCCATGCCGCGTGATACGCACCCGATGACCATGTTCTCGGCGGCCATCCTGTCGATGCAGCGCGAGTCGGTCTTCGCCCAGCGCTATCGCGAGGGCGTGAAGAAGGACCAGTACTGGGATTCCATGTATGAGGACTCCTGCAACATCCTGGCGAAGCTGCCGACCGTCGGCGCCTACATCTACCGGATGAAGTTCAAGGGCGATGCCCCCATCGCCCCCGATCCCAAGCTCGACTGGGCCGGCAACTTCGCCCACATGATGGGCATCGGCAAGCCCTACGACGACGTCTCGCGCATGTACTTCATCCTGCACTCGGACCACGAGTCAGGCAACGTCTCGGCCCACACCGTCCACCTGGTGGCCTCGGCGCTGAGCGACCCGTACTACGCGCTCTCCGCGGGCATCAACGGCCTGGCCGGCCCGCTGCACGGCCTGGCGAACGAGGAAGTGCTGCGCTGGATCCAGAAGTTCATGGCCGGGCTCGGCGGCAAGGAGCCCACCGAAGGCGTCATCCGCGAGGCGTTGCTCGAAACCCTCAAGACCGGTGTCATCCCCGGCTACGGCCACGCGGTGCTGCGCAAGACCGACCCGCGCTACATGGCGCAGCGCGAGTTCTGCTTGAAGAACCTGCCCGACTACCCGATGTTCAAGGTCGTCAGCCAGATCTTCAACGTGGCGCCGAAGGTGCTCATGGAGCAGGGCAAGGCCAAGAACCCCTGGCCGAACGTGGACGCGCAGTCCGGCGTCATCCAGTGGTACTACGGGGTGACGGAGTACTCGTTCTACACGGTGCTGTTCGGCATCGGCCGTGCGATCGGCACTCTGGCCAACATCACCTGGGACCGCGCCCTCGGCTACGCCATCGAGCGCCCGAAGTCGCTGACCACGTCGATGCTGGAGGAGTACGCCGAGAAGGGCAAGTCAGACAAGCTGGCGGACGACTAGCCCCGCTCGGATCGGTTGGGCCGCTGTAGCGGCAAGCGGCGCAGAGGTCTTCGTGGCCTCTGCGCCGCACTTTTTTGTCAGCGCCCCAGCGCGGCGCAGATCTCCTCCTCCGGTCGGGGCCGGGCGAAGAGGTAGCCCTGCGCGCGGTGGCAGCCGAGCTCGCGCAGCCGCTCGAGCTGCGCGGGCGTCTCGACGCCCTCGGCCACGATGCCGAGCCCGAGCTCGTGCGACAGCCCGCAGATGGCCCGCACGATCTTCATCGTGCCCGCGTCCTGGAGCATCGCGGCGATGAAGGATCGGTCGATCTTGAGCGTGTCGAGCGGGAAGCGGTGTAGATAGCTCAGGCTGGAGTAGCCCGTGCCGAAGTCGTCGATGGCCAGGCCCACTCCCAGGCGGCGCAGCCGCTCCAGGGAGCGGGCCGCCTGCTCGGGTTCCCTCATGAGCAGGCTCTCGGTGATTTCCAGCGTGACGCTGTGCGCCTCGACCTCGTCGCCGGCGAGCGCGGCGCAGAGCCGATCGAGGCCCGCGGGATCCGTTAGCTGCCGGGCCGAGAGGTTGACGCTGACGAACAGCGGCATCTGCCCCCGGCCCGCCCGGCCGGCCGCGTCGCGGAAGCGGCGCAGGGCGCCGTGGGCGGCCTGCATCGCCCAGAGGCCAATCGGCACGATGACGCCCGTTTCCTCGGCGAACCCGATGAACTCGGCCGGCGGGACGAGGCCACGCTGGGGATGCTGCCAGCGGAGCAGCGCTTCGTAGCCCACGGTGCGCTTGTCGCCGAGCTCCACGATCGGTTGGAAGTGCAACACGAGCTCGCCGCGCTCCAGGGCGTTCTCCAGGTCGAGCTGGAGCTTCAAGTCGCTGATGGCCAGCGTGCGCGCCTCCGAGTACGTGTCGGCGGGTGGCCCGCTCTGCGGAACGTTCGGGTCGTCGCCGCGCAGCCAAGAGCGCCGCGTGTGGCGGAAGCGCTCCAACACCACGCGCAAGAGCAGGTTCAGCAGGGGGTCGGCCTGCTCCAGGCGCTCCTCGAAGTAGTCGCGCCGGATGATGACGAGCTCGGTACGCTCCACGGCCCGCGCCGTGGCGGTGCGCGGCTTGCGGTCGATCAGGGCCATCTCGCCGAGCAGATCGCCGCTGCGCAGGGTCGACAGCAGGACCGATTTGCCGTCCTTGAGGGCGGTGATCTCGACCGCCCCGCTCTCGATGACGTACGCCTGCTCGCCCGGCTCCCCCTCGCGGAAGATCGTCGCGCCGGGGGCGAACACCTCGCGGCTCACTAGGTCCATGGTCGCTCCGCGCCCCACTCCCATCATGGCTTCCTACTCCAGGTCGAGCCAGCGCGCGACGAACAGGTTGATTTCTCCGGCGGCGCGAGCGAAGCGGCTCGAGACGAACGCCACGTACTGGCCGTCCGGCGACCAGCGCGCCGCGCCGTCGAAGCCGACGTGGTACGTCACGCGCTCCACGGCGGCGGTGCCGGTGGCCGTGAGCGGGCCGTCCGGATCGATGACGTACAGCTCCACGTTGCGCTCGGGCTGGGCCGGGCTGTCGTCGCGGTCCGAGGCGAATCCGATGCGGCGCCCGTCGGGCAGGAACGCGGGCGCGAAGTTGAGCCGGCCGTCATCGACGACGGCGCGCGGGTGCTGGCCCTGCGTGCCCGCCAGCATGATCCGCAGCGCGGACAAGCGCAGCTCCGTCGCGGGATCGCCCTTGGCGCTCGCCGCCGCCCCCGGGGCCGGCGGCGAGCGCCGCTCTGCGTGCCATACGAGTCGGGCTGCGTCGGGCGAGAGCGCGGCCCCACCGTCGTACCCCGGCTCGCGCGTCAGGCGGCGTGGCTCGCCGCCTTGGGCCGAAGCGGCGTATAGTTCGGGGTCGCCGTCACGTGTGCTCGTGAAGACGAGCGTCCCGTCGGCGGCGCATGCCAGCTCGGCGTCGTAGCCCGGGGCGGCGATGAACGGGCGCGGCTCGCCCGCGCCCCCTCCCGGCGCCGGGCGCGGCACGAAGTAGATGTCGAGCTGAGGGAAGGCGATGCTGGCCGGGCGGACGCGCTGGGCGATGGGCGAGCAGCGCAGGTCGTCCCCTGCCGCCAGGGCGAAGAACAGGCGTCCCGTCTCAGGGCCGCCCAGGCAGCCGGACGTCGCCCAGCCGCGCTCCGGCGAGACGCGCTCGCTGCGTCCCGAGGCGAGGTCCATCTCGAAGATCTGCCCGCAGAGGGCCTCGCCCCGGGTTGACTCGAACAGGAGCCGCCGGCCGTCCGGCGACCAGGCCGGCGCCGTGCTCGAGCCGTCGAAGGTGAGCTGGCGCAGCTCACCGAGCCGCCGCTCGCGCGGATCGGCGTCGACCGCCTTGCCGGCGCGAATGCGGAAGGGGATCCAGTCCGGTTCGGCCGTGGTGGTCGCACTCGGCAGCTCGCCCAGCCGCGGCCGCTTGGCGGCCGGCTCGGCGGCGCACGCGGCGAGCAGGGCGGCCATGGCGGCGGCCGGCAGCAGGCAACACCTGGCCAGGCCGGGCGGAGGGCTCGCAGTGCACAGCACGGAGGCGAGTGTAGCCTACTGTGCGCCAGTCAGCTCGGCAAAGCGCATCTCGGCCGCACGGCGGCAGCTTCTGGCGGCGCCGCCTCATACCCCCGCCATGGCCTCAACGCCTGCGGCGAAGGCGTCGAGATCGGCGCGCGTTTCCGGCCACAGCGCTGCCGCCAGTTCGCAGAGCCCCCTGACGCGGTCCCACCTCAGATCGAAACTGTACAGGTTCCGATACAGGTGCCGGAACTTGAGCAGTTCCAGCAGGCCAGGCTCCAGGACGCGGCGAATGACGGCCGGACGGTGGCCGGGCAGATCCAGCGTCATCGCGTGTAGCAGGTCGCGGTGCCAGCTCTCCCGGTCGCGATCGAGGCCGTTGAGCTCGGGGCTCACCTCGCGGAACGCCTTCTCCAAGCCCGTGTAGAAGTCGTGCACCAGGCCCCCGACCCAGTGGATGATGGGCCTTTGTGGCGTCTGGGGACCCCAGCTTGCCAGCGCCTCGGCCATGGCCTGCTGCACGCGCTCGAGGTTGGCGAGCTCCTCGCGCAGCCGTGCCGCCACGCGCGCCAGCGCCGCGGGCCTAGTGGCCGTCATGGAGAAGCTCCCCTCGCGCGAGGATTCCGGCCCGAACGGGCGCGTGCGCGTCTTCCAGGGGAACGAGATCGATCCGGAAGGGGGCGGCGACCCGATCCAGCTCCACCGCAAGGCGGAACAGAGCGGCACCGGCGGGCAGCCCCTCGGCTGCAAGATCGATGTCCGAGCCCTCGTGAAAGGCCTCGTCGGCAAGCGACCCGAACAGCCAGACACGGCGCGCCCCGGCCGCAGCGAGGTGGCGCACGAGCGCGGGCAGGCGCGAGCGCGCCTGCTCGGCGAGCCGCGCCCGCGCCGTCTCGGCCTGGCGGAAGCGCTCCCGCCAGGCGAGAATGTACGGACCGACATCCACGCCTGCCACCACCGCCAAGCCTAGCATGTATGCCACGCGCGGGCTGCGCCTGCGGCGCAAGGGTGCAGGGCGACGGACGAAGTCCGTCGCCGGCTACGGGCTACTGGCTACAGGCTGCGGGAAAACGGGCTCTTGGCTTCTCCCGTAGGTAGCTTCTCAAGGAGGAACTGGTGAACTGCGAACAGGGAACAGAGAATCTCAGTTCTCAGTTCCCGGTTTCGTGTTCACCAGTTCGCGCCCGCGGCCGTAGCTTCTGTCTGACCCCACGGGACCTCCGATGCCCAGGAAACGGCTAGAAACCGTGGCGGCCGGTCGATGACTCGTCGCAGTCCGCCACCGGTTCTTTGAGAAGCGACCTCCCGTAGCCCGCAGCCCGTAGCCCTTGGCCTTCTCCGACTTCGCCGGGATCCTGAAGGCACCTCTCGGCCGCCTGGACCCGGCCGGCCGCGTCGAGTAGCATCCGGGCACGTCCTCGCGGCGCGGGCGGCCGCGCCGCCCGTGCCAGGGCACGACCATGACCACGGCGCAGCAGATCCTCTCGATCCTCCGGCAGGTGGGCCTGCTCGAGCACCTGACCACCCAGAGCGTGGGGTGGGCGCTCGGCGTGGCGCTGGCGGAGAAGGCCGACGCCAACCGCTACTTCCGCTTCTACGAGGCCGAGGGGGGCGCGGGCGCCGGGCCTTTCGCCTCGGTCGAGCTGCGCGTCCCGGCGGCCGGGGCGACGACGAGCGAGGCGCTGCTCGACCTTCCGCTGCGCCCCGACGCCGTCGTTCTGCTGGACGAGCTCGGCGCGGATCTCGGGCCGGCCGTGCCCTTCGACGTGAACCCGCGCGTCATGCCCGAGGGCACGGTGACGTACCGCTACGATCTGGGCAAGCTCGTGCTGCTCGTGCAGTTCACGGCGCGCTCGCAGCGGCTCGTTGCCGCCACGGTGCGAGGTCCGAGCTGAGGCGAGGGTCCCCATGAGCGGTCCCGCTCTCGACAACCGCACGCCGTTCGCGGTTCTGCCGATCGTGCTGCTCGATCGCGACGGCGAGAAGCTCGTCGCGATCGTCAAGGCGACCTTCGAGCTCGGTCCGGACGGGCGCCTCGAGCCCGCGCCCAAGAAGCGGCGTCGGCCCGTGCGCGGCGCCGACGACCCGTGGGGCGATCCCGAGCGCAGCAGCGTCAAGTACCCGGGCGATCTGTGCGTGCGCAAGCCGGCGACCGACGTAGTCGTCGTGGCGCGCGCCTTCGCGCCCGGCGGCCGGCCGGCGGCGCAGATCGAGGCGGGCGTGCGCGTCGGCAAGCTGGAGCGCCGCCTGCGCGTTCTCGGCCCGCGCGTCTGGCTCGAACGCGGGGAGGGCGTGAGCGGGCCGGGCCGCATCACCGAGCTCGATCTGCGCTACGAGCACGCCTTCGGCGGCTGCGACGGCACGGATCCGGCGCGCCTGGTGGAGGAGCCGCGCAACCCGGTGGGCCTGGGTGTGGCGCGCGATCTCCAGGCGCTCACGGGCCAGAGCGCCCCGAGCATCGAGGATGCGCGGGAGCCGATCACGAGCGCGGCGGCACGGCCGGCGCCCGCGGGTGTGGGCGCCATCGGCCGGCACTGGGAGCCGCGCCGCCGCTACCTCGGCTCGTACGACGCGCGCTGGCTCGCCGAGCGCGCTCCGCTGCCGCCGCTCGATCAGGACGATCGCTGCCAGCTCTGCGCAAGCCCCGGCCTGAGCGGCTCACCGCCGCTTTTGGGCACGGAGCCGGTGGCCCTGCTCAACCTCGAGCCGGGCGGCGGAACCACGCGCTTCGCGCTCCCCGGCCGCGGCGCGGACATCGAGCTGCGCCTGTCCGGCCGTGAGGTCGAGCGACATGCGCCTGCCCTGGACACCGTGCTCATCGACGCGCTGCCGCCGGGACCCATCACGGTCGAGCTCGTCTGGCGCGCCGCCGTGCGCGCGCCGCGGTGCCTGAAGGAAGCGCGCATCCGCGTGCGCGAGACGGAGGCCGGGCGATGAGCGCGCTCGCCGTGGTCGCCGCGGCCGGCGCGCGCACGCCGCTGGGCCTCACGGCCGCCCAGACGGGTTTCCTCCTGCGGGCCGGCATGGCGGCGATGGCGGCGGCTCCGCTGTGCGACGCCGAGGGTGGGGCCGTCACCATGTGCTTCGACACGACGCTCGCCCCGCTCTGCGTGGGCGAAGAGCGCGCCTGCGCGCTTGCGCTGGCGGCCCTGGGCGAGGCCCTGGCCGCGGTGCCCGAGGCAGGGCGGCCACGGAGCGCGCTGCTGCTCCTGTGCCTCGACGGCGCGGGCGGCGGCGGCGCGGGCGGTGGTGGGCGCCGGCGCGGAGGGGCGGCGCCGGGTGCCGCAGTAGCGGCCGCCGTCCACGCGAGCGCCGAGCAGCGGCTCGGCGCCGTCGAGCTCGAGGTCGTGGCCCGGGGGGCTGCGGGCGCCGCGTGGGCTCTCGGGCCGGCGCTGGCGAGGCTTGCGGCGCGTCAGATCGACGCCGTGCTGCTCGGCGGCGTGCACACCGACTACGACCCGCTCGCGATCCGCGCGCTGGAGGCCCAGGGGCGTCTCTTCTCGCCCAAGAACCCCGACGCCGTCGTGCCCGGCGAGGCCGCGGCCTTCGCGCTGCTCGCGCGTCCGGAACGGGCGCGCCTGCGGGATGGCGGGAGCACGGCCTGTCTCGTGGCCGTGGGCACCGGCGAGGAGCGGGCCGGACCGGACAACGACCACAGCAGCTTCGAGGCACGCGGGCTGACGGCGGCGGTGCGGGGGGCGGCGGCGGCGATCGAGCCCGCGCAGGGGCGCATCGGCTGGGCCATCACCGATCTCGCGTTCGAGCAGGCGCGCCACCACGAGTGGAGCGCCGTGCTCACGCGTACGCACGCGCTGTGGTGCGAGCCGCACGCCCTGGACGCGCCCGCCCAGCGGCTCGGCCGCCTGGGCGCCGCGGCGCTGCCGCTCGGGCTCGTGCTCGCGGCCGAGGGCTGGCGGCGCGGGTGGGCGCCGGCGCCGCGCGCCCTGGCGATTGCCGGGAGCGACACGGGCGAGCGCGGTGCGCTCTTGCTGGAGGCGCAGGAAGGCTGAGCTTGGGCTACTATCGACACGGGAGCACGGGAAGATGGGCAACGTCACGGCCTTGATGATGGACGTCATCACCGAGAAGTCGGGCCACAGCGTGACCCCGATGGCGGTGAGCGTCTGCATCACGCCGTGCGCGCCGAGCCCCATTCCCGTGCCCTACCCGGTCGTCGGCCAGGTGGCCGAGGGCATCGTCGACCCGCCGCTGCGAACCAAGATATGCGGCACCAAGTTCGCGACGGTGGGCTCCTGTCTCAAGACCTGCCACGGCAACGAGCCCGGCACCCTCAAGGAGGTGGTGAGCCTGAACACCTCGGGGCCGTGCCTGCTCACATTGGGGGCTCCCACCGTGCTCGCCGAGCTCGGGATGATGGGCATCACGGGGAGCCTGTGCATCTCCAACAAGGCCATCACCGTGGGGGCGGGATCGAGCGCCAGCGGGGCGGGCGGCGCCGGCGGCGGCGGGGGCGGCGGGGGCGGGGCCGGCGGGCCCGACGCTTCGGGCTCCAAACCCGCCGCGGGCTCGGGTGGCGGCGGCGGCGGCGGCAGCCACGCCGGTGCCGGCGCCCCGGGCAGCTCGTCGGGGCCGGCGGAGCAGGCCACTTGCCAGAATGGTCACCCCGTAGACGTGGCGAGCGGCTGCGTCGTCGACCTCGCCACCGACATCTCCCTGCCGGGTGCCATCCCCCTGGTCTTCCGTCGCTACTACTCGTCCGCGCGCCGCGGGGACCGGACGGCCACCCTCGGCCCGGGCTGGGCGCACGGCTTCGAGCAGCGCATCAGCGCCACGGAACGGACCCTCGTGCTGCGCGAGGCAGAGGGGCGGGAGATCTTCTTCGCACCGGTCCGTCCCGGCGAGGAGACGTTCCACCGCCGCGAGCGGCTCGTGCTGGAGCACGCCGCCCCGGGCGCGTACCGCGTCTTCAGCCTCGACACGCGCCTCACGCGCAGCTTCTCGGCCACGCAGGCCGGCGGCTCGGCCCTGCTGCGCCAGGTGAGCGACGCCTGGGGCAACACCATCGTCTTCGAGCACGACGGCGAGCGCCTCGTGCGCGTGCTCGACACGGCCGGCCGGGAGGTGAGGGTCGCCTGGACGCAGGGGCGGATCTCCCGGCTGGAGGTTCGCGCCGCGGGGAGGGTCGAGCAGTGGGTGGACTACGTCTACTCGGCCTCGGGCACCCTGCGCGCCGTGGTGGACGCGCTCGGGCAGGCGGAGGAGTACGAGTACGACCGATTCGATCGGATGACGGCCGCGGTCCTGAAGACGGGCGTGCGCTTCCAGTACGAGTACCAAGCGGACACGGGAAGGTGCGCGAAGACCTGGGGCCCGGACGGGCTGTACGCCGTGGCGCTCGAAGTCGACGAGGCGGCGCACGTGACGCGCGCGGGGGGCGAGGAGCCCCGCGAGTATGCGTGGAACGACCAGGGGCTCGTGGTGCGCGAGGCCACGCCGGACGGCACCGCGATCGAGGAGCGGGCCTATGACGACGACGGGCTGCTCGTCGCCGCCGTGAACGGTGCGGGCGAGGGCGTGCAGTACTGGTACGACGAGCGCGGCAATCGCGTGCGCACGGTCGACGCGGCCGGGAACGCGACCGCGGTGCAGTGGGAGCGCGACCTGCCCCGAAGGCGCATCCTGCCGGACGGCCGCAGCATCGAGTACGCCCACGACGACCGGGGCGCCCTGCTCGGAGCGCGTTCCTCGGAGGGCCGGAGCTGCGCATTCTCCCACGACGAGCGCGGCCGGCTCGTGGCCGTCTACGAGGATGGCAACCTCGTTCGCTCGCGGCAGTACGATGCCCAGCACAACCTCGTGGCCGAGACGGACGCGCGCGGGGGCCAGACCTCGTATCGCTACGATCCCCTGGGCCGTCTCGTCGCCCGGGTGGACGCGCTCGGACGGGTGACGCGCATCGACTACGACCGTCTCGGCCGGCGCACGTCCCTGCTTCTGCCGGACGGCACTTCCCGCCAGTTCTCCTACGACGCTCGCGGCAACGTCGTGCGGGAGACCGACGCGGCGGGCCGGAGTGTGCTGATCGAGTGCGCGGGCATGGGGGTGCCCAGCCGCATCACGACCAAGGACGGGCGTTCCTACGAGCTCAAGTACACGAGCCGGGAGAAGCTCGCGCAGATCAAGAACCCCTTGGGCGAGACGCACGGCTTCGCGTACGACCGGGTCGGCCGGCCCGTGGTGGAGCGGACCTTCGACGGGCGCGAGCTGCGCTACCGCTGGAGCGCGGCGGGCCGACTCGAGCGCGTGGACTACTCGGACGGGAGCTTCCGCAGCTTCGCCTACGACCGCACGGGCAAGCTCACCGGCGAGACATCGACCGGCCTGGCCATCGCCTACCGGCGGGACCGGATGGGACGCCTGCTGGAGGCGGCGCTGGAGCAGGACGGCGAGCGCGTGGCGACCCGCTTCGAGCGCGACGCGTTGGGGAGGGTCGTGACCGAGGCGCAGGGCGACTGGATGGTAGGCTACGGCCGCGACGCGCGCGGCCGCGTGGTGGCGCGCTCCCTGCCGGGCGGGACGAGCACGCGCTACCGGTACGATGCGGCAGGGTTGCTCGCGTCCGTGGAGCACCAGGGCCAGGCGCTCGGCGTGGAGCGCGACGAGCTCGGCCGCGAGAGCGTGCGGCGGCTCGAGGGGGCAGGCATCGAGATCCGGAGCGCCTACGACGCGGCGGACAGGCTGATCGAGCAACGCGCCGTGGCGCCGGCGCCGGGGCAAGGCATCGCCGCGGTCATCGCGCAGCGCACGTGGCAGTACGACCGTGTCGGCCGACCCACGCAGATCGACGACGGCCGCTGGGGTCGGATGGAGTATCGCCACGACGCGGCCGGAGCCCTGGTCGAGGTCGCGCACGGCGGCGGGCGGGAGACGCTCGACTACGACGCGGCCGGAGCGCTCTGCCGGATGCTGGAGACTCTGGACGCGGGGACAAGTCCGGCCGGGGCGAGGTGGGAGACGCTGCGCGGCAACCGGCTGGCGCGCACCCAACGGGCGAAGTACACCTACGACGCCCGCGGGCGGCGCACGGTGCGGCTGGAGCTCGGCGGGCCGGGCGGTGAGGGGAGGGCCACCACCTATCGCTGGGACGTGCGCGATCTGCTGCGCGAGGTGCTGCTGCCCGATGGCCGCCGGCTGCGGATGACCTACGACGCCTTCGGTCGTAGGGTCAAGAAGGAGGTTGCGGCCGGCGACGCCACGGCGCGCGTGGTCCACTACGTGTGGGACGGCGACGCCCTCGCTATGGAGATGGACTCGGAGCGCGGCGCGCGCTCCTTCGTGCACCGGCCGGGCAGCCTGGTGCCGCTGCTCCAGGCGCAGGGCGGCGAGGTCTTCGCGTACGTCACCGATCACCTCGGAACGCCGCGGGAGCTGATCGACCGGGCGGGTCGGGTCGCCTGGGCGGCCCGGTGCTCGATCTGGGGCCGCGTCGTCGAGACCTGGAGCGATCCGGCCGGCCCGGAGAGGCGGGGAGGGCCGATCGACTCGCCGTTCCGGCTGCTCGGGCAGGTGGCGGACGAGGAGACGGGCCTGTGCTGCACGCGCTTCCGCTACTTCGATCCGGAGGTCGGGCGCTGGTGCAGCCCCGATCCCATCGGCATCTCGGGCGGCGTCGATCTCTTCGGGTTCGGCGGGAGCCCCACCCAGGACGTCGATCCCTTCGGCTTGGCGCCGATCCATGCAGTGGGGCAGCTCCCGCCGGGCTCGACCGTTGTCGAGGACCGCTCGCCGAGCTACGTCCGCTACCGCACGGCGGACGGCGAGGAGCGGATGCGCTTCCGCGCGGCGGACGCCATGACGTTGCAGCACGCGAACCCCGGCCGCAACTACACCACGGACTCGCTCGTTGGCGTCAACGACGCCGGGCAGCCCTACGTGTTCGAGGGACGCCACCGCGCCATCGGCACGGCACAGGGGGGCACGGTTCATCCGTCGAACGGCGGCGTGCCGGACGCTCCCGGCTACCTCGACTACCCGTACACTTCCACGTCCGTTTCGGGCGGCGTGCCGGTGCGCAGCCTGAGCATCGATCATAACGAGCCCGACGTGGACGCGGCCGCGGCGGATCAGCTCTGGAACCAGCGCTTCCGGTAGGGCACGGCATGAGCGTCGGGCAGCGCATCCTGGAAGCATACGCGGAGGCTGCGGCGCGGGGCGCGCGGCACGAGGCCCAGATGCTCCGGGCGAGACACGGCCTGCTCGCGGGCGGGTTCGAGCACGAGGCATTTGCCGGCACCAGGCCGCTCGTGCTCGTGCCCCGGCGCCAGGACGCCGTCGCGGGCGAGACCGTGGCCTTCCTCGCCTCGTTCACCGCCGAGCGCGATTGCCTGCTCCCGCTCAAGCGGGGCCTGAACCGCGTCGGGACCGCGCCGATGTTCGGAGACTACGAGAAGCCGGGCTGCCGTGTGATCGAGAGCCGCCAGTGGCTCGTCGTCTGTCAGGGCTCGCAGGCGCTCGTCATGGACGACCACTCCACGAACCAGAGCACGGTCCTGCCGCGGGCCCACCCGCGGATCGAGGGCGCGGCGGATCCGCGCTTCGACGATGCGCCGTACCTCAGCAACCTCTGCGCCATCGGGGGCTCGCCCGGCACCGGCCCGATCCGGTTGGACTGGGCGGGGTCGGTCGTCTGCGCCCTTGCCGACGGCGACGTGCTGCTTTCCCCCTACGCGGCGTTGGTCTTTGGCGTGGCGGGGGTGAACTGAGACCGGACGATCAGCGCCTGTGCATCGCCACAACGCCGTCCCCGGGTGATGATTGACCCTTCGCCCGAAGCCAAGCAACGTCGCGCGCTCATGTTCGGCACCATCTGGGCCGCCGTCCGGACGTTCGTCTCCGCCCTGCGTTCGCGCCGGGACCTACTCTTGGAGAACCTGGCCTTGCGCCAGCAGCTCGCGGCGTTCATGGCGAGAGGCAGGACGCCGCGCATCCACGCTGTCGACCGGGCGTTCTGGGTTCTGCTCCGCCGTGTCCCTTCGGCAGCCATGCAAGTGCCCGATGTTGCTTAGCCGATGGCCTCGGGGCGGGTTCGCCGGCGCAAACACCGACGAGCCGCCGGCGGCCACGAGCTTTGCGTCGGGGTACGACTCGCTCGTCCAGACGATGTCCGGCGTGGTGATGGGCTCGAGGAGCTGGCACTCGGGCTCGCTCTTGGCGCGGAAGCGATAGACCTTGCCGCCCGGCAACGTGACCGTCACGGCCGCCGCCTTCGACGGGATGAGGCAGTACTGCGTGAAGTAGCCGAGATCCTGCACGCTGTGGTACCAGTGCCTGCCCGTCACGCCGCTCTTCTCCACGCGCACGTTGCGGATCCCGAGCGTCCAGCCGGCACCGAAGTCGCCCCGCTCGCGGTCGCGGCTGTCGTAGGTGCGAAGGAGCTGGATGGGCAGGCCCGTCACCGGCACATCGAGGTCCATGAACGTCCGCGAGCAGTTGCCGACCTTCATGCGGCCCTCGACCACGGCGGCGACGCTCGTTGCCGCGATGCCCGCGCTCGTCTCGGACGAGACGCGAATCGTGTACAAGCCGTTCAGGCGGAGCGTCGGATCGAAGGTGGTGAGCACGCCGCTCGCTGCGCCGACGGCCGAGGCCAGGATGGTCCAAGGCGTGTCGACGTCGTCGCGTCCACCGCGGCGCATCTCGACCACCCAGGCGCCGTCGCCGATCGATGCGCTGATGTCGGTCGGCTGCGTGATGGTGCCGTCGTCAGGTAGGTCGATCGAGACGGCCGGCATCCCGCCCGCGGGCGGCTCTACGGTGGCGTTGAGCTCGTCCGTGCCCACCTTCTCGCCATCGCTGACCGAGAGGCGCAAGACATACGAGCCCGGCTGCGCAAACTTGACCGTCGTGCTGGGCTCCGCGGGCGACCCGAAGCTCACGCCCTCGGGGCCGCCGGCGACGCTCCACTGATACGAGAGCGTCGCGCCCTCGGGCAAGCCGTCGTCAACGGCGCTGCCCCAGAGCGTCGTCGTCATGGTGGGCGCGACCAGCGTCACGTCGTCGCCCGCGCTCACCACCGGGGCCTGGTTCGCCAGGGCCACCGCGATCGACACCTGCTTGGTCGTCGTGAGCGCGCCATCGGTCGACTGGATCTGGAGCACGTAGGTGCCGGCGGCGTCAAACGTCACGAAGGTGGCCGGTCCCGTCGGCGGCTCGTTCCAGAACTTCATGGTGCCGGGGCCGGAGACCATGCTCCAGTTCGACTTGAGGTAGCCCGAGGGCAGCCCGTCGTCGGTCACCGTGGCGTTGAGCAGCACGTTCTCGCCCACGACCGCCGTCGCCGGCACGTCGAGCTCGACCAACGGCGGCATGTTTTGGGGGATCGCCGTCACGGTGACGGTCTTGGTCGTGACGTACTCCGCGTCGCTCACCGTGAGCACGAGCTCGTACGTGCCCCCCAGGGGGAACGTCACGCTGGTCGTCACTGCCGTAGGATCTGCGAACACGGCCTGGGCCGGGCCCTGCTTCGTGTACCAGAGCTTCTGCAAGGGATAGCCCGCCGGCAGGCCGTCGTCGCTCACCGTCGCGCTCAAGACGAGCGCGTTTGGCAGCGTCACCGAGTAGCTCGTCGCGGGCATCGAGATCGCGGGAGCGACGTTCGGGGCACTGACCCCGCCGCCGAAGCCCGGCAGGCCGCCCGTGCCCTCGAGCTCGGGCAGATCTGTGCCCCCCTCGAAGCTCGTCCTGTCTGTCTCGGCGCTCGTCGGCACGCCGCCCTCGGCGAGCTCTGCGCCCGCCGCCAGGGAGGCACGCGCGCTGCAGCGCAGCGCGCCTTCGGCGTCCGGGCCGCAGATCGAAGCGAGCGCCACCACCGGGAGCACGCAGCGACCGAGCGCCAGGCCGTCTGGGTCGGCGTTGTTGACCGGATCGCCTGCGGCGTACTCGT
>JACQWT010000009.1 GCA_016209145.1 Deltaproteobacteria bacterium | reverse complement strand
TTCCTCTCCGCCGGCACCGTTCAGCGACCCCGACCGACTGACGACCGGGCCGCGGCTAGCCGCAACGCCTTGCGCACCGTCGGCCACCCGCTGTCACAGCCACACACGAGCCCTGGCGGGTTTCGCCCGACACGCTCCTAGAACAGCGCCAAGCAGCAGCCGAAGGGTTGGCCCTGGCACCACTTGTTGGTGGGCCCCGGCTCCTGGCACGCGGCTTCGAGCCGGTCTGCCTGCGCGTAGCCGATCGCTCCTTCGACGACGCACCGGCACTGCCCCACCTGCGGATCGCACACCGTGGTGGTCGTGAACCCGGCGCACATCGTGGTGCACTCGCAACCGGGCGAGGCGGCCTGGCAGCTCAGGTTCTGCGTGCAGCCGAGCGCGCCGCGGCACGCGGCGAAGCCGCCTGCCTGGACGGCGCACGCCGCGGACAGCGAGCAGTCGGCGGGCAGCTTGCTAACGCCGTAGCAGGTCACGAGCTCCAGCGCCTCGGCCGCGCAGCCCCCCTCGCCGCCGAAGCGCTCGGCGCACTGCGCTTGGCACGCGGCGCCGTCCGCGTCGCAGCCTTGCGCCACGCTCGCCTGGCACAGCCCCTGGCAGCGCGCCGCGAGGTCGGCCGCCGCGCCGCCTGCGCCTCCGGCGCCGCCCGGCGAGACGGGCTCGCCGGCGCAGGCCGCGGCGAGTACCACCAGACCCACCAGCCGACGTGGAGCGCCCATCGACTCGTCATGGTAGCCTGTAGCCGGCCCCCACGCGACATTGGCCCCGAGGCCGCATGAACGCCATCCAGAGTCTCATCGGTACAATCTCCGCCGCGCCCGGCCGGATCGGCCGGCCCGCGATCTTCGCGCTGTCGGCTCTTTGCGCCTGCGCCGGCACAGAGGAGGTCGCTCAGCCGCTCGGCGGCTGCCCGCCCGAGTACCAGGGGGTGGCGGGAAACCCCGAGGATCTCGTGGCGGAGATCCCGCCCTCGTGCGCTTTCGAGTGCACCACGGACTGCCCCGAGCCCGAGACGCCCTACGACTGCCCGGCCCTGCGCGCCTGGTCGAGCTTCCCGCACGCCAAGGAGTGCGGCTGCTTCGACGCTCTGCCGCCCGCCGTGACGCCCGGCACCTGCACGGCGAGCAAGCCTGGCGGCGCGGCCCTGCGCGCGGCCGGGCCGCAGGGCAACGGGGCGTGGGTGCTGCCCGACGGGCACCTGATCAAGCCGGCCGGCGTGTACGCGCCCCTGGGCGAGAAGGGCCTGGAGGGCACGTTTCCGATGTCGCTCCTGCGCGTCCCCGGCACGTCTCTGCTCCTCTCCTCGGACGGGGGCATCCTCGACAACGCGCTGCGGCTGCTCGACGCGGAGGCGCTGGCGGCGGGCACCCCGCCCACGGCCGCTTTCGTCCCGTTTGCGGCTCCCCGGTCCCTGTTCCACGGCCTGGCGTGGCGGGCGCCCGCGACCGCGCTTGCCTCGGGCGGCGGCGATGGCTTCGTCTATGCGTTCACGGTCGACATGGAGAAGCGATCCGTCAAGCGCGATGCCGGCCTCGACATCGATCTCGGCGGGCCCACCGGCTCCTCCTACGGGCCGGCGCGCTGGTACTCCGGGCCGCTCGCCGTCTCGGGCGACGGCGCGCGGCTGCTCGTGGGGCCGTCGGTGTCCGCGGGCCACATCCAGATGCTGTCGCTGGAGGAAGAGAGCTGGGGCGAGATGCGCGGCAAGATCGCGGTGGACGCGGAGTCGGTCTTCGAGATCGCCCTCGATCCCTTCGATAAGCAGGGCGTCACCTTCTACGCGACCCTCTGGGACGCGGCCGAGCTCGTGGAGATCGATGCCGACGCGAAGGAGGTCACGCGCACTCTGGAAGTCGGCAAGAACCCCGAGGGGCTGGCCTTCCTCGGTCCCGAGCTGATGGTGGTCGCCTCCGCCGACGAGGACCGGCTGACCGTCATCGACCGCACGAGCTGGCAGGAGAAGGCGCGCCTGGAGCTCGCGGGCGAGGGGCCCCTGTACGGACACGGACCGACCTGGCTGGCCTTCGACGCCGCGCGCGCGCGCCTCTACGCCACGCTGTCCGGGGTCAACGCCGTGGCCGCCTTCGACGTGGCTGGCGCGGGCGCCGATGCTACGATTGTACCGGCGGGCCGTATCCCCACGGCCTGGTGGCCCACGGCCCTGAGCGTGCAGGACGACGGATCGCTGGTGGTGCTCGCAGGCAAGGGGACCGGCAGCGGCGCCGACAGCGGCACGTACTCCTGGAGCGAAGGCCCGATCACCGAGCTGATGCACGGCGGGGTGCAGTACGTCCCCGCGTGGTCGCTGCTCGATCTGGCCGGCATGACGGAGCTGGCCGAGGGCGCGCGCCAGCTCGCCCGGACGCCCGGCTATCCCGAGGTGAGCTGCGCCGGTGAGAGCTACGACTTCCCCGTGCCGCGCTCGCCCGCCGACGGGCCAAGCTAGCGGATCAAGCTCGTCCTGTTCGTGGTGCGCGAGAACAAGACCTACGATACGGTTTTCGGCGACCTGCCGGGCACGAACGGCGATCCACATCTCGTCCTGGCGCCGGGCGAGATGGACGCCATCTGGCCCAACAGCCGCAAGCTCGCCCGCGGTTTCACCAACTTCGACAACTTCTACACGGACGCCGAGCAGTCCATTCAGGGGCACGTCTGGACCGCTTTTGGCCGGACCACCGACTTCGTCGAGCGCTCCTGGCTCACGGCTTGGGGCCGGGGCACCCGTCCGCCCACGGTGGCCGGCGTCGCGGAGCAGGGCCGGCCCAAGGAGGGCTCGCTCTTCGATGCGCTGGAGCGCGCGGGCGTGCCCTATGCCAACATGGGCGAGCTCGTCGGCGTGGGCCAGCAGCCCCTCGATCCGCACTACCCGGGACTGGTCACGACCATCGGCTGGCCCGACGTCGAGAAGGCGTGCTACCTCGCCGCGCTCGCGCGCGCCCAGTGCGCGCTGCCGCCGCTCGCCTACGTCGTGCTGCCCAACGACCACACCCTGGGCGGCGCGGCCATGACCGCTCACCCCGGCGTCATGATCGCGGTCAACGACGAGGCCACGGGCATGCTCGTGGACGCCCTGAGCCACAGCCCGCTCTGGAAGGACTCGCTCGTCATCGTCACCGAGGACGATCCGCAGAACGGCGCCGATCACGTGGACGTGCACCGCACGCTCCTGTTCGTGGCCTCGCCCTGGGTCAAGCGGGGCTACGTGAGCCACGGCCACTACGACACGGCGAGCGTGCACAAGCTCATCCTCGCGATCCTGGGCGTACCCTACCCCAACGAGCAGATCGCGCAGGCGCCCATGCCTTTCGACGCCTTCAGCGCGACGCCCGACTACGCGCCCTACGAGCACGTGCCGCGCGCCTACGACCAACCCTGCAATCCGGCCGAAAGCAAGGCGGCCGAGGCGGCCCAAGGCTGGAACCGCGACGCCGTCGACGAGCAGCCGGGCATACAGTACTGGATCTGGCGCATCCTGCACGAACGCTCCTACGACTGAAGGGCCGGACCATGCTCGGCATCGATCCCCATCCCCTGCTCGATCTCGGCGCCTTCGCGACCGAGCTACCCTCCACTCTTGGCGAGATGTGCTCGCCTGACTGGCTGCTCGCTCTGCTGCGCCTCGACGCCGCGGCCCCGCTCGTACGTGACGAGGCCGTGCGGCAGAGCGTGCGGGATCTGTTCCGGCACGGCGGCTACAAGCCGACCGGCCGGGGCAAGCCGGCCTCCGAGTACCTGGTGCGGGCGGCGCAGGAAGACGCCCTGAACAGCATCAACCCCGTGGTCGATGTCTGCAACGCCGTCTCGCTGCACAGCGGCCTGCCCATCAGCCTCGTCGACAGCGACGCCGCCCGGCCCCCGCTGCGCGTCGGCATCGTGACGGACGACGTGGGTTACGTGTTCAATGCGTCGGGGCAGGAGATCCGCGTGGGGGGCCTCCTGTGCCTGCACGACGCGCTCGGCCCCTGCGCCAACGGCGTGAAGGACTCCGAGCGCACGAAGACCGGGCCGAGCACGCGGCGCACCCTCTCGCTCGTCTGGGGCGTACGCGGCCACCAGGAGCGCACCGCGCGCACGGTGGCGTGGTACCGCGCGCTGTTGGAGAAGCTCGGAGGCCGGACGAGCCCACTCTAGCGTTGTATGACCAAGCTCGCTCCCGGCCTGATGGTCACGCCCGGCGTGCGCCTCGTGCGCCCGCTCGGCCGCGGCGGCATGGGGCGGATCTGGGTCGCCGAGCACCTTCGCCTGCAGACGCCGGTGGCCGTGAAGTTCATCGCGAGCGGCCTCGCCGAGAGTGCCCCCTCGGTCCTGCCGCGCTTCGAGCGCGAGGCCGCGCTGGCAGCGAAGATCAAGAGCCCGCACGCGGTGCAGGTGTTCGACTACGGCGCGATGGACGACGGCACGCCGTACATCGTGATGGAGCTGTGCGAGGGCAACAGCCTGCGCGAGTGGTTGGATCTCACGGGGCCCCTGAGCCTGCGGCAGGTGGCGCTCATCGTCGCCCAGGCGGCCGAGGTGCTCGGCCTCGCGCACCGGCTCGGCATCGTTCACCGCGACATCAAGCCCGAAAACCTGTTCCTCATCGATTCGAGCTACGAGGTCTTCGTCAAGGTGCTCGACTTCGGGCTGGCCAAGGCCCAGGACGCGAGCCTGTCCGAGCCTGACGCGCTCACGGCCACCGGCGCGACGGTAGGCACGCCCCAGTACATGAGCCCGGAGCAGCTCTTCTTCCCGCAGCAGGCCGATCACCGCGCCGATCTCTGGGCCCTGGCAGTCGTGGCCTACGAGGCATTGACCGGCCGGCTGCCGTTTCCCGGCCACAGCGTGGCCGCGTTGGGGGCCGCGCTGCGCGCGGGCTCTTTCCCGCCACCGAGCGCCGCCCGCCGGGAGCTGCCGCAAGAGATCGACGAGTGGTTCGCCCGGGCGCTTCACCGTGACATCGACGCCCGCTTCCGCTCGGCCCGCAAGGTCTCGCAGGCTCTGGTGCGCGCTATCGCCGCGGCGGGGGCGTGGGAGCTCGGTGCCCCGGCCGAGGATCTGGGCCGCGATGGCCTACCCGAGGCGGGCGCCGGCCCAGCACGACCGCTGTCCTGGGACGATCTGCGCCGGAGCACGCCCGGGCAGGGGCCCGACCCCGCGGCGCCGGAGCCGGACGACGAGACCCTGCCGCTCGGGCGGCGCGCGGCGCGAACGAGGCTGCCTCTCGTGGGCGGAGCCTTTGCCGCGATCCTTGCCTTGGGCGCCCTCGTGCTCTGGGCGCGCAGCGACCGCGAGAGCGGCGGCCGAGCGGCGCCGGCGGCGAGCGGCCCTAGCGTGGCCTGCGCGGCGCCGCCGGCGACCCCCGCGACAGAGCCGAGCGTGGCCCGTCCCGGCGAGCAGCCGGGCGCCGGCTCCGATCTGCCGGCGGCGGCGCCGGAGCAGGGGCGCCGGCCCCCCGCTTCCGCTCCGGCCGGCGCCGGCGACGGCGCGCCGGACGCAGGGGAGCCGGAGCCGGGCTGGTCGCTCGACGCGGGCGAGCCGGAGCCGGCGGCGGCCGGAGCGCGCACGGCGCCGACCGGTCGGGTCAGGATCACGGTCGGCGGCCGGGTCGTAGAGGGACGCGCCTACCGCAAGGTGCTGGAGCCTGGCCGGAGGCAGGAGAAGTAGCGGCGCGTTTCCCGCCGTCCGTTGTGCCCGCTCGCCGAGGCGTCTATACGCAGAAGAAGCGGCTAGCCGTTAGCCGTCGCGCTCCGGCTCCGCGGCGCCGGGACGGAGCCAAGCCGGGGAGTCTCTCCATGTCGATCACGCTAGGCAGCGGGCCCCTGACCATCGCGGATGTGGTGCGGGTGGCCCGCGACGGCGAGCAAGTCGTGCTGGCGCCCGAGGCGTGGGAGCGCATCCGCCATTGCCGCGCGATGCTCGAGCGCAAGACCGACGCCCACGAGATCATGTACGGCGTCAACACCGGCATCGGCGAGCTGTCCAACGTGGTGCTCACCGACGAGCAGGTGAAGCAGTTCCAGCGCTACCTCATCTACAACCACGCGTCCGGCATCGGCGAGCCTTGCCCCATCGAGCACGTGCGCGCGGCCATGCTCAGCCGCGTGGCCGTGCACGCCCACGGCCACTCCGGCGGGCGCCCGGAGATCACCGACACGTACGTGCGCATGCTCAACGCCGGCGTCACGCCGGTAGCCTGCGCCAAGGGCAGCGTCGGGGCCTGCGGCGACCTTGCACCCCTGAGCCAGATCGCCCTCTCCCTGATGGGCGAAGGGGAAGCATTCCACCGTGGCGAGCGCCTGCCCACACGGGTTGCCCTGGAGCGAGCGGGCATTCCCGTCCCGGGCCTGAAGGCGCGCGACGGCCTCGCGGCCATCAACGGCTCGAACCTCATCACCGGCATTGCCTGCCTTCTGCTGCACGACGCCGAGCGCTGGCTGGGGCAGGCCGAGATTGCCTGTGCCATGGCCCTCGAGGCGCTGCTGGCCAACATGAAGCCCTACGAGCCGCGCCTGCACGAGCTGCGCGGCTTCCGCGGCGCCATGACCAGTGCCGCCAACCTGCGCGCCATCACCGCCGGCTCCGAGCTGCGCTCGGGCGCGCTCCAGGTCAAGGTGCAGGACGCCTACTCGATGCGCTCCTCGCCCCAGGTGATCGGCGCGGCGCGTGACCTGTGCGCCTTCACCCGCCGGCAGGCGGAGATCGAGCTCAACGGCGTCGCCGACAACCCCATCTTCTTGCCCGACCAGGATCTGGTGTTGACGGGCGCGAACTTCCAGGGCACGCCCGTGAGCCTCCCGCTCGACAGCTTCGGCGCGGCCCTGACCATGGTCTGCGTGCTCTCGGAGCGCCGCCTGAACCGCTTGCTGCACCCGGCCCTGAGCGTGGGGCTGCCGGCCTTCCTGACGCGCGGCGCGGGCATGTACTCCGGCCTGATGCTCAGCCAGTACACGGCCGGCATGCTCGTCGTGGAGCAGAAGACCCTTTCTTCCCCGGCCTTCGTCCAGAGCATCCCCGCCGCCGCCGATCAAGAGGACTTCGTGAGCATGGGCATGAACTCGGCCCTGAAGACGCGCCAGATCCTCGACAATGCCTACGGCGTCCTCGGCATCGAGTTCATCGCCGCGGCCCAGGCGCTCGACTTCCGCAACTTGAAGGTCGGCCGCGGCACGAGCGCCGCCCACGCCGCCGTGCGCGAAGTGGTCGCCCACCTCGACGAGGATCGGTCACTTTACCCCGATCACAACGCCATGGCCCAGGCCGTCCGGGCGGACCGCATCCTCGCTGCCGTGGAGGCGGCCATCGGGCCGCTGCGGAGCTCCTGGGACGAGTAGCGCCGAGGGTTCAGCGGCCCGGCCGGGTCAATCCCCGCGACTCGGCCATGGCCACGAAGACCGGACGGAGCTTCTCCAGCGCGGCCTGGTCCTTGACCGGGAGGAACCGGCTCGCCAGCCCCTCGCGGCTCACCCGCAGCAGGCGCGGCTCGATGCCCGCCGTGAGCTCGCCCAGCAGCCGCTCGAACTGCACGGCCACCCGGCCGCCTACCTTCTTGTCGACACGCACGTAGGTCCACGGCATGCGCAGCTCGGCCAGGGCCCCGGCGTCCACGAGGAACGTGTTGGTATTGAACACCGGCACCTGCTCCGGATCGAACTCGCGCGGCAGGCGGAAGTGCTCGACGATCATCGGCCGGCCCCGATACATCACCGGCCCGCCGCCCGCGTCGCCCGGGTGCTTGTCGACCAACTCCACCGTCAGCGCCGCGCCCCGGTCGATGTGCCAGCCTAGAACCAGCGCATCGACGCACGCCCCGAGGTTGTCGAGGTTGCTCACCCAGACGTAACGCCCGCCGCCGGCGCGAAAGCGATCGAGCAGGCCGCTTGCCCGCAACGCCTCGGGCAGATCTCCGTGGCCGGTGGGGTAGCTACTAGGCGCCCCATTGCCGTCGCGCAGCAGCGCTCCCTCGGGGGCAAGCCGCAGCGACACGAACTGCTCGAACGCGGCGATAGCCGACCCGTCGCAGCGCGCGCCGAGGGCGGCACGAACGGGCGCGTCGGTGGCCTCGCTCGTCATGAGCCACAAGGGCGGCGCCGCGCCGTAGAGCTCGGCAAGCTGGCGCAGCTCGCCGAGCTGCATGTCGAGAAAGCTGAGGCCAGGCACCACCTCCACCAGGGCCTTGACTACCCCGCCCATGCGCGTGGCCATGCCGCCCGCCAGCACGCACACGGCAAGCTCGCCGCGCACCAGCGCCTCCCGGCCGAGCGCCGTCAGCCGCGCGTGCTGTGCGCTCGGCGCGGGCGGCAGCCGGCCGAGTTGCTCCTCGGGCACGGCGGCCACGGAGCCGGGCAGGCGGTTGGTCCGGTCCGTGTCCTCGGCCAGAGTCGCGGCCCAGGCAAGAAGCTGCTCGCGGCGGAACCCACGGACCCGGAGGTGGGCCAGCAGGCCAGGGTCAAGCGCCTCCAGCTCCTGTTGCAGTGTCGTGGTCATGGACTTGGCTAGCACTACTGCCGGAGGTTTCGACGGCAGTAGTGCTAGGGCGGCCGCGAAGCGGACGCCCGCGGGGGTGAATCGGCTCGCGAAGCGAGCCGAGAGGGGGCGCGGGGCGCCCCCTTGGGACAACACTAGCACTACTGCCCGGGCTCTGCGGCGGCGCGAAGCGCGGAAACGAAGTTTCCGGCAGTGGTGCTTGCGGGTGGGGGGTGGGCGGCCACCGGCCGGCGCGGGCGCGCCGGCTCTCAGCCGGGCTGCTCGCTCTTGTCGGTCAGGCCCTCGAGATTCGCGGCCTGCTCGCGGAGCAGATCCTCGAGCTCGGGAGCGGCATCGACGAACTCCACCGCCACGCGGTAGGGCCACAGCCCCTCCGGATCCTTGGTGTTGGGCTCGACGCGCACGATGCGAGCGTGGATAGGGCGCTCCTGGCCGCCCTCGGGCGGGATGGAAACGTGCAGGGTGACGGGCGCGCCTACCTCGAGCTGGCCCGAGGTGACGAGCAAGGAGCCCTTCTGGCTCATGTCGTGGCCCACCGCCAGGCGCGTCTGGCCGCCCTCCCCCTCAAGGCGAGCAGGCAGCCACAGGCGAAATCGTTGGTAGCGCCGCTTGTCCCGCATCGCGGTATCTTTTCACCCTAGGAGCCTGTCGGAGAAAAAACTAAGTGCGCGGAATTGTTCGGTTCCAGCGTCAGAGTAAAGTGAGCGATTTCGATAACTTGGACCATTTCGAGCACGCTTTCTCCGACACACTCCTAGCGCGGATGGCGCCCAGAACGCCACAGCGACTTGTGCCGCGCGACACGGGTTCGGCCAGATCATGGAGAGCACGCGCGGCACGCGCCGGTGGGGGTCCGGGGGAGGCCGGCGTGGGCCTCCCCCCTCCCACCCACCCGAATGCGGTCGCGCGGGGAGGGCACGCCGCTTGCGCGGCCGGAGGCCGCTCTTGCAAGCGGCGTGGCCTTCCCCGCGAAGTGCCGCCCGCCGGAAGTCAAGACGTGCGGCTTGGCACTGGCGGGACTTCCGCCGGGCGGCACTTGTCCACCGGCGCCGCCGGCGGTAGTTGACGGGGGCGGCCGCGCGGCCGGCATAATCCACGAGGCCGATGGCGCTCACCGTGCTCATCCATCCCGACCGCTCGGGCGCCCACGGGCTGCTTCGCCTGAGCTTCGACACGCCCCGCGCCGTCGTCGCCCGGGCCCGCAGTTGCGACGTGCAGTGGCCCGACCCGACGGTCAGCCTGCGGCACGCCTCGATTCGCCACGAGCCGGGCGGCACCGTCGTGGTCGACGAGGGCAGCACCAACGGCGTGCTGGTCGACGGTGAGAAGCTGCCGCCGCACACTCCCTGTGTCGTTCGCCACGAGCACATGGTCCGAGTCGGGCGCGTGTGGCTGGAGCTGCGCTTCGCGGCCGGGCCCCCGGACCCGCCGGGTCGCTCCGAGGCGGTGGCCCTGGACGTGCTGGCAGGGCGGCTGCACGCCCAGGGGGAGCAGGCGGAGCCGCGCATCGCGGTCGCGGACGGACCCGACGCCGGTCGCGAGCTGGTGCTCGCGGAGCCGGATCGCGAGTATGTGGTGGGCCGGTCACCGACCGCAGATCTGGCGCTCTCCGATGCCGAGCTCTCGCGCCGCCACGTGGGCGTGTCGCGCCGCGCGGCCGAGGTGGTCGCGCGCGACCTGGGTGCGGCCCGGCCGGCGCTGCTGGGCGACAAGGCGCTCGGCGCGGATGCGGCCGTGTGGCGGCCCGCGGACCGGCTGCACGTCGGCTCCAGCACGCTCGTGCTGCACCACGAGCTACCTGAGGCGCTGGCCGAAATCCTGCGCGCCCCGGACGAGCGCATGCGGCAGGAGGAGTACCTCGAGCCGCCGCCCGGGGCCGAGCGGCGGCGACGCGGTGCCAGCCCCCCCGGGCCCGCGCCGCCGGAGTCTGCGGCGGCGCCGCAGGAGACGGACGCGAGCCCGGCGCCCGGCGCGGGACCCGACGACGGCGAGCCGGCGCCGCCGTCGGATCGCTTCCGGGTGGTGGACGCGCTGGTGGTGCTGCTGGCCCTCGGCGTGCTGGGCTTGAGCGTGGCCGGATTGCTCTGGCTTCTGCGGGGCTGAAGGGCTACGGCAGGCCGGCTGCGATGGCTGCCGACGAGAAGATCGACTCCTTGGCGTCGCGGCGTTTCCTGTTCGTCACCGGCAAGGGCGGTGTAGGCAAGACGACGGTGTGCGCCGCGCTGGCGCTGGCGCTGGCCCGCGCGGGCAAGCGCGTGCTCATCGCCCTGGGCGGACCCCACGAGCGGCTATCGGCGATCCTCGGTACGGCGCTCGTCGGTCACGACATCCAGCCCTTGGCCGAGCGGATCTGGGCCACGAGAATCGCGCCTGAGCTCGCCGTGCAGGAGTACGGCTTGATGATCATCAAGGTCCGGGCCGTCGCCCGGGCCGTGTTCGAGAGCTCCCACACCCGCGCCTTCTTCCGGGCCGTACCGGGGCTGTACGACTGGGCGGTGCTCGGCAAGGCCTGGTACCACAGCACCGAGCTAGATGGGCGCGGCCGGCCGCGCTTCGACGTGGTCGTGTTCGACGCCCCCTCGACGGGCCATGGCCTGGGCATGCTGCGGATCCCCAAGCTCATCGGCGAGATCGCGGCGCCGGGCGTGCTGCGCCGCGATGCCGACCGGGCTTGGCAGACCTTCCGCGATCCGGCCGCGAGCGGCGTCGTGGTCGTGAGCCTGGCGGAGGACATGCCTGCGACCGAGACCATCGAGCTCGTCAGGGCCTTGCGCGGCGAGCTCGGCCTGCCCGTGCTGCGCCTGGTCGTGAACGCGGTGCTGCCCCCGATCTTCGACCAGCACGAGCGCGCGGCGCTGCTCGGCGACGGCGCGCTGCTCCAGCCGCTGCCCGCGGCCGGGGAGGGCAGCGCCGGCGGGCGCGCGCTGCGCGCCGCGGCGCGGCGGGCGGCCCGCGAGAAGCTGCAGCAGCTCAACGTCGAGCGGCTGGAGCGCGAGATCGGCTTGCCCGGTGCGCGGCTGCCGTTCGTGCTCGGCGGGGCCGGCTCCCCGGAGGCGGCGCGGCTGCTCTCCGAGTCGCGTGGCGCGAAGAAAAACGAACCGCCAAGACGCCAAGGGCGCCAAGATCGAATCCGATTTTGTTTCTTCCTTGGCGTTCTCGGCGCCTTGGCGGTTCATCTTCTTGCTTGGGTTGCGGGCGAAGCCCGCGCTATGCGCCTGCCGACGCAACCGCGCTTTGCGCTTCGGCGCAGCCGCACTACGCTGCGCTCGCCATGGGGCAAGGCGCCAGCGACGAGGTCGTGCTGATCACGGGGTTCCCGGGGCTCCAGGCACGCAAGCTCTGCGAGCACATCCTGGCTGTCGAGCCCGAGACCCGCGTGCGCCTGGTGGTGCTGCGTAAGCTCGCGGCGCAGGCCGAGCGGGCCCTTGGCACCCTGCCTCCGCCGTGGCGCCAGCGCGTGGCCGTGCTCGAGGGAGACGCGGCGGCGATGGATCTCGGCCTGTCGGGCGGCGAGTTTCGCCAGCTTGCCGGCGAGGTGGACCGGATCCACCACGTCGCGCACGTCAGCTTCCTGGGCGTGGAAGAGGACACGGCCGCGTACGCCAACGTGCAGGGCGCCGTGGAGGTCGTCGAGCTCGCGCGCGCGACCGCGCACCTGCGCTGCCTGGTGCACCATTCCACCGCCCAGGTCTCAGGCGACCGCAAGGGGATGGTCCTGGAGAGCGAGCTCGACCGCGGCCAGGGCTTCCACAACGCCATCGAGCGCACGCGCCTCAGGGCGGAGCAGGTCATGCGGCGCGCCATGGCCGACGTCCCCATCGTCGTGGTGCGCCCCACCATCCTCGTGGGCGACTCGGGCACGGGCGAGGCTGACAGGTTCGACGGACCCTACCTGCTGGTGTTGCTGATCCTCGGCCTGCCCGGCGACGTTGCCGTTCCGCTCCCCGAGGTGGGCGACAGCCCGCTCAACATCGTGCCGGTCGACTTCGTGGCCAAGGCCGCCCACCACATCGGCCGGCGCCCCGACGCGCCCGGCACCACGGTGCACCTGGCGACCGACGAGCCGCTCACGGCGCGCCATGTCGTCGGGGAGATCGCGCGGGCCGGGGGCCGGCGCACGGTACGCTCCTTCGTGCCTCCGCGGCTGGCGCGGGCGCTACTGCGTGCGCCGGGCGTCGAGCGCCTCGTGCGCTCGCCGCGCGCGTTCATCGAGCAGCTCAGCCTGCCGGTGCGCTACGACACGCGCGCGGCCCGCGCCCTGCTTGCCGGCTCCGGCATCGAGTGCCCGCCCTTTGCCTCCTACGTCGACAACTTGGTGACCGCGGCGGAGCAGCACCTGCGCCAGCGCCGCCTCGATGGCCTGCTGACGCTCGACGAGGCGGGACCCGTCTTCGAGGAAGAGGACATGATGACCTGAGGCTCAGCGCCGCGCCGAGCGGACATGGAAAGGCGGGAACACGCCCATGTTGAACTGGGCGGCGATCTGGAGGGCCTTCCTGAGGCGCGCCACGGGCGCCAGGTGCGGCAGCGCGGCCATGGCGCCGAGCGCGTAGTCGCCGCCGCTCCCGATGGCGTCCATGCCGTCGGCCATCTCGCCCACCTGGAAGTCGTTGTGCACGGAGTACAGGTGGCCGCGGTAGCCGACGAGGAAGTGGCCGCCCGTTTCGGTGTTCGACTCGATCTTGGTGAAGCCCTTCTCCTTGAGCAGGCGCCGGACCTGCTCGATGAACTGGGCAACCATGTACGCCTGGTCCGACTGCTCGGGCAGCTTCTCGGGCACTTGCAAGTGGTGTTCGAGAAGCTGCCCCATGCGGAAGCTGCCCGTGTAGCCGATGAGGAAGGGCCCTGTACGGAACACCTTGCGCAGGGCCGTGATGCGCCGCGTCCAGCCCTGCACCGAGGACGAATCGACGCCGATGTACACCCGCTCGGCGTGAACCAACCCTACCACACAGGTCATGAGGCTCCTCCAAGGTGAGAACGGCTGTGCCGTCAGGGCGCCAGCTTGGCGACGAACACGTCGACGTCGCCGGCGCTCGCCAGGACGCCGGTGCCGAGATCGAGGCTGCCGGAGAAGAAGCCGGCGAGCACCGCGCTCCCTGCCGCATCGACGGCAACGCGGCGCTGCCCGCGCGAGTAGGGCACGTGGGTCTCGAGTTGATCGCCCGTCACGTCCGGCGTCGAGCCGCCCGACGAGGATGTTGGGGACCGGCGGGTCGGCGGCCGAAAGGGCGCCCGAGCCCAGATCGACGGCGCCCTCGAAGTAGCCGGCGAGCACGGCGCGCTCCCAGCCGTCGACGGCTACCCCGTGGCTCACCTGGCCCTGCGCGTCGCCGAAGCGCTTGCTCCAGAGGTGCTGTCCGCCGGGCGCCAGCTTGGCCAGGTAGGCATCGTTCCCGCCCGCGGCCACGAGCGCGTTGCCCCCGAAGTTGATCTCGCCGAAGAATCCGCCCGTGAGCCAAACGTTGCCGGCGCCGTCGAGGGCTGCGGCGCGGCCGGTCTGCGGCCCCTTGCCGCTGAAGCTCCGGCTCCACAAGTGCTGCCCGCCGGGACCGAGGTTGGCCACGTAGACGTCGAGCCCGTCGGCATCGAACTGCTCGCCGCCGAAGTCGAGCTTGCTGTTGAACGAGCCGGCCAGCAGGACGTTGCCCGCCGCATCGACCGCGAGGTCGGAGGCAAACTGGTCGTAGCCCCCGCCGAAACACTTGCTCCACAGGTGCTGGCCGTCGGGCGCCAGCTTGGCGAGGAAGATGTCGAGACCGCCCGCGTTCTGGCAGGGGCCGGCGCCGAAGTCGAGCTTGCCCGAGAACTCGCCCGCAATCAGCAGATTGCCCTGCGGATCGAAGGCCACGGCGGCGGCGCGCTGCTCGCTGCTGTCGCCGAAGCACTTGCTCCACACGTGGTGGCCGTCCGCGTCGAGCTTGGCGACGCATGCGTCGCCACCTCCCGCGGTGGCGAGCGCACCGCCGCCAAAGTCGATGCTGCCCCGCGCCTCCGTCGCGACCGCGACGTTGCCCTGCGCATCTACCGCCACGTCCCGCGCGTACTGCACCTCGTGGTCGCCGAAGCCCTTGCTCCACAGATGCTGGCCTTTGGCACCGAGCTTGACGAGGAATGCACTCGGCTTGCCGCTGCCACCGTCTCCAGGCAGGGCGCCGCCGCCGAAGTCGACCGCGCCGGTGTAGTAGCCGGTCAGGAGCACGCTGCCATCCGGCGCCGCGGCCACGCCGAAGGCGACGTCGGCCGCCGCACCGCCGAAGCGCCGGCTCCACATGGTCTCGCCGCAAGCGAAGCCGTCGCAGCTCTCGTCGGCGGCGCTGTTGCAGTCCTCGGGTCCGGGACCGACGTCGCCCTGGCACGGCCCGTAGCCGCTGCCCTGCTTGTTGCACTTCTGGCTGCCGGAGTGACAGATGCCGACGCCCTCGGTGCCGGGCGGTCCCGTGTAGCAGGGGCGCGAGGAGCCGGGCGCGCACGCGACCTGCCCCCCGGAACCGCCTTCGCCGGCCGTGCCCGGCGCACCCGCGGCGCCGCCTGCTGCCGACCCCGCGCCACCGGCGTGGCCGGCGCCACCGGCAGATGGCCCGTCGAAGCGCAGCTCATCGATGCCCCAGAGCGGGTTGCACGCCACGAGCGCCGCCGCGGCGCTGCCGGCCCACATGTGCGGCCGGAGCGCCCGGTGCCCGCGCGCTGCTCGCTCTGTCGTCATGGCCGGTCCGGTGGGCATTGAGAATAGCAGGACCGCGGCCTCGTCGCGCGGGGCTCTGTCGTGCTACGGTAGTGGCTGGGCGCGCGGGCCTGCCGCTGGCGCGCGGAAGGAGACGCCGATGCTTGCGTGGATGAAGCGACGGGGCGCGCCGGCGGCGCTGCTGGTGGCCGCCGGCGCCGTGCTTGGGACGCACAGCGCCCAGGCCGACGTGCCGGCGCTGGTGATGCACCAGGGGCGGCTGTACGGCGCGAAGGACGGCAAGCCGATCGATGGCGAGCTCAGCATGCTGTTCGCCATCTACGACAGCCAGATCACGCCGACGGCCCTGTGGCTCGAGACCCAGCAGGTGAGCTTCGAGAACGGCTACTTCTCGGTCGCGCTCGGCTCCAACCTGCCCTTCACGGAGAAGACCTTCGAGGGGGCGGTCCGCTATCTGGGGATCACCATCGGCGACGATCCCGAGATGGCGCCGCGCGCGCGCATCGGCAGCGTGCCCTTTGCGCTCGTGGCGGACAACGCCACCGGCGACATCACGCCGAGCTCGGTGACCATCCCCGACTACGGCACGGTCATCGACAGCGACGGCAAGTGGGTCGGCGACCCGACCGGCCTCGTGGGGCCCAAAGGCGATACGGGGCCGCAAGGACCGGCCGGGCCG
>JACQWT010000008.1 GCA_016209145.1 Deltaproteobacteria bacterium | reverse complement strand
GCTGAACAGCGCGATCGATTTGGGTCCGATGTCCATGATGCGCCAGCCCGCGGGAACTTTGTCCGCGTCTACGATTTGGCTCGCGGCGTCCGCGGCGACGGTGAAGCGCTGCCCGCCCTCGGGCGAGCATGGCGCGCCCGCCGGGCAGGCCCGCGCCAGGATCTCGGCGGTGCCCGGCCCGGCGCGTAGCTCGACCGCCAGGGCATGCTGCTCCGGGCCGCCGGCCAGGCGTAGAGAAAGGCCGCTCGCCGCGGCGGCTCGCCCGGCCGTTACCAGCGCGAGCAGCACGGCGGCGCGCGGTACGAGGCGCGGCCGGCGCTCCGATCTACTACTCCCGAAAGTCGTCGCGCCACGCGACGACTTTCGGCTGCGCGCAGCGCCCGAGACGGGCGTCGGGGTTGGGGCCCCGACGCCGAGGCAGCCGGCAGCGTGAAGCTTCTGGTCGGCCGGCAACCGCAGCCCTGGCGCCTCCGCCGGGGTTCGGTGTCCAGCGCTCAACAACGCAGCGCAGCGTGCCGCTGGGCGAAGGCGGTGAAGAAACGCGAAGGAGTGAACGCTGGCGTTGGCGGGTTGGGTTGCGGGCGAAGCCCGCGCTACGCGCCCGCGCGCCCCCTCACTTCGGTTCGCCATCGTCCGCTTTCGGCAGCTCCGATGCCGGCACCCAGAAGCCCTTGCCGTCGGCGGGCAAGACGCCGAGGCCTTCGGGCAGCACGTTGGTGAAGTCCCCCGCCGACTCCATGACGTAGATGCGTGCGCCCGGCTCGACCGATCCGATGACGCGGGCCTCCGGCCTCGGCCCTTCGCGGATCTCGATGGGGCTGCGCGCCGCAACTACGGGCCGCGGCTCGCTGATGGCGAGCTTCTGGGGCGGTGGCAGGCGCGGGCTGGGCACGTCCGACTCGATGAGCTCGCCCGGGCGGATGGGCGACAGCTCGGCAGTGCGCGCCCATGCGTCGATCGTGACGTCGCTGCGCGCCATGACGTGCACGAATCCGCCGCGGCTCTCCGTGCTCCAGAACGACTGGCCCGCGCCGGCCAGGAGATCCAGGCTGAAGACCACGTCACCGCCGGGGCGGTCGTACAGATCGAGCCCGGCGCCCTTCATGGCGTAGCCCCGCGCCTGCCGCGGCAGCACCGTGGGCTCCACGCGCGGCGGCCGCAGCGCTACGGCGTCGCAGGGCACCGTCGCCCGCGCGCGTTGCTCGTTCGAGCCCAGCACGACGTGCTCGACAGCCAGCGCGTCCGGTTGCGCCGCCGCGATCTCGAGCTTCTGGCCCGCCGTGATCCACACATGGGCGCCCGCCACCGGTAGATCGCGCGCGGCGAAGAGCATCACCGCCTCGAGCGGCGCCCAGCCCTCGACGCGCACGTGCGGCGCGTGCCCGCCGGTCGCCATCTTTACGCGACCGCGGCGCGGATCGGCCCCAAGCCGGCTCACCTGCAGGGGCAGCTCGGCGCCGGTGAGCTTGGCGACGGGCTCGCCTGACGTGGCTGCGGCGTACAGGACCGTGCCGGTGCGCCCCGGCGTGATCCCGGAGAGCACGCAGCCCGGCGCAGCGGGCGGCTCCGCGCTCGCGCCGGCGGGCGTCAAGAGCGCCGCGAGCAGGCCGGCGGTGGCGAGGGAGGCTGCGAGGCTGTTCATGCTGTCAAGCCTACCCTAGCATCGTCGCGCGATGGAGCGCGGGCAGGATCGCGACGGCAGCGCCGTGGCGCCCGAGCGGGCGAGCGCGGGCGGATTCGATCTGTGCTTCGGCACGCCGCGCAAGCTGCCGCAGCCTGCCCGCCTGCGCGGCAAGGTCGCGGTGCTCGATCTTGCCTTTGCCGCCGAGGGCGGCGGCTCCCGCGGTTTCGAGAAGACCACGGCACGTTTCATCGGCGCGCTCGGGGAGAGGCTCGTCGCGTGGGTGGACCACCACGATAGCTTGCACCACGCGCGGTTCGCGGCCGATCCCCGCTTCGTGCTGGCGACCAAGACGGAGCACGGGGCCTGCCCGGAGATGATCACGCCCGAGCTCGTCGCGCGCTTCGCTCGTCCCGACACCATCCTGTGCCATGGCGACCTCGACGGGCTGGCCAGCGCCGCCAAGTGGATCCTGGGCGGCATGGAGCCGTACCCCGGCTGCGACCGAGATGCGCGGGCCGTCGATACCTGCACGGGCGAGTGCTCCCCTGCGGCGAGAAGCATCGAGCGGGCGCTGCGCGCCCGGCCGCGCGATGCCCGGCTGCAGGAGCTGGTAGTGCGGCACCTCGTGTCCGGGCTGCGCGACCGCGAGCTCGCCCGCGAGCTCGACGCTGCGGCGGCCGAGCTCGACCCGCTCGAAGCGGAGGCGCACCGCCTGGCCGAAGGCTACCGCGTGCTCGGCCCCGAGCTTGCCATCGTGGACGTCACCGGCCAGCGCGGGCGCTACGACAAGACCACGCTGCTCTTGCTGGGCCAGAGGCTCAGCCGCGCCGCCGCCGTGGCCGACGGCGAGAGCGTGACCTTCGCCGCCCCCTTCGACAGCGGGATCGACTTCCTGGCTCGCTTCGGCCTCTCGAGCGGCATGCCCACGGTCGTGTCGCTGCCCCGCTCCCGGCTGGCGGAGGCGCTGCACGCGCTGGGCGTCGCGCCGGAGCTCGCCGGCGTACTGCCGGCCGGCCGCAAGTAGGCGCCCGCCGGAGGTCGCCATCCCAACGTCCGCTTCTGGTGCATCCGAGGCCCGACCTCGCCGAGGTCGCCATGCGGGTGTCCGCTATTGGTGCAGTCGAGGGCTGACCTCCCACCGGGCGAGGCGCGGCATGCGCCACAATGCACCCCGATGTCCCGGGACTCCTTCGGCCTGGTCGGCTCGATCCTCGACGGGAACTACCGCGTCGAGGAGCCGGTCGGTGAGGGCGGCTTCGGAGTCGTCTACCGCGCGCATCAGCTCTCGCTGGACCGGCCGGTCGTCGTCAAGTGCCTGAAGATCCCGGCCCACTTCACGCTCGATGCCAAGCAACGGCTGGCCGAGGAGCTCGGCCGGGAGGGAAGGCACGTCGCGCGGCTCGCCGACCACCCGGCGATGGTCGTCGTGTATGACTACGCGGTGGCGGAGCTACCGGGACGGCTCGCCGTGCCTTACCTCGCGCTCGAGTGGCTGGAGGGGCACGACCTCGAGACGGAGCTCGGCCGGCGTGGGGCGCCCTACCCGGAGCGGGAGGCGGTCGAGCTGTTGCGGCCGGCCGTCGAGGCCGTGGCGCTGGCGCACGCCCGCGGCATCGTCCACCGCGACATCAAGCCCGCGAACCTGTTTCTGGCCGCCACGAGCCGCGGCCGGGTCTTGAAGGTGCTCGACTTCGGCGTGGCCAAGGCGATGCAGCTTGGGGACGAGATCACGTACGCGGCCACGCGCACGGCGACGGGGTTCCACGCCTTCTCGCCGCAGCACGGCGCGCCGGAGCAGTTCCGGCCGAAGAAGTACGGCGCGACCGGGCCGTGGACCGACGTGCACGGGCTCGGCCTCGTGCTGGTGGAGCTGGTCAGCGGGCGGCCGGCGCTCGACGGCGAGGACTTCGCCGAGCTCATGCTGGCGAGCACGGCGCCCGCGCGGCCGACGCCGCGAGCGCGGGGCGCGGCGGTCGGCGACGCGATCGAGACGCTGTGTGCGCGGGCGCTGGCGGTCGAGCCACGAGAGCGCCTCCGGGACGCGGGCGAACTGCTCGCCGCGCTCGATGCTCGCGCGCCGGCCGTCGCGCGGACTGCGTGCCAGGGGCCATCCACCGCGGCGCTGCGGGCCGCAGCCGGCGGCGTGCGTGGCGCGACCGAGCCGATGCCGCCGGGCGCGAAGCCCCCGGCGCGCAAGACTGGCACGGCGCGCGGCGGGAGTGGGGCCCGCAGGGGCGCGAAGGCCGCGGCCGCGTCCCAGGACGCGCTGCCGCAGTGGGCAGCGGTGGCGGGCGTGGCGCTGGCGAGTCTGTTCTTCGCGATCGCCGTTGCTGAGTGTCCGTCTGCGTCGCAGCCGGCACGGATCGCCTCCAGCTCCGCGCCCGTGCCGCGCCCCGAGCCGGCGCCCGCCCCCGAGCCGCCGAGCGCTGAGAGCATGGTGCTGGTGCCCGCGGGCGATTTCTGGATGGGCTGCGCGCCGGCCGACCCGAGCTGCGACGACGACGAGAAGCCGCGGCACGAGGTGTACCTGGACGCGTTCTACATCGACAAGACCGAGGTGACGGTTGCGGCGTACCGGGCGTGCGTGAGCGCGGGCGGGTGCGGCGCTCCGGGCGCAGAGCAGTCCTGCAACTGGGGCGAGAGCGGCCGCGACGACCACCCTATCAACTGCGTGGACTGGCACCAATCCGAGGCGTACTGCCGCTGGACAGGCAAGCGCCTGCCGACCGAGGCCGAGTGGGAGAAGGCGGCGCGGAGCGCGGACGGCCGCATCTACCCGTGGGGGAGCGAAGCGCCGTCGTGCCGACTTGCGGTGATGAACGATGGCTTCGGTGGCTGCGGCCGCATGTCGACGTGGCCGGTCGGGAGCAAGCCGGCCGGAGCCAGCCCATATGGCGCGCTCGACATGGCCGGCAACGTCTGGGAGTGGGTGGCCGACTGGTATGACGCCAACTACTACGCGACCTCACCGGCGCGCAACCCGGGGGGCCCGACCGGCGGCTCTGAACACGGGCTTCGTGGTGGCTGTTGGCAAGATGACGTTGTCTTGAGCGTCCGGGCGTCTGATCGCATCTGGTATGTACCCGCACTCCGCAGCTACTTCGGCTTCCGCTGCGCGCGCCCCGCACCGTGACGTTTGGGGGTGGCGCGCGTTAGCGGCCGACATGGCGGCGCCACCCCTGCGGCGCGCGAGAGCCCGGCCAACTCCGCGGAACCAAGGGAGCGCCCACATGGGCACAGCACGTGCATCGTGCGCTTGCCGATGTACATCCATCTCACCGCTCGTGCCTACCGGCTGCCGGTGCTGCTGACCGAGCATGCCGTGGCCTCCTGGCTCTGGGACCGGCTGCGCGGGGCGTTTCCCTTGGCGGTCAGTGCCGCCATCATGCCCAACCACCCGCACATCGTCTGCACTGCCGACAGCATCGACGAGCCGCGGCGCCTGTTCAAGAACGTGTTCACCGGGCTGCGGCGGAGCAGCAACCCCGGTGCGGACGTGCTCTGGGAGCCGCTGCCTCAGGCGGAGGTGGTTCCCGACGTCCAGCACCTGCGCAGGCTCGTCCGCTATGTCGCGCTCAACCCGTGCCGCGCCGGCTTGGCCCGGGACCCGCTGAGCTGGCCGTGGTCTACGCACCGCGACGTGGTCGGCGCTATCGCGGATCCGTGGATCGACGCCGAGCGTCTCGCCGCGGCGCTCGGCCGCCCGGTGCGCGGCTTCGCGCAGGCGCATCATCAGTACGTCTCGGCCGCTCCCGAGGTGAGCGTCACCGGCACCCCGTTCCCTTCCCCGGCTACGTCGCAGCAGGTGGCCGGCCATCCCCTCGCTGCGCTCGTGGCCGCGGTGGCCGCTGCCAGCCGCGGGTTGCCGGAAGACATCCGCCAGCGAACGCGGGCGCGGGCGCTGCTGGCGCTCCTGGCACAGCGGCACGGTTGGTGCAGCGCCAGGAAGCTCGCCGCGATCTGCGCCGTGGACGCGAGAACCGTGCGCCGCTGCTGGCAGCGGAGCGATCCCCAGGGGTTGGCCGCAGCCGAGCTCTGCCTCGGAGACGAGCGGCTGCTCGTGCTCTCCTGTGAGTCGCAGAGGTCGCCATCCCAACGTCCGCTTCTGGTGCATCCTAGGCCCGACCTCGCCGAGGTCGCCATGCGGGTGTCCGCTTTTGGTGCATTCGAGGGCCGACCTCGCGTCAGGGCGTCAGGCCTAAGTTGCGGGCGATGCGCGGCAGCGGATCATCGAGATCGGGCTCGAAGCTCCGGCCCGTGATGGCCTCCACGGCCTGGGCATAGCGCTGCACTGCCTCGACGCGCACCTCGTCGGGGATCGCAGGCACCGGGCCGTCGCCGGTGAAGCCCTGCTCGGCGAGGTGGCGGCGCACGAACTCCTTGTCGAAGCTCTCGGGCTCCAGGCAGGCTGACAGGCGGCGCTCGTAGCTGGCGGCAAACCAGAAGCGCGAGGAGTCGGGGGTATGGACCTCGTCAATCACGCGCAGCGTTCCCTTTCGGTCCCGGCCGATCTCGTACTTGGTGTCGACCAGGATGAGGCCGCGTTCGGCGCAGTGCTGCTGCCCAAACCGGAAGAGCGCCATGGCCATGTCGGCGGCGGCGTCGAAGTCCTGGGGTGCAACGAGGCCGGCCTCGATCAGCTCCTGGCGCGACATGGAGACGTCGTGTGCGCCGTGGCCCGCCTTGCTGCTGGGCGTCAGCATCGGGGCGGCGAGCGGCTCGTTCTTGCGTAGGCCGTCGGGCAGGCGGTGGCCGCAGAACACCCGCCGGCCTTGCGCGTAGTGCGTCCAGATGCTGGTGCCGGTCACTCCGGTGAGATAGGCGCGCACGACCATCTCCACCGCGAGCGGCCGGCACTCGCGCACCACGGTGACGTTCGGGTCGGGGATGGCGAGCACGTGGTTGGGGGCCACCGCGGCGGTGCGCTCGAACCAGAAGTTGCTCGCGCGCTGCAGGAGTTGGCCCTTGAGCGGCAGCGTGCCGAGCACGCGGTCGAAAGCGCTGATGCGGTCGGTCGTGACGATGTAGCGCCGGCCATCGCCCGTGGTGTAGCTATCGCGCACCTTGCCCGCTTGCTTGGTGCCCAGGCCGGCAAAGCCTGTCTCCCGGAGCGGCCGGCCGAGGGCGCGGCGAATCGTCTCTACGTCCAGCATACGCGGCCGTTACTCGGCCTCGTACTCGTCGTCGAGACCTTCGAGGCCCTCGTAGTCCCCGCCGGGGAGCTGGTACTTGAGATCGATCCCGTGGTCGGCGAGCTGGGTTTCGAGCAACTCGAAGAGCTCGTCGACATCGTCGCCGCTCCAGTTGTCCAGCATCTCCGCCAGCGTCTCCATGAAGTCGCCGGAGCCCAGGCGCCGCTCGATCTCCTCGATCTGCTCCTCCGGGAACGCCTCGTGGATGTCCTCGCGCAGGGCGTCGATGTCCCCCTCCTCGATGGCGTCGGCGGCGGACAGCCGGATCTGCCTCACGGCTCGCTTGTCGAGGTAGATCTCCATTGCCGCCTCTACGTCGTCAGATGGCGCTAGGGCCTCAGCGTCCACGCGATCTGGCGCGAGCCGGTGCGGCGTGTCAAGCGGGCATTTCGCCGGTTGCCGCCGGCAGCGGACTTCGCCTATGTGAAGCCGATGATGCGCGCCTGGCGTCGCGTTCTATCGAGCTCAGTCCTGGCGGCCGGCCTGCTGCTCGGGCCGGCGGTGCGCGGCCTGGCGCAGACACCCGCGTCGTCGGCGGCATCGACCGAGGCCGCGCCGGGCGCCCGAGCGCGGCGCGAGCAGCCGAAGCCGCCGCCCGTGCATGTCGACTACTTGAGCTACGGGCTTGCCATCAGTGCCGACGTGCTCGTCGCCTCCGGGGCCACGTGCCGCGAGTCGCCGGGCGACGAGGTGCCGTGCATTCTGGGCAGCGGTGGCGGCCTCGTCCTGCGCGGCGGCTACCGTTCCGCGGGGCCTTGGTACGTCGGCGGCGCCTATCAGTTCTCCAAGACCGACTCGTCCAACCTCTACCGGCTGGGCATCCTGCAGCAACTGCGGGCGGAGATGCGCTACGTCCTCGACTTGGGCTACCGCGTGGCTCCCTATGCCACCTGGGGCCTGGGCGGCGTCGTCTACGGCAATGAGTTCGGCGTGGAGACGGGTGGGGCAGGCGTGTGCGGCGGTCTCGGCGTGGAGCGGCAGCGCTCGCGTCTTACCCTCCTCGGGCTGGCGGCGAGCTACCAGCCAACGCTACTTGCGGGCTGGACCGACACGGCAGGTTTCGAGCGCGATCCGGGGCTTGCCCAGTACCTGCGGCTGGAGCTGCAGCTCGAGCTTCGCTCGGAGCACCACCGCCGCTAGGCGGACACCTGAACCCCTGATCAGCGGTAAGATCGATTTGCGCGCAGGAGGGCTTGACTCTGCGCCGCTGGCTTGCTCCGCTGGCGCCGTGATCTGCAACGTCTGTGGAAGCGAGAACCCCGACCGACTCACTTTCTGCGCCACCTGCGGCGACCGCCTGAGGACCGGCCAAGCCCCGGCCGTGCCGGCGGCGCCCCCGGCGGGCACGCCCGAACCGCAGGTGGCGCGCGCCGAGGCGCCGGCCGTCCCGGCCGCGTCGCCAAGCGAGCCGGCACACGAGGAAGCCAAGCCGCCCGCGGGGACGGCCAGCGGCGGCGCGCCGGAGCCGAGCCACTCTCGGCCATCGGCACCGCCGCTGCGCCTTTCCAAACGCGGGCGGCGGCGGTTCCACCAGCAGGCCGAGGCGCCCTCGGAGCTCGAGCGCGACGAGCCCGGCCCGGAGGACCGCGGGGCGTCGCCGGGCGGCGCAAGGGTGGAGGAGCCGCGCGAGGCCGGGCGGGTGTGCAGCTCCTGCGGCGCGCGCAGCCCCGCCCACTACCGCTTCTGTCTCGGCTGTGGCTCCGGGCTCGACGAGCCCGCCGCGCCGCCCGAGCCCCGGGTTCCGGAGCCGGCGGGCCGAAAGGAGCCAGGCGGGGAGGCGCCGGGCGAGGACGCCGACCGCCTCGTGCCAAGGCGGGTGGTGGCGATCGAGCCCGAGCCGGCCGCCGAGCGGGCGGCAATCGCGTGTCCCCGCTGCCACGGCGCGTGCGACGCGGGCGAGCGCTTCTGCAAGTACTGCGGCGCGCCCCTGGAGCGCGTGGCCCAGGCGTCCGAGGAGCAGGCCGCGCGAGGCACGCTGGACGGCGGCTTGGAGCGCCCCGCGTGGGACGGGCCTGGGCCCGAGCCCAAGGCGCGCCGCGCCGAGGTCCCGGAGCGCGAGCGGCGCGTGACCGACCGCCCGCCGCCGCGCGCGGCTGCAGCAGAGCAGGAAGCCGAACCGGAGGAGCGGGAAGCACAGGAGCGGGCGCTGGCACAGGACGAGGCGCCCGCTACCGGGAGCCTCGTGATCATTGTCGAGGACGGGTCGGAGGGGCGCTCGCTGCCGCTGCGCGGCGACCAGGTGGATCTGGGCAGCGCCGAGGGCGACATCGTGCTCGGCGAGGACGCCTACCTCTCGCCCCGGCATGCCCGGTTCTACCGCCGGGACGGGACCTGGCACCTGCGCGATCTCGACTCCACCAACGGGGCGTACATGCGCCTGCGCGAGCCGGAACCGTTGCGGCACGGCGACTTCGTGCTGCTGGGGCTGGAGGTGCTGGTTTTTGAGTTGCTCCCGCACGAGGGCGAGGGGCTCGGACCGGCCCGCGAGCACGGGACGCTGGTTTTCGGTTCACCCGCCACCCCTCGTCGGGCTAGGCTCTGCCAGCGGACGGTGGAAGGCATCGCCCGCGACGTGTACCACCTGGTGAAGGACGAGACGATTATCGGGAGGGAGGTCGGCGACATCGTGTTCACTTCCGATCCCTTCATGTCGCGGCGACATGCCGCTATTCGCTGGCAGGAGTCGATGCAGCAGTACGTGTTGGAGGATCTGACTTCCTCCAACGGGACCTACCTGGCGATCCGGGACGACGTGCCCCTGCACGACGGCGACTTCGTGCGCCTCGGCCAGCACCTGTTCCGGGTCGATCTTCCATAGCGGGGCGCGGACGGCCAAAAAGGACGTTTGCGGCGCGCACACCTCGGCGAGATGAGCGATCAGGCGGCCGGCGATAGGCCGGAGAGCAAGGACGCGCAGGAGCTGGGCCCCAATGGCTCGGCGCAGCGCGGACAAGCGCCCCAGCCCATCGCGGTGCGGGTGTTCGGCTGCACCGACGTGGGTCAGATCCGGGAGCACAACGAGGACAACTTCCTCGTGGCGGATCTGACTGCCGGCCGCCGCGGCGTCGAAGGCGACGGCGCCGCGGAGGGCGAGCGGCGCATCGATGTGGGCAGGGGCGGCGTGCTGCTCGCGGTGTGCGACGGCATGGGCGGGGCGGCAGCCGGCGAGATTGCGAGCCAGCTTGCCGTGGACACGCTCTACGAGCGAATGATGGCCTCCACCGGCCACCAGGATCGCGACCGGCTGGCGATGGACATCGTGACTTCCCTGGAGGCGGCCGGGGGGCGGATCCTGCTCGAGTCCAACCAGAACCGCGCCTGCCGGGGCATGGGCACGACGGCCACGGTGGCCGCCCTGGTCGACGACCTGCTCCTGCTCGGCCAGGTCGGCGACAGCCGCGGCTACGTCCTGCGCGGCGACCGGCTCGTGCAGGTGACGCGCGACCAGTCTCTCGTCAACCAGCTCATCGAGGCGGGCCAGCTCACGGAGGAGGAGGCGGAGAACTTCGAGCACAGCAACATCATCCTGCAGGCCCTCGGCACGGCCGACGCCGTGCAGGTCGATCTGACCTGTGTCCGGCTGCGCCGCGGCGACGTGCTCATGCTCTGCTCCGACGGGCTGTCCGGCATGGTCCGGGACGACGACATTCGCGGTGCCATGGCGACCGCGTCCAGCCCCCAGGAGGCATGCGAGGCGCTGGTCCAGGCGGCCAACGACGCCGGTGGCCACGACAACATCACGGTCGTCACCGCGGTGTTCGAGGGCGATGGCCTGCAGGAGGCGTCGCCGCAGGACATCCAGGAGATCGGCTACGCCAAGTACACGCTGCCGACATGGGCGGCGAGCGAGGACGGGGAGCGCATCACGCCGCCGGCAATCGTCGCCCCGCCCGAGGCGCGCGGCGAGTCCCCGCCGGTGGACGACACCCCGACCATCGAGATCCACGGAGAGATCGAGTTCGATCCGGAAGCCGGCTGGGACGCGCTGCTCCCCGAGGAGGCGCCCCACATCCCCACCAACCGGCCGAGCTGGTCGGTCGCGTGGGTCGTCGCCGCGCTGCTCGGTCTCGCGCTCATCGGCTACCTGCTGCTGCAGTAGCCCCGTGAGGTAGCTCGTGCTGCGGCACGCGGTGCGCCGGCTTCTGTGGGTGGCGCCGAGCCTTCTGGGCGTCTCGCTCTTGACCTTCTTCGTGCTTGCGCGGGTAGGCGAGCGGGCGTCGCCGCTTTCTCCCGGGCCCGGTGAGCACGCGCAGGAGCGCGCGCGGCGAGCCGCCTTCCTCGATCTGCCGCTGTTCGTCAACACGGCCCCGCGCGATGTGCGCGCGCGCGCCGCCGAGGCCGTGCTGGAGATGGGGGCCGGGGGGGCGAGGACCGAGCGCGGGCGCCGCGAGCTCGTGCGTCTGGGCGGCGCGGCGTTGCCGTTCGTGCTGCCGCGATTGGACACGCTTGCGCCTCCGGAGCGCGCCGCGCTCGCCCTGGCGCTCGCGCCCGTGGCCGGCCGCATGGGCTTGGCCGCTCCGGCCGCGCCGCAGGACGGCGCCGCCGCGGTGCTGTTCTGGAGCCGGTTCTGGGAAACGCGCAGCGCGGAGCTGCGCGAGGCGACCGCCCGCAGCGCCGTCGAGCGCTTCGCGCGCTACGGCACCGAGGCGCGCGCCGACGAGGTCCGCGTGTTGGACACCCTCGCCCTCGACGCGCTGTTCGAATCCCTCGAGGAGCCGGGCGACCGCTCCAGCCTGGGCCGCACCAGGCGGCTTGTCGATCTCATCGCGCACGCGACCGGCCAGCAGGACCGCATCGGCCCCGACGCCGATCTCGATCGGGCCAGCGCCTGCGTCCGGCGCTGGCAGCGCTGGTGGCTGGTCTACCGTTCCGACTTCGTGCCTCTGTTGGGTGCGGCGCGCGTCGGCGCCATCTTCCTGCAGACCCGCTACGGCAAGTGGGTGCACGAGGCCGTGGTCATGAGGCTCGGCCTCGACGCGCAGGGCCGGCCGGTGCTGCACGATCTGGGCGCGCGCGCCGCGGTCACGATGGCGCTCGTCCTGGCGGCCATCGCCCTGGCCTATGCGCTTGCCGTCCCGCTCGGCGCGCTCGGGGCGGCGTGGCGGGGCCGGGCTTGGGGCCACGGGCTGTCGGCCGCGGCGCTGCTGCCCCACGTGCTCTCGCCGGCCGTGCTCGGCGTGCTTGCCGGGACGCTCGGTGCTCGTAGCCACGGATCGATCGTGGTGCCGTCGCTCGTGCTCGCGCTCGTGCTCGTTGCCGATCCGACCAGGCACGCGCGCACGGCCCTGGTGCGGGAGTTGTGCGAGGATCACGTGCGGGCGGTGGTGGCACGGGGCGCAGGCCCAAAGCGCGTGCTGGTGGTGCACGCTTTGCCCGCCGCGCTCGTCCCGGTGACGTGCCGCCTGGCGCTCGAGCTGCCGTTCGCCGTCACCGGTGCCTTCGTGCTGGAGCGCGTCTTCGGCTTGTCGGGCCTCGGCGAGGCGACAACTCGCGCCGTGCAGGACCACGACACGCGCTGGCTGATGGCGCTCGCGCTCGGCTTCGCGCTTGTGGCGGCGCTGGCGCTCGTGGCGGCCGATGTCGCGCAGGCGGCGCTCGATCCGCGTGCGGCGTCACGCGCTCGGGGCAAGGGAACATGATCGGGCCGCCGCACTCGCACTTCTCCCGCGCGCGCCGCCGGCTGGGGCACGCCTGGCGGATCCGCGCCGGGCTGCTCGTGCTGGCTCTGGTCGCCCTGCCCGCCCTCTTCGCCGAGCTCCTGGCCGCCGATGCGCCGATCGTGGCGCAGACGCCGCAGGGTTGGGCGCTCCTGCCGGCCGTGGGCCGCGCCGCACCGGCCGGCGCCGGGTGGGACCGAGCCCGCTTCGCGATCTGGCCGGTCTTGCGCCACGGACCGAACACGGCGAGCGCGGCCGGACCGCACGCGGCCGCCACCTGGGAGCATCCGCTGGGCACGGATGGTGCCGGGCGCGACGTGGCGGCGCGTCTCATCTACGGCGCGCGGGGCGCGCTCGGTGCGGCGGCGGCTGCCCTGCTCGCCGCGCTGCTGCTCGGCGTCGTCGCCGGGGCGCTCGCGGGTCACTTCGGGGGCTTCTGGGACGAGTTGCTCGCGCGTCCGGTCGAGCTCTGTGCGGCGTTTCCGCCCGTAGTGGTCGCCGCGGTCGTGCTGGTGGCCTGGCCGGGCGGATCGGTCGGGGCGCTGGCGCTCGCGGTTGCCGCCGTGCGCTGGGCCGAGCTGGCGCGCCTCGTGCGCGCCGAGGTGATTCGCCTCGGTGCGGCGGACTTCGTGCTCGGGGCACGCGCCGTCGGCTGCAGCCCATGGCGCTTGCTCGCGCGGCACGTCCTGCCCCACGCCATGGGACCGGTGCTGGTCAGCCTGATGTTCGGGATGGCGTCGACCGTGCTGCTCGAGGCGGCGCTCTCCTTCCTGGGCATCGGCCTGGACGTCTCGTGGGGAAGCCTCATCGCCGGCGGGCTTGCCCCTTCGGCCAGACCCACGCCGCTCCTGGCCGCGGCGGCGGCGCTCGCCGTGACGGTCGGAGCCAGCTATCTCGTGGCCGATGCGCTCGGCGAGAATGTGGACGGCCGGGTGGCGACGAGCGGGGGGCGGCGCTAGTGGGCCGTCCCGCAAGTCCCGCGGATATGGGGGCGGGACGGCCCACTTCGCGGGGAAGGCCACGCCGCCTGCAATTGCGGCCTTCGGCCGCGCAAGCGGCGTGCCCTCCCCGCGGGCCCTACCGGGGGAGGCGGGGCGCCGCCTCCCCCGGACCCCCACCCGCGTGGCGCGTCCCGGCAACCATTTCTCCGCACGACTTGTGGGACGCGCCACTAGAGTCCGCCACCGTGAGTCGCGCGGCGAACCCCGAGCCGGCAATCTTCGTGCACCGCATCGTGGCCAGCCCGCACGACACGGACGAGCTGGGGCACGTCTCGAACGTCGCCTACGTGAGATGGATCCAGGACGCGGCCCGGGCCCACTCGACGCACGTGGGATGGGGCTACGAGCGCTACCTGGAGCTCGGTGCGGTCTTCGTCGTGCGCCGCCACGAGATTGACTACCTTGGGACGGCCTTCGCGGGGGACGCCGTCGAGCTCACGACCTGGGTGGCAGACTGGTCGGCGGTTTGCTCGTTCCGCCACACGCGGATCCGACGGGTGCCCGAGGACGTCGATCTCGTCCGGGCCGTGACCACGTGGGCGTTCGTGGCGACGGCGACGCGGCGGCCGCGCCGCATCGCGGCTGCGTTGCGCGAGGCATTCTCGTCGCCGGCGCCGCCCTGAGCGGGTGTAGCCAGCGCGCGGAGCTGCGGCTATGAGGGGACCATGGCGCTGAAGGTGGTGAGCGAGTCGCAGTTCGAGGCCGAGGTGCTTCGCAGCGAGCTGCCGGTGCTGGTCGAGTTCTTCGCGACCTGGTGCGCGCCCTGCAAGCAAGTGGCGCCGGAGGTCGAGGCGCTGGCGGCAGAGCTGGAGGGCAAGGCCAAGGTCGTCAAGGTGGACATCGATCAGTGCAAGCGCCTGGCGCAGATGCTGCGGATCCAGGCGGTGCCGACTTTCATGGCCTTCGCGCAGGGGCGACCGGTGGGCATGGAGCAGGGCGTGGTGCGGCGGGCCAAGCTGCGCGAGCTGGTCGAGCCGTTTCTCCCGCGGGCGCAGGGCGCGGTGACGGCGGCGGAGCTGGCGCAGCTCCTGCGGGCCGGCGAGGTGGTGGCGGTCGACACGCGCGACGGCGCCTCCTACGGCCGCGCGCACCTGCCCGGCGCCAAGCACATGCCCCTGGAGCAGATCGAGCAGCGCTTGGCCGAGCTGCACATGCTGAGCGCTCCGGCGGTGCTCTACTGCCGCGGGGGCGACAGGTCGCGCGCCCTGTGCGACAAGCTGGGCCGCGAGGGCGTGCCCGTAGCCTTCCTCGAGGGCGGCTTGCTCGCCTGGGAGGCCGAGGGGCTGCCGGTCGAACGGCCGGACTGATCCACTACTCCCGAAAATCGTCGCGCCGCGCGACGATTTTCGGCTGCGCGAAGCGCCCGAGACGGGCGTCGGGGTTGGGGCCCCGACGCCGAGGCAGCCGGGGCACGGGTGACGCGCGCGCAGCGCGCGTCGGGACCCGAACCCCGTCCCGCAGGGACGGACAGCGTGATACTTCTGGTCGGCCGGCAACCGCGGCCCTGGCGCCTCCGCCCGGGGTTCGGTGTCCAGCGCTCGAAAGCGCAGCGCAGAGTGCCACTGGCTGAAGGCCGTGGGGGAACGCAAAGGCGTGAACGCTGGCGTTGGCGGCTTGAGTTGCGGGCGAAGCCCGCGCTAGGAGCCGCCCTCCTTCGCCTCGTACGCCGCCAGCGCCGCGGCGATGACCGCGCGCAGCGGCACGCCGCAGGCTTGCGCCGCGCGGGCGCAGTCGTCGAACTCCGGCTTGACCTGGGCCGGTCCCGTGCCACCATGGCCGACCTTCACGCCGAGCGGTCCGTAGCGTGTCTCGACCCGCACCGTGCGCCGGGCGCGCTCCCGGCGCTGCACCCCGTGGCAGCGCACCCCGAAGCTCGTTGTCTCGCGCAGCATGACCTCGGCCACTTGGTCCGCACCGAGCCGCGGCACCAGCGCGGCGATGGTGAGCGCGGGCCGCCCCTTCTTCATCGTGATCGGCGCTGCCCAGGCGTCGAGCGCGCCCGAGGCGAGCAGCTCGGCAATGGCGTGGGCGGCGAGCTCTCCCGTCATGTCGTCCACGTTCGCCTCGATCACGACGTGGCTGGGTTCGCCCCAAAGGAGCGACGGCGGCTCGGCCGGACTGCCCAGCACCGCGCGCAACAGGTTCGGCCGGTCCGCGAGCTCCGTCCTGCCCGCGCCGTAGCCGGCGCGCTCGGGCGCGATGGCCGGCCAGCGCGTGAAGCCCTCGGCGAGCGCGGCGGCAATGGCCGCGCCCGTGGGAGTGACGAGCTCGGCCTCGATCTCGACGCCGTAGGTGGGAACGCCGCGCAAGCACTCGATGACGGCGGGCGCGGGAAGGGGCAGGGGGCCGTGGCGTGCGGCCACGATGCCGTGTCCCATGGGCAAAGGGGAGCAGAGCACCCGCGCGCCGAGGTGGGCGATGGCCGCCGCCGTGGCCACCACGTCGACGATCGCGTCGACGGCGCCGACCTCGTGGAAGTGAACGTCATCGAGCTTCACGCCGTGCACCGATGCCTCAGCCTCGCCCAGGCGCCGGAAGATCCGCCGCGCCAGCGCGCGCACCGGGCTGGAGAGCGGCGCGCGGCCGAGCAGTACCTGGATCTGCCGGAAGCTGCGCTCGGGCTGGCCGGGCTCGACGTGCACGGCAAGCTGGGCGGCCCCGATGCCGCTGCGCGCCGTCCGCCCGACCTCCAGCCGCCAGCCCCGCAGGGCGAGCGCACCGAGCGCCTGCTCGACGACGTCGAGCGGCACGCCCAGATCGAGCAGCGCGGCCACGGTCATGTCGCCCGCGATCCCGCTCGGGCAGTCGAAGAAGAGCAGCTTGCCCCGTCCGGCGTCCACGCCGAGGGGCTCACGGCCGGGCGCTGTCGGGTGGTTGCGTGCGCCGGCGGCGGCCCGAGCCGATCGGGCGCCAGGCCTCCGGGTGCTCACGGCTGCACCTGCCGGGCCGCCGCGGGAAGCATGCGGTGCACGCACATGGCCGCGCCAAAGCCGTTGTCGATGTTCACGACACATACCCCCGGGGCACACGAGGTGAGCATGGCGAACAGGGCGGTAAGGCCGCCCAGCGCCGTGCCGTAGCCGACGCTGGTAGGCACGGCCACGACGGGGCAGCCGACGATGCCTCCGACCACGCTCGGCAGAGCGCCCTCCATGCCGGCGACGACGATGGCGGCGCTGGCCCCTTGCAGCTCCTCGGCGTGCGCCAGCAGCCGGTGGATGCCGGCCACCCCGACGTCGTACAGGCGGCTCGCCTCCAGCCCCAGCGCGCCGAGCGTCTCTGCCGCCTCCTCGGCCACCGGGATGTCGCTCGTGCCCGCCGCCACGACCGCCACCGGGGCGCAAGGGCGCCGGACGGGCGGCGACGACTCGAGGCGGCCGAGGCGCGCTGTCGCGACGTAGCACAGCCCCGGCAGGGCCGGGGCCAGCGCGGCGGCCTTGCCCTCGTCCAGGCGGGTGACGAGCACGTTCTGGCCGGCGCCCAGGAGCTCGGTCGCAATGGCGGCAATCTGCTGGCTCGTCTTGCCTTCGCCGAAGATCACTTCCGGCGCGCCCTGGCGCAGCGGGCGGTGGTGGTCCACCTTGGCCATTTCGAGGTCGGCATACGGCAGCCGGCGCAGCAGGGCGAGTGCCTGCTCCACGCTCGTTTCGCCTCGCTGCAGGCGCTCCAGCAGATCGCGGAGCCGTCGGGGATCCATGGCTGCGCTCCGGCGTAGCGCACCGGCACGGGGCCGGCAACGAAAGCTCGGCATGCGCCCGCGTAGACGTTATGCTCTGCGTCGAGATGGAGATCGTAAGCACCTCGCCGCTGCGCGCCGGGCTGCTGGTGTGGCAGCGCCGGCCCCGCGAGTGGATCCTCACCGTCTACAGCAAGGCGACGTACGACCTTGCGCCGGGCGAGTCGCCGCTCGCGTCCGAGCAGGAGGAGCTGCAAGCCGAGGACAGCTACTGGCAGGGCGAGCCGTCGCGCAGCCTGTACGCTCCGGCGGACGCCGTGCCGCTCAAGCCGCGCGCCGACGTCGTGCTGGTGGGATCGGCCTTCGCCCCGGGCGGGGCGCCGGTGCGCTCGCTGGTGGCGCGGCTCATCGTGGCCGAGATCAACAAGTCGATCGAGGTCTTCGGCGCACGCGCCCTCGCGCCTGACGGCGCGCTGCAGCAGGGGGAGCCGTTCGCCGAGATGGCCCTGGCCTACGAGGGCGCGGCGGGAGGCCCGGGTACGCGCAACCCGGTCGGCATTGGGCTGGGCGCGCGCGACCCCTACGGCCGGCGCCTGCTGCCCCACTTCCAGTCGCGGGGGATGAAGCTCGCGCGCCCCGACATGCCGATCGAGCCGATCGGCTTCGGCCCCATCGCCCCGAGCTGGCCGGAGCGGATCGAGAGGCTCGGCCGGCACGCGGCCATCTGGTCCCCGCGCGACTGGCCGAGCCGTCCCTTGCCCGAGGGCTTCGACCTCGGCTACTTCAACGTCGCGCCGCGCGACCAGCAGGTTGCCGCGCTGCGCGACGACGAGTGCATCGTGCTGGAGAACCTGCACCGCGAGCACCGGCGGCTCGTGACCAAGCTGCCGGGGATCCGGCCGGCGGTCTTCGTCGAGGGACGCGGGCCGGCGACGCGGACGCCGATGCGCGCCGACACCCTCTGGATCGACACGACGCGCGGGCGCTGTGCTCTTACCTTCCGCGGCGAGCTCGGGCTCGATCGGCCCGACGAGGAGCTCCGCATCGTCGCCGGGATGGAGAGCGCGGGCCAGGAGGCCGGCACGGCGGACGTGGAGCACACGCGTGCCGACCGGCCTCGCCCGATGCGGGGGCCCGGCACCGGGGCGCTGCATCTTCCCGATCCCGAAGATGCGACGCGCGTGGGTGAGCCGCTGCCCGCGGGACGTGCCCCGCTGCCTTTCGCGCCCGCCGGCAGCCCCGGCGCCGGCCGGCTGGAGGATCCCGCGTCCTGGTCCGACGGCGCTCTGCCCTTCGTGCCGCCTCCGGCGCCGGCTCCTCCCGTCCCGCCCGCTCCGGGATCGTCCGGCTCCTGGCCGATTGCCGCGCCCGCGCCGCCCGGGCGCGCGGACG
>JACQWT010000007.1 GCA_016209145.1 Deltaproteobacteria bacterium | reverse complement strand
GTTCACGCTGCGTCGCTTGCCGCGCGCCGCCGCGCGCGCCGCGCGCATCACGGCGGCAAGGGTGAGGTGCTCGCTCACCAAGCCATACTTGCCGCGGCTCCGCCTGGGCCTGCGCGCACGAGCAGCCCGGCCCTCGGCTGCCCGCGGCTCGAGCCCGGCAGCAGCAGCCCGACTACCCCCACGCCGAGCCCCACGCCGCAGACGACGAAGCTCGCGGTCGAGACGTTCGCCATGGCGTATGCGCTGTCGAGGTCCTCCTCCTTGCTAGGCGGGCACGCGCCCGTGGCGCTGCACTCGCCCTTCAGGGTCGAGGCGCTCGAGGCAGCCACGCCGCCGCTGATGGCTCCGACGAGCAGAGCCGCGCCGCCGACGGCGAAGCCGACGTAGGCGAGCGGCGAGACGCCGGAGGGACGGCCGCGGTCGGCCGGCGGGAAGCGAGGCGCAGGCGGCGGCAGTGGCGCCGCGGCCGTTGGTGGCGGTGCCGGTGAAGGCGGCCGCGGCGCGACCGGCGCTGGCGGCTCCGGCGCAGGAGGTGGCGGCGGTGCGGGCGCCTCCTCGTACGCAGCAGCGGCCTGGAGCTCGGCCACTCGTGCTCGGGCCTGCTCGCTGCACGCGCCGCTCGGGTGCGCGGCGAGGTAGCCGTTCCAACCATCGAGGCTGTCCGCGGCCTTCGCGCGCTCGCAGTCGTCGAGGTCGCGCTGGCGCTCCTGTGCGCGGCGCCGCGCTTGCTCCTCAGTCCGTTGCCGCTCGGCCTCGGCGCGCCGCTTCTGCTCCTCGGCCTTCATCTTGGCGATGTCCTCGGGGTAGCGGCACGCTCCGGCGTACCAGTCCTGGCTTCCCCGGCACCTCTGCGGTTGGGCACCGGCAGTGCTGGCCGCCAGCGCGAAAGCGGCGGCTAGCGGCGCCACTAGCGCCAGCGCCCTTCGCCCCACCCAGGTTCTGCTCGTCGCTGCCATTGGCTCCTCTATAGATCCACTGCACAGCGGAAGCCGAGGTCGGCGCGCGAGGCGCCGGCTCGGTCCACGCTGCGCGTATGGCTCGTGTCGGCCCGCTCCGGCGTCATCGTGAAGCTCGCGCCCCGGTTGACCTTGCCCTGGCGCTCCCCGTCGGCCTTGCCGCCAGGGTAGGCGGCGTAGTCGGACGCCGTCCACTCGCGCACGTTGCCGCCCATGTCGAGCGCTCCCACCCACGAGCGGTCGGCCGGCCGCGAGCCCACCGGCAGCGGTCCTCCGGTGCCGCAGCCCGGACCGCGCTCGGAGGCGATGGCGGCGAGCTCGCACGAGGCCGTCTTGGCGCCCCACGGCTGGTCGGCCAGCCCCGGCCCGCGCGCCGCTACCTCCCACTCTACCTCGGTCGGAAGCTGCCAGCCGCGCTGGCGGCAGTACGCGGCGGCGGCGTCCCAGGTCACGCAGTTGATGGGCGCTTGCTCTCTGCCCGCGCGCCGCCCCGTGCAGCCCTCGCCCTCGCCCGGCCTGGGACAGACGCCCGCAGCCACGCACTCGGCGTACTGCGCCGCGCTCACCTCGTGGACCATGATGCCGAAGCGCCCCAGCGCCACGCGCTGCGCCGGCTTCTCGTCGTCCCAGCACTGCCGGCTCCCGGCCGCGCAGCCGACCGTGTAGCTGCCCGCGGCCACGGCCACCATGCCCGCCGGCGGCGGCTTGGGCTGGCTCGCGGCGGGCCGTGCGGTGCGCGCCGCACGCGCGCTCGGCGCCGCAGAAGTCATGCCGCTCGCAGCCGTGCCCGCGGGCCGGCCGCGGCTCAGCATGAGCGCCGCCCAGACAACGGCCACAGCGGCCCCGAGGCCGATCGGCGCGCCGAGGGCCGTGCGCCGGCTCACGTGCGACACGACCAGGCCCAGGCCCGCCAGGCCGGGGATGGTCCGCGACGCGCCGGCGAAGCTACGCTGCCGGCCGTCCTCGACGGCCGGTCGATCGGTGGGAGGCTCCTCGGCGCTCGCCTGGCTCGGCGAGGGCTGGGGAAGCGGCGCGGTCGGCGTCGCGCGCCAGGAGCGGGCGGGCGCATCCGGCAGCGCGGCTTGGCCAGGCAGCGCCTGCCCGAGCGGCGCGGTCGGCTGCTCCGGCTCGAGCGACTCGGTCACGGGCTCCTCGATCTCGGGCAGGCTGAGCGGCTCGCCAGCGGGCGCCGCGGGCGCCTCGGGGGGTCGCGCATCTCCGGAGGCGGCCAGCCCGGCTCGGTCTGTGCCGGCACGGCGGCCGGCGGCGGCGCCTGCGGCGCTCCGGCCGGGGCGCGCGGCACCGTGTGCACGGGCGACTGCTCGGGACGCGGCGGCGGCTCCGAGCGCTGCCGGGCCTGCTCGACCAGCACCAGGCTCGCAAGCTGCCAGTCGGCCGAGCCCTGGCGGCACGCCTGTGCGTCGGGGGGGAGCTCGCCGGTCTCGATGCCACGGTGGATCGAGTCGAGCGAGACCGGCCCGACCGGCTCGCTGCCCGGCCCGGAGCGCACCAGCCACTCGGCTTGCGTCCAGCGCACGCTGCCGCGGGGCGGCCGCCGAGCGCTTGGCTCGCCTCGGGCACGTTCCTGCTCGGCGCTGTCGATCGGATCGAGCGAGATGCGCACGCCGCACTTGCGGGCCGCCTGCACGAACGCGCTCGACATCTCCTTGGCCGAGGGAAATCGCCCCTTCGGATCCGGGCACAGCGCGCAGTCGAACCAGCCGTCGAGCGCCTCGCCGGCCCCCGGGCAGCGCTCGCTCACGGGCCGGGGCGGGCCCTGCTTCTTGCTCAGCCACAGCGCCACGGCAGTGTCGCCGCGGAACGGCACCTCGCCCACCAGGGCGTGGTAAGCCACCGCACCCACGGCCCAGAGATCCGAGGCCGGCCCCACCAGCTTGACGTCCTGCATCTGCTCCGGGCTCATGTAATTCGGCGTGCCCATCATCACGCCCGTGGCGGTCAGGCCCCGCTCCGCGCCGGGCGGCTCGGCGATCTTGGCAATGCCGAAGTCGAGCACCTTGACGAACAGCCCCTGCTCTTCCTCTTCGTCGGAGCTGGCGAGGAAGATGTTGTCCGGCTTGATGTCGCGATGGACGATGCCCTGCGCGTGGGCGGCCCCGAGCGCGGAGCACACTTGCCTGAGCACCACCGCCGTCTCCTTCAAGCCGAGCGTGCGCTCCCGCGCCAGCCGATCCCCGAGGCTTTCGCCGGCGAGCAGCTCCATCACCAGAAACGGTTGTTCGTCGGCGAGCACGCCGTAGTCGTGGATGGTCACCACGTGGCGGCTACGGAGCTTGGCCGCCGCCTTGGCCTCGCGGTCGAAGCGCGCCAGCAGAGCGGGCAAGTGCTGGCGGGGCACTTCGGCCGAGACGAACTTGACGGCCACGGGCCGCTCGAGCTTGAGGTGCTCGGCGACCCAGACGCTGCCCATACCCCCGCTTCTCAGATGGCGGACAAGCCGCACGCTGGGGGTCACCATCGTGCACGGCTTCGGCTCCATTGGTGCGCGCCGATGCTAGCGCCGCCCGCGCCCGGGCGCCAGCGTTCGCGCGGCGCTGCCGTGTCGCGGCGAGCATTCCCGCGCGCTGCCGGTATGCGTTCACGCCTTCTCCCACCCGGCTCGTCAGGCGGGGCTGCGCGCATGAGCGCGCCCGGAGGCCCGGGCCGCAGCGTACTCCTGTACGCGAGGACCCGGGCCGAGGACGAAAGCGGCTGCGCGCATGAGCGCGCCCGGAGGCCCGGGCCGCAGCGTACTCCTGTACGCGAGGACCCGGGCCGAGGACGAAAGCCGCGATCGCGGCCGACTCGGCGAGCCGTCGTCGCTGGCACGGAAATGCCGTGAACGGGTACCGCTGCCGCGGGCGCCGGAAGCAGTTGTCCGGGGGCCTCCTACTTGTGCTTCGGGAAGTGCCACGGCGGCCGCTTCGTCGTCTTCGTGGTTGTGGTGGCGGGCGGCGGCGTTGACGTGTCCCCGCCCGTGGGCAGCGGAAAGGGAAAGATGATCGGCGGGAGCCCGGTCGGCAGCTCCGACGGAAGGACGAACGGGGGGCGTGTCGTGGTCGTGGTGCTTGTCGTCGTCGTGGTCGTGGTCGTCGTGGTCGCCGTGTGTGTGGGAGTTGTCGTCGTGGTTGTCGTGCTCGTCGTGGTGCTGGTTGTCGCGGGCGAGGGCGTACTGGTAGTTGTCGCCACCGTCGCCGAGGGCGGCTCCTCGGGCGGGATCTCGGGCGTGGTCGCCGGCCCGGCCTCGGGGGTTTCCGCCGGGGGCAGCTCCGCATTCTCCTCCGAGGTCGCCGTGCCGTTCGGCGCGGGCTCGGTCAGCGTGTCGTCGTCGCGCTCCATCCCGCCCGCAAGCTCGTGTGCCGCATAGACGCCGCCCACCACCAGCCCGGCGACGAGCGCCCCCAGCAGCATCACCGTGAGCCAGGACGGCCCGCCGCCGGCCATCGGCCGCGCCACGGCG
>JACQWT010000006.1:3044-10367 GCA_016209145.1 Deltaproteobacteria bacterium | reverse complement strand
TGCGCACCGTCGGCCACCCGCTGTCACAGCCACACACGAGCCCTGGCGGGTTTCGCCCGACACGCTCCTAGGAGCGTGTCGGAGAAAGCGTGCTCGAAATGGTCCAAGTTATCGAAATCGCTCACTTTACTCTGACACTGGAACCGAACAATTCCGCGCACTTGGTTTTTTCTCCGACACACTCCTAGGAGAGCAGGGGTTGCGTATGGACGTGCGCGCGACGACCGGGTGGCGTTCTGGCTTGGGGCTTGCGGCCTTGCCGCTGGCCCTGGCCGCCATCGGGTGCGAGGTCGTCTCCGGCCTCGCCGGCGTGGAGTTCGCGGCCGACGGCTCGGGCGGAACCGGGGGCGCCTGTCCTGCCGGGCTGACGATGTGCGGCGCGACGTGTGTGGACACCGCGGTCGATCCCGTGCACTGCGGCGGCTGCAACAAGCCGTGCGAGAGTGGGTTTGTCTGTGCGGAAGGCGATTGCCGCGTCGTGTGCACGGGCGGCACTACGCTCTGCGGCGACGCGTGCACGGACACCTCCCTCGACCGCAAGAACTGCGGGAGCTGCGGCACACAGTGCGGATCTGGCGAGGTGTGCTCGGCCGGCCAGTGCGCCGTCGACTGCCTGGGCGGCACGACGAAGTGCGAGGACAAGTGCGTCGATACCGCCCTCGACCCCGCCAACTGCGGGAGCTGCGGCAACGCCTGCGTGCCCGGCGAGGTATGCTCTGCCAGCAAGTGCGCGCTCGAGTGCCATGGCGGCATGACCGAGTGCGGGAATAAGTGCGTCGACACCCTGCTCGACCCGGCCAACTGCGGCGGCTGTGACCAGGCGTGCGTGGAGGGCGAGGTCTGCGCCGGCAGCAAGTGCGCGCTCGAGTGCGATGGCGGCGTCAAGTGCGGCCCCAAGTGCGTCGACACCCAGACCGACGGCGCCAACTGCGGTGGCTGCGGCAACGCATGCAAGAACGGAGAGGTCTGCTCGGCCGGGCAGTGCGCCTTGCAGTGCGTCGGCGGCACCGTCAAGTGCGGCAACGTGTGCACCAACACCAAGTTCGATCCCGCAAACTGCGGCGGCTGCGGCAATGACTGCACGCCCGGCGAGATCTGCGCCGCCGGCAAGTGCGCACTTGCCTGCACCGCGGGCACGACCAAGTGCGGGAGCAAGTGCGTCGACACCCTGCTCGACCCGGCCAACTGCGGCGGCTGCAGCAAGGCATGTGCGCCGGGCGAGATCTGCTCGGCGGCAAGCTGCGGCCTGGTGTGCGCCGGCGGCATGACGAAGTGCGGGAACAAGTGCGTGGACACCCAGCTCGACCTGGCCAACTGCGGCGGCTGCGGCAAGTCCTGCGGGCCTGGCGAGGTTTGCTCGCAGGGCCAGTGCGGGCTGGTCTGCCAGGGCGGCACCACGAAGTGCGCCGGCAAGTGCGTGGACACCCAGCTCGACCTCGCCCACTGCGGAGGCTGCGGCAAGCCCTGCGGCCCGGGCGAGCTCTGCTCTGCGGGCCAGTGCGGGCTGGTCTGCCAGGGCGGGACCACCAAGTGCGCCGGCAAGTGCGTGAACACGGGCACCGACCCGGCCCACTGCGGCGGCTGCGACCAGCCGTGCCCGCAAGGGCAAGGCTGCTCCGGCGGAGTTTGCACGTGTCAGGGCGGCACGACCAAGTGCGGCAACGACTGCGTCCTGTTGGCGAGCGACCCCAAGAACTGCGGCTTCTGCGGCAAGGCGTGTGCGCCGGGAGAGGCTTGCTCGGCGGGGACCTGCACGCCCGTCTGCCAGGGCGGCACGACCAAGTGCGGCAACAAGTGCGTCCTGTTGGCGAGCGACCCCGAGAACTGCGGCGCCTGCGGCAATGCCTGCGCGCCGAGCGAAGGCTGCTCCGGCGCAGCGTGCGTGTGCCAGGGCGGTACCACCAAGTGCGGTAACGACTGCGTCCTGTTGGCGAGTGACGCCAAGAACTGCGGCGCCTGCGGCGTCGTGTGCAGCGACCCCTGCAACGCCGGCCAGTGCTGCGGCGACGGCAAGAAGAACGGCGCCGAGCAGTGCGACAAGAACGACCTGGGCAACAAGGACTGCGCCGGCGTGCTCGGTCCCACCTGGACGGGGAGCCTCGCGTGCAGCCCGAGCTGCAAGCTCGACACGGGCGGCTGCAAGGACTCGACCGTCTACAACAGTGTCACGGACAAGGCGAAGTGGTCTACCTACAACGTTGCTACTGTCGACGTGAACGTCTTGGCCAAGGGCTTCGTCGGCGGCGTGTTCGATGGCCGCTACGTCTACCTCGTGCCGTACTTCAACGGTGCTTACCACGGCCAGGTGGCGCGCCACGACACGCAGGGCGACTTCAGCAACAAGGGCTCTTGGCAGGTGTTCAATGCGGCGTCGGTCAACGGCGACGCCAGGGGCTTCTTCGGTGGCGTGTTCGATGGCCGGTACATCTACTTCGTGCCGATGTTCGGCAGCAACTACAGCGGTCTCGTGACGCGGTACGATACCCAGGCAGCGTTCGCCCAGAACGGATCGTGGGCCACCTACGACGTGACTGCCGTTCAAAGCAGCGCCAAGGGCTTCCTTGGCGGCGTGTTCGACGGCCGCTACGTCTACTTGGTGCCGCGCCAGAACGCCACCAACAGCTTCCACGGCTTCGTGGCGCGCTACGACACCCAGGGTGGTTTCATCGAGAAGGGCTCCTGGGCCATCTTCGACACCGTTTCCGTAGACGGCGGCGCCAAGGGTTTCGCCGGTGGCGTGTTCGACGGCCGCTACGTCTACCTTGTGCCTTACGAGAATAGCAAGTCGATCTACGACGGCATCGTGGTGCGCTACGACACGCAGGCGGCGTTCGACCAGAAGGGCTCGTGGGCAACCTACGATACTAGCAAGGTCAATCCCAACGCGCGGGGCTTCGTCGGCGCGGCCTTCGACGGCCGCTACGTCTATCTCGTGCCGTTCCAGAACGGCGCGTCCAGCTACCATGGCATCGTGGCGCGCTACGACACGCAGGCCGCGTTCGACCAGAAGGGCTCGTGGGCAACCTACGATACTAGCAAGGTCAATCTCAACGCGCGGGGCTTCGAAGGGGCGGCCTTCGACGGCCGCTATGTCTATCTCGTGCCGGCCAGCAACGCCAATGCCACCCCCCACGGCATCATCGCACGCTACGACACGCAGGCGGCGTTCGACCAGCAGGGCTCATGGGCGGTCTTTGACATCAACAAGGACGTCCAGGCCGGGGCCAAGGGCTTCATCGGCGGCGTGTTCGACGGCCGCTATCTCTACCTCGTGCCATTCACCAACGGTGCCTACCACGGCATCGTCGCCCGCTTCGACGCCAAGACGCCGCCCTCCATGCCCAAGGGCTACAGCGGGTCGTTCCTGTAGCCCCCCGCGACCGGCCAAGGATCCGAAGATGCACAAAGGAGCCGGGGGATCTAGCTCGTTGACCCTGAGACTGGCGGCTACGCTGGCCGCGATCTTCTTTCTCGCCCTGCCGGCAGCGGCGCAGCCCGCGGCGCCGGCGACGGCCGGCCGGCCGACCGCCGCCGACCGGGAGACGGCGCGTACCCTGATGAACGAGGGCGCGAAGAAGCTCGCGGCGAAGGACTACCAGGGAGCCGTGGAAGCCTTCAAGGCGGCCGACGACATCATGAGAGTGCCGACCACCGGCCTGGAGCTGGGGCGCGCCCAGGCCCTGCTCGGGAAGCTGCTGGAGGCACGCGATACGCTGATGGCCGTCCAGAACACGCCGGCGGCGCCCGGCGAAGCCCCGCTGCTCGCGGCCGCCCGCAAGCAGGCGGCCGAGCTTGCCGCCCAGCTCGCCGAGCGCATCCCTTCGCTCACGGTGCGGGTAGTCGGCCCCGCCGCGGGTACGGCGGTGGAGGTCGCGATCGACGCGGCGCCGCTGCCACCTTCGGCGGCCAGGCTGGCGCGCAAGCTCGATCCCGGCGAGCACACCGTGGTCGTCACCGCCGCGGGCTTTGCCGAGGCCAAGCAAGTAGTGACGCTCGCGGAACGCGAGCAGAAGCTCGTGACGATCGAGCTGCGGCCGGAGCAGCCGGCGCAGCCTTCGCCCGTCGGCCCGGCGCCTGCGGCGAAGCCGGAGCCGCCGCCGGCCAAGTCCGCACCCCCGCCCGTCACCTTCGGCCCGCGGGAGCCCGAGCCGGCCAAGCCGGAGCCGTCCGCCACGGCCGGCATCTCGCCGCTCGTCTGGGTGGGCTTTGGCGTCGGCGCCGCGGGCCTTGTCACCGGCACGGTCACGGGGATCCTGACGCTCTCGCAAGCATCCGACGTCATGGACCAGTGCCCCGATGGCGTGTGCCGTGAGGCGCAGCGCGAGGACTACGACGGCGCCATGACCCTGGCGCACGTCTCCACTGCGGGCTTCGTCGTCGGCGCCGCGGGCATCCTCGCCGGCGCAGTCTGCCTGACCGTGCTGGGCGGCGGGGCTGACACCGAGGCGCCGGCAGCCCAGACGGGGCTCGTGCTGCGGCCGGCCGTCGGCCCCGGCACGGCCGGCCTGGTCGGGCGGTTCTGAGCGGCCCCGTCTACCGCCCGGCCGCCGTGGCCTCAGGATACGCGATGGTTCGCTGGAGCTCGGCCAGGCGCGCGACCGAGGGGATCTCGATCCACCCGCTGGAGGTCGGGTCGCGCGTGTAGATGGCCGCGTCCAGGCTGCCGTTGGGAAGCGCCCAGATCGCGCCCGAGCTGTCGGCCAGGAAGGCCAGCGTGCCCGTCTTCTGCGGGTCGGCCGGGACAGCGGCGACAGCCCACTCCTTCTCCGGATCTAGTGCCGCGCCAGAGGGCGCGGCGGTCGCGGCCGGCGACAGGCCCTCACGCCGGTGCACGCTCCGGTACACGTAGCCGTCCAGGGCAAACCTGCGAGCCATGGCGAAGCCGAGCTCGCGCGAAATCAGCCCCACCGGCACGGGGCGGCCGGCGGCATCGACGCTGCGCCAGAGGTGAATGTGAAAGGCGGCATAGGTCTTCTTGCCGTCTCCGTCCCAGTCTCTTGCCTTGTACCTCTCTTGCGCTCGAGCGATCGAGCGCAAGCGCTCGTAGGCCAGTCTCTCGTTTTGCCGGCAGTCCGCCGGCGCGGCCACGGTCCCGTCGGGTCCGGCGAGCCAGACCGTGGCGCCCCAGAGCAAGCCAATGCTTACGAGGCCCGTCACGAGCACGGCCGCCACGCGATCCGCCCGTGACCTGCCCCGCCCCGGCGCGCGCGCGCCCACGCGGCCCGCGCCGCTCGCCGGTCGCAGGCCGGCCACGACGAGCGACCCCAGCGGACCGAGTAGGGCAGCCATGGCCCAGGCGTCGCGCCGGCCAAGGCGCGCAACGTACGGCTCGATGGCGGCCATCACGAGCGGCGTGCCCACGGCCGCGAGAATCACGCCGGCGAGCAGGCGCACCTCCGCCCAGCCCGGCCTCGTGGCGCACCACAGCCCGGCGAGCTGCACGGCCACCCCGGGCGCGCTTCGCGCGAGGAACAGCAGCTTCGGGCTAGGGCGCATGTGCATCCTCCCCTGCCTGCCCGCTGCGGTGCTCCACCACGCGCGGGCAGTCCGGATCCGGGTCGAAGATGCTGCCCGAAACGAACGCCGCGACCGCGTGGCAGCCCCCCTTGCAGATCCCGAGGTACGCGCAGCTCCGGCACGGCTCGGGCGCGCGCTCCGCCCAACCACGCAGCTCGGCGAAGCCAGGATCCGTGCGCCAGCGCTCGCGCAGCTCGCCCACGCGGAACCCGGCGCCCGGGAGGAAGGAGCACGCCGCCACCGTCCCGTCGCTGCGCACGCCCACGAGCACGTTGGCCGCCTCACAGCCGTACGTGGCGGTAGCCTCGAGCAGCTCGAGGGGCGGCCGATGATGGCACATCATCGGCACGAACGAGCAGTCCAGCTTGGCCCGCAAGCCGTGGCGCTGCGAGAGCTCGGCCAACAGGGGCGTCAGGGCCACGTTCTGCTCGTAGCTCGTGCGCTGTGCGAGGAAGGCCACGGCGCCGCGGCCGGCCGGCTTGAGCCGCAGCAGCTCGATCTCGTTACATCCCTTGTCCTTCGCGTAGGCAAATAGCCCCGGCAGGCCGTCGAAGTTACGCCGGCCCAGGACGCAGTTGATGCCCGCCGGCACGCCCGCATCGAGCAGCATGGAAATGGCCGCATCCGCGCGCTCGAACAGCGCGGCGGCGCGGAAGGCTCCGGCGTAGGGGCCGATGCCGTCGACCGAGACGTTGACCTGCCCGAACACCGCCATGCGCCGCGCGAGCTCCCGGCTCATGGCGCCACCCGAGATGGTCAGATTCGGCACGAGCCCGAGCTCGCGTGCGTATCGCGCCGCGTCGAACAGATCCGAACGTAGCAACGCCTCCCCTCCGCCCAGGGCCACGTGGAACACGCCCATCGCGGCGAGCAGCTCCAGGGCGTGGCGCAGCGCCGCGCCGTCCATCTCGTCCGCGGCCTTCTCGCCCGCGTCCATGTAGCAGTGGTCGCAGCGAACGGCACACGCGCTCGTCGTGGCGAGATGCACCTCGGTCGGCGCCGAAAGCAGCCCGATCCGCTCGTCGGCGCTCTCCCAGAGCGGGGACTCGCCCAGCCCGAGCTCGCGCATGAGAAGCCGGTCGACGAACGCCAGAAACGGAGGCTCGTCGCTGGCGATGATGCCGCCGAAGCTCTCGAAGCGATGCCTCATGCCGCCTCCTCGCCCGTGCGCCGCCGCGCCCCTAGCGCTTGCGGCAAGCCTCCGCGTACCCCCTGAACCACTTGCGCGTCTCTGCCTCGTCCATGCGCTCCACCGTCTCCTGGAAACGACAGAAGCTCAGCGGCTCGGTGAGCAGGTACGGATCCTGGCCCTCGCTGAGCGGGTAGTAGACGGTGCCCCACAAGTACGGATACCGCCCCTGCAGCGCCGGCCGGAACACGGCGCCGCCCTGGCGCAGGTAGAGCTGTGTCGTCAAGCAGGCACAGAGCACGAGCGAGGCCGCGGCGTTCGCGAAGGCCCACGTCCAGCGGGGCCGCAGCCCGGCGCTCGAAGCGGCCAGCACGAAGGCCCCGGCCACGGCCACGAGCCCGTACCAGAACAGCGCCCAGAGCGGCTCCGACATGGGGCTGCCGATGCCGGTGAAGAGGTAGACCGGCGCGGCAAGAGACGGCAGCGGGGACGCCAGGCTCTTGCCTCCCCACCAGACGAACAGCCTGAAGCAGGCCCACCATGCGCCCGCGGCCCCCGCCAGCACGAGCGCATGCCTGACCCCGAGCCGCCGCAGCGGCCCGCGCGCGTAGAACAGCACGCCGGCCGCAAGCACGAGGAGGCCGAGCGTAGCCCAGGTGCCGCGCGACAGGTCGCGG
>JACQWT010000006.1:0-2999 GCA_016209145.1 Deltaproteobacteria bacterium | reverse complement strand
GATGGCCGGGCGCAGCGCGAGCGCCTTCGCACAAGCCCGGTAGGCCGCAGGGTAGTCGTCGAGCCCGAGGTGGCTTTCTCCGAGAAAGTGAAAGGCCGCGGCAAGCCGCGGGTAGTCCGGCCGGCGCTCGACCAGCGCCGTCAGCTCGGCCACTCGCTCCTGCAGCGCGTCTCGCCCGCTCTCGGGCCGCGCCATGCGCGCCAGCAGCGCATCCTGCGGCCCGTACTCGACGGCCAGGGCGCCTAGCCTGGCGTCCATGCGCGCCGCGCCGAGCAGGTCGGGGTTGTCGGGCGCGAGCTTCAAGCTCCGGATCTCCCGGACGTATCCCCGCGCGAAGCGCGGGTCGCCCACGTCGCGCTCGTAGAAGACGGCCAGCGCCATGAGCAGCCGCGCGTAGCCGGCGTGCGAGCCGCGCACCTTGACGCAGGCGTCGAGCAGCACCGTCCGGCCCTCGCCATATCGCCCCGCGGCGAAGTGCCGCTGCGCCGCCAGCACCGCTTGGTCCGCCGCGGCCGTGGAGCCGGCAGGCCCCGCGCCGGCCGGCTGCGCCGAGCCGGCCGCGGCCACGACGGCCAAGGACAGAGCGAGCAGTGCCGCACCGCACAGGCTCGGCCGGATCGGGGAGAGCACGCGTCCAACTACCCGAAATCCAAGGCGCATACGCCGCCAGCCAACCACATTTGGATGGGCTATCCGCCAGCCGCCCTCACCCACTCCCACCGCCCTAGTCGTCAAGTGGGCAGGACCCCAGCGTGTCGCCGTGCGCCAGGTGCGCCGGCAGCGCTGCTGGGGCGATCTCAATAGTCTGCGGGTTCCCGGGATCGCCCGGCGGATAGTGGCAGATGATCATCTTCACTCCGGCCTTCTCGGGGCACTGACCGATCGTGTCGCCGTGCGCCAGGTGCGCCTTCAGCGCCGGTGCCTCCACCGTGATGGTATGGGCGTTGCTAGGCTTGCCCGGAGGGAAATGACAGATCGAAACGACGTCCACCTCACCCGCCGGCGGCAGCGACTGCATGCCCAACTCGTGGAAGAGCACCGGCTGCGCGTCCGGTCCCGCCTCGATGTAGAACGCCACCGGCTGCGCCGCCGCCGGCGGCTCCATCTCCAGCTCCACCAGGCTCTCAACATTGCACGGCTCGGTCACCGCCGTGCCGTCGCTCAGGATCAGCCCGCAAGTCAAGTCCTGACTCGAGGCCGACGCGTCGAACCCGACCTTCCACCGGCGGCCCTCAACGAACGCGGCCCGGCTCACCACCATCCTCTCATTGGCGAGCAGCAGCGGCCCGTAGCCCTCTGCCGCCGTCAGCCCCCTCGCCACGAAGCGCATAGGCACTGCCACCTCGCCCGCCGCCGTCAGCCCACCGGCCGGAACCAGCCCAAATCCGGCACGCTGGAAGATCGTGCCGAAATCGTTCACCTCATCCTCCCGCGCCACCACGATCTCGGTCGCGCTGAACTTCCCCGAAAGGGCATCGGCCGCGATCTGCACCGGCTGAACCCCGTTCCTCTCCGCATAGAACCTCGCCGCCACCAGGCCCAGCAACTCATGCTCCTCGGGATCATGACGCGGCGCCAGCCCCGCCACAATTACCTGGTTGCCCACCCGCAGAGTCACGAGCGGCGGATCCTCGCCCACGATGGCCACGGTACGCACCGAAATCCGATAGGCCGCCGCCGCGACAAAGCTCGCGCCCGGGATGGAGACCGGCTTTGGTACGCTTACCTCAATCACCGGCTCATTGTGAACGCGAAGCTGCTCCCACGGCGAACAGAACAAACAGGGCCACTGTATTGGACAGGGGCTCAGCAGAAGCGGCGGCACGAACATCCAAGTGCTGCACGCCAGCCACAACAGGAGGTTGCCGCCGGGGAGCCCCGCGTCCTTGCAGTCGTCGGCGAACTGCGCGACGTACTGGGAATTGGCCAGCGAGGAATACGCCATGTGCTTCTCGCCCGGGTTGCAGTAGCTCGGCTCGCTACAGAGTCTGTCCCACAACTCACCATCGCCGCGCGCATTCGGTCCCAATATCTCGAACTGTTGCGTAGACGTGTTGAACTCCATGATCGAAGAGCCGGAGGTCCCGTGACATCCCATTAGCTCTGTATATACGGCGTCATACACTTGCGAGTATTGGAGCTTCCTGCGCGGAAGCCACACACCGCCACACCACCAGCCCGTCGACTCGAGCGGCAGCAGTTGATTCCTCTCATTGCCAGAGTCCTCACCACCGAAGTAGTGAAAGTTCTCCTCCTGCTGGCCCTCAACCCTAACGGTATAGCGCTGGTAGAGCGGGCTCTCCGGCTGGTTGGGGATGTCGTAGACCTCGTGCTTCCAGGGCATGTAGACGGAACCGCCCATGGGCGCCTCGGCCTGGGCGACATTGAGCAGGTGGTGCTTCATCCCGGGGAGCTGCTTCGGGGGAAGCACCTTTCCGTCGCGGCGGTCGCAGCGGAGCAGGGCGACGTCGGCGGCCTTGCTCGGGCCGGCGTCACAGTTGTAGGGCTCCCACTGCTTGTCTCCGTTGAACGTGCCACCACAGCGCATCACGAGCTGGCACTCGTAGTCTTCAAACACGTAGCCGTCCTCCGCCGTAAGCTTCGTGTGTGTGAAGTTGGGCCAGCCGTCAGATGGTGACAGTGCAGCAGCCTTCTTCCAGCCCAAGTGGTTCTTCTCTGGATCCGGCGTGAGGTTGGGGCCGGGCATGTACATCCGGACCTTGAGGGTGGTATCGGCGGGGCTGGGCACCTGCGCCTGTGTGAGGCAGTGGGCAGCGGTGATGGCGTACATCCATGAGATGAACGTGACGCCGCACGAGAAGCGGATTGGGGTGCCGTCAACGTAGGCCTGGTTGCCGTGGGTGCATATCCAACGTGGGCATGGGTTCGGAGCTGTCACGGCTATGCGGCGAGCCGTACGTCGGCCTTGTAGGTTTGTTCAAGCTGGGTTGATAGGCTGTCGAAGCGACGGGAGAGAACGGCAGCGCGATACGTCAGGA
>JACQWT010000005.1 GCA_016209145.1 Deltaproteobacteria bacterium | reverse complement strand
GGACGCCACGGTGCAGGCACAGATCCTGGAGCTTGTCCTGGAGCAAGTGCGGGAGCACGGGCTCGCCGTCATCCTGGTGACCCACGACATGGGCGTCGTGGCCCGGACCGCCGACCGCGTTGCCGTCATGTACGCGGGGCACGTCGTGGAGCGCGGGCCGGCCGAGGCCGTGCTGGGCCGGCCCGCCCATCCGTACACCCGGGCCCTGCTCGCCTCCACCCCCAGGCTCGACGCGCCGCCGGGCGCGAGCCCCTTGCCGGCCATCCGGGGCACACCGGCGACCGGGCTGGATATCCCTTCGGGCTGTCCTTTCCATCCCCGCTGCGACGTTGCCCGGGACGAGTGCGCGGCGTCCTTCCCCGAGCCGCGCGACGTGCCGCAGCCGGGCGCGGCGGACGAGGCGACCGCCGTCGCTCCCGACCTCCCCAAGCACTGTGTCTGCTGCCACGTGGAGCGCGGGACCCCATGACCGAGCCGGTCCTGCGCGTGTCCGATCTCCGGGTGCACTTCCCCGTGCGCCGCGGCCTGCTCGCGCGCCGCGCCGGCACCGTCAAGGCGGTCGACGGGCTGAGCCTGTGCCTCAATGCGGGTCGGACGCTCGCGCTCGTGGGGGAATCGGGCTGCGGCAAGTCGACGACCGCCCGGGCCATCTTGCGGCTCGTGCCGGCGACGGCCGGGCGGATCGAGCTCGGCGGCACGGACATCGGCACGCTAGGCGGCCGGCGCCTGCGCCAGGCCCGGCGGGACGCGCAGATGGTCTTTCAGGATCCGCACGCCAGCCTCGATCCCCGCATGACCGTGCTGGACATCATCGCCGAGCCCCTGCGCGCGCACGGCATCGTGCGCGCGCGCGGGGCCATGGTGCGCGAGGTCGCCGAGATCATGGAACAGGTGGGGCTCTGTGCCGCCTTCCTGCGCCGCTATCCGCACGAGCTCTCGGGCGGCCAGTGCCAGCGCGTCGGCATCGCGCGGGCCCTGGCCTTGCGGCCCAAGGTCATCATTGCCGACGAGCCGCTGAGCGCGCTCGATCTGAGCATCCGGGCGCAGATCATCAACCTGCTCGTGGATCTCCAGCGCAAGACGGACATCGCCTATCTCCTCATCGCGCACGACTTGGCGGTGGTGCGGCACATCGCCCACGACGTGGCCGTCATGTACCTGGGCCGCGTGGTCGAGCAGGCGCCAGCCGAGCGGCTTTTCGCGCGGCCGGGCCATCCCTACAGCCAGGCGCTCCTGTCGGCGATGGCCGTGCCCGATCCGGTGTGCGAGCGGGGGCGTCAGCGGCTGCCGCTCGCGGGCGAGCCGCCGAGCCCTCTCGATCCTCCGGCCGGCTGCGCCTTCCACCCGCGCTGCCGCCACGCGTTCGCGCCCTGCCGCGGGGAGGAGCCGGCGCTGAGGGACCGCGGGGACGGACAGCTCGTGCGCTGTCATCTGGACGAGCCGCCTGCCTTCGCCGCGCCGTGGCACCGCGCCGGGCCCGGCGCTGCGCCCGGCACCGCCGCGGGGGCAGGGGAGGAGGGGCAGGCGTGCTCCGGCTAAGTGTCGTCGCCACGCTCGCCGCGCTCGCCTGCGCCGGCTGCGACATGCCGTCCTCCGGCGTGGACGGCGGCGATCTGCACGGCGTGTTCGAGCGCGAGGTCGGACCCGACGCATCGGCTCGGGGCGCCCCCGCGGAGCCGAGCGCGGCTGTGCCTGACGCCGGCCCCGCTACGCCCCGCGTCCCCGCACTGCGCCGCACGGCGCCGGCAGGCCCGTGCGTGCTCCCCGACGGCCGCGCGCGTGCGCCGCAGGCCCGGCCGGCGGGCAGGCCCGCTTGCCGCAGCGCCCGAGTGCTGGAGTGGCGCGACCGCGACGGCACGCCGCGCTACGGCTGCGTGCTCGGGCCGCGCGACGCGGCCGAGCGGGCGCCCCTGCCGCTTCTCGTATTCTTCCACGGCGAGGACGACAGCCCTGCGGCGGTGGACCGCAAGACCTCGCTGCGCCGCCAGAGCGCGCGCGCCGATCTGTCCGGGGACCCGCGGCGGCAGGGCTTTCTGGTGCTCGCGCCACAGGGGCGGCGGCTGGAGCCGGGGCCGGACGGTCGGTTGCGTTTCGACGCGGACTACGCCGGCCCCGACAACGCCGACGCGCTGGCGGTGGACCACTTCGTGGAAGCCCTCGCGGCCGAGGGCTTGGTCGACCGCCGCCGGATCTACGCGGTCGGCGACTCGGCCGGAGGCAAGATGGCGGCGCTCTACGCCGCGCTGCGGCCGGCCTCGATCGCGGCGTTCGCGGTCTACGGCACCGACGGCTCCGGCGCACAGTGGTCCTGCGCCAGCGAGCCGCCGCCCGCGGCCATCGTCTACCGCGCCTGTGACGACGTGACGCCGTGCGAGCAGGTCGAACGCTGGCTGGAGCAACGTCGGGCCGCCGGAGCGGCCACGTTCGCCCTGCGCCTTGGCGCGGAGGGCGCCAGTTTGCCCAACTGCGTGTCCCGGGCGAGCTGCAAGGCGCGCGCGGCCCGGGCGGCCCATGCGCGGTGGCCCAAGTCGCGCGAGCCGGACGTGCTCGACTACCTGGCGCGCTACACCCTGGAGCCGGGCTAGGCCCAGGGCAAGACTGCCCGTGCGCGAAGCGCCCAAGACGGGCGTCGGGGCAGGGGCCCCGACGCCGAGGCAGCCGGCAGCGTGAAATCTCTGGACGGATCGCCTCCGGCCGCTGCCGCGTAGCCCTGCGCACCAACGCTCCGGGCGAGCGCGGCCTGCGTTTCATCCGATGCGGGTGGCGCGGCCGCTTCATGGGGGACTAGAATGATCGAGCGATGCCCAACGACGTCTTCGGAATCGTCGGCCAGACTCTCGCCGGATCCTTCCGGATCGAGTCGGTAGTCGCGGAAGGCGGCTTCGGCGTCGTCTATCGCGCCCTGCACGTGGCCTTCCGCGCGCCGGTGGCGCTCAAGTGTCTCAAGGTTCCGGGGACCGTGACGCCGGAGCAGGCCGAGGACTTCGTCGAGAAGTTCCGCGAAGAGGCGGAGATCCTGTTCCACCTTTCGGCATCGATCCCCGAGGTTGTGCGCCCGCTGCACGCCGATGCGCTGACGCTGGACGACGGCACCTTCGTGCCTTTCCTGGCCATGGAGTGGGTCGAGGGCAAGCCGCTCGACTCGCTCATCCTGCTACGCCAGCGGGCGGGCAAGCCGCCGTTCAGCCTGCGCAAGCTGATCCAGATGCTCACGCCGATCGCCCATGCGCTGGCCAAGGCGCACCGCTTCGAGGTGCCGGGCGGCGTGGCGGTGTCGATTAGCCACTGCGACCTCAAGCCCGAGAACATCGTCATCACCGAGACCGACAGCCCGGTGCGCGCCAAGATCCTCGATTTCGGCATCGCCAAGGCACGTCACACGATGTTCCAGCGCGTCGGGAGGATCACCAGCCCGGAGGAGCAGGGGCCGTTTACGCCTGGATACGGCGCTCCGGAGCAATGGGTGCCCAAGCGCTACGGCCAGACCGGTCCGTGGACCGACGTCTGGGGCCTGGCGCTGACCATGGTCGAGGGGCTGAGTGGGCGGCCGCCCATCGACGGCGAGATGAAGAGCATGATGGGCACGGCCCTCGACGAGCAGCGGCGGCCGACCCCGCGGACCGAGGGGGTCGAGGTAGGCGACGAGGTGGAGGATGTGTTCCAACGCGCCCTGGCCGTGGATCCGCGGCGCCGCACCCAGCACCTGGAGACCTTCTGGGAGGAGCTGGAGCTGGCGGCAGGTCTTCCGTCCTCGTTTGCCCGCGCCGCCAAGGGACGCCCGCGGCTCTCGGACGAGCCCGAGCACGTAGCCCCCCTGCGGGCGAGCGATCCCGGCGACCTCGACGAGCTCCCGGCCGGGGCGCGCGTCTCTCTCGCCTCGGACCCGCTCTCCGACTCGGGGTCGTCCGATCCCTTTGCGCTCGACGAGAGCGGGAGGCCGGCCCGCGAGCCGGGGCGGCTCTCGCTCGAGTCCGATCCGGGGCCGGGGCGAGCCAAGGGGCGCAGCTCCTTCGATCCCAGCCAGGCGGACGCGGAGGTTGAAGCGCCGGCCCCGGCGCCGCGCAAGCGCGCCGGAGGCGAGCCCGCGCTGCGCAGCCTGGGCGAGCAGATGCGCTGGCCCGCCGTGCTGATGGCGGTAGCCCTGGTGATCACGCTGGGCGACCTTTTCATCACGCGCAGCACGGGCAGCTTCCTGATGCTGGGGCCGATGCGCGCCCGCTGGGTCGCCGGCATCTTCGCGCTCGCGGGCGGGGCGCTCGCCCTGCTGGCGTTCGTGCAAGAACGGGACCGCTGATGGGCGGGGCGGGTCTGCCCGGCGCTGGCGATGCGGCGAACCGCCGCACCTGTGCCGACGAGAGCGTCGCCCGGTCTTTCACGCGCGCGATGAAGGCATCGTGCTCGCCCCTCGGCTTCCTGACCGATCCCCCGCTGGTCGCGCTCGGCCTGGCCGTGACCACCGTGCTCGCCCTGGCGCTCGGCACCGGTGCGGGCGCGGCGCGCTACACGGGACCGCTCGTGGGCTTGGCGGCGCTGCCGCTCGTCGTCTGCCTGGCGGCCGTGCTGGCGCTTTCGGGGGCGCGCGCGCGCGTCGTAGCCTGGTTGGCGGGCCTGCCGTTTCCCGTCGAGAATGCCAACGGCTTGCTCAGCGGCGTGGCCCTGGTCCTGCGGATCCGCTTCCGCGAGGCGCCCCCGGGCCGCGAGGAGCTCAACCGGTTGCTGGAGCGCGTGCACGAGGACTGCTTCGTCACGGAGATCGACGAGGCGGAGCGCAGCGTGGACGTCCGCATCGGCGTGCCCGACTCCAAGCTTAACCCCGCCGGCGCCAACCGTCGCCGCTACTTACGAGTCGTGGCGCTGGTGGAGCGGGTGCTGGTGCCTCTGGCGGACGCGAGCCCGATCGAGGAGGTGTGGATCTGTTAGGCTAAGTTGGGGGCTACCCCTCGCGCCACCGGGGTGCTAGCTTCTGCTAGGTTGGTCTACTATCCCCGTCGAGGGACCCGTGCTTGCGCTTGCCGAGCTAGTCGAAAGGGTGCGGGAGTACCACCCCGCGCACATCGACATCGTCAAGCGCGCCTACCAGTTCGCCGCGCATGCGCATCGGGGGCAGATGCGCAAGAGCGGGGAGCCGTACCTTGCCCATCCGGTGGCGGTGGCCGGTACGATCGCCGATCTCCGGTTGGATACGGCCAGCGTTTGCGTGGCGCTCCTGCACGACGTCGTCGAGGACACGGCGTATGGCTCGGCCGACCTGGAGCGCGAGTTTGGCGCCGAGATCGCCCTCCTGGTCGACGGGGTCACGAAGCTGTCGAAGATCGACTTCCTCTCGAAGCAAGACCGGCAGGCCGAGAGCTTCCGCAAGATGGTCGCCGCCATGGCCCGCGACATTCGTGTGCTCGTGGTCAAGCTGTGCGACCGGCTCGACAACATGCGCACGCTGCAGTTCATGTCGCCCGAAGGCCAGGAGAGGATCGCGCGCGAGACGATGGAGATCTACGCGCCGCTCGCGAGCCGGCTCGGCTTCGCGGACTTCAAGAACGAGCTGGAGGATCTTTCCTTCAAGTACCTGGAGCCGCAAGCCAGCGCGTCGGTGGGTGCGGAGCTCGCCAGCACCGCCGCGGAGCGCGAGGCCCACATCGCCCAGGTCTGCCGCCAGCTCGCGAGTCGCCTGGCGGAGCAGGGGTTCGCGGCACAGGTGCAAGGGCGCCCCAAGCACAGCTACTCGATCTGGCGCAAGATGCAGGAGCGGGAGTGCGAGATCGAGCAGATCCACGACCTGGTGGGTTTCCGCGTCGTGGTCGAGTCGGTGGCCGACTGCTACGGCGCCCTGGGCGTGGTCCACTCGCTTTGGACGCCGGTGCCGGGCCGCTTCCGGGACTACGTCGCGCTGCCCAAGCCCAACAGCTACCGGTCCCTGCACACCACGGTCTTCGGCCCGGGTCACCGGCGGGTGGAGATCCAGATCCGCACACACGCGATGCACCGGGTGGCGGAGCTGGGCATCGCCGCACACTGGCGGTACGCGGCGGACATCTCCGGCGGGCCGGACCCGGAGGAGGCGGCGCGTTTCGGCTGGCTGCAGCGGCTGATGGAGTCGCAAGCCGAGCTCAAGGACCCGGCCGAGTTCATCGAGAGCGTCAAGACCGACCTGTTCCAGGACGAGGTCCTCGTCTTCACGCCCAAGGGCGAGGTCCGGGCCTTCCCTCGCGGGGCGACGGCGGTCGACTACGCCTTCGCGATCCACAGCGATCTGGGCAACCACTACGCCGGAGCCCGCGTCAACGGCACCGTGGTGTCCTCGTCCCAGCAGCTCCACAACGGCGATTTGGTGGAGGTGCTGACGGATCTTGCGGCCCACCCGGAGCGGGAGTGGCTGGATCATGCCGTCACGGCGCGGGCGCGCTCCAAGATCCGCGCGTATCTGCGTCTCCAGCAGCGCCGCAAGTCGCACCGACTCGGTCGCGAGCTCTTGAGCCGGGAGATGCAGGAGCGGGGCTTGAGCCTCCCGCGGCTGGAGAAGACGCAGCCCGAGCTCGACGAGCTGATGGGCCGCTTCGGCGTGCGCCGGCCCGAGGAGCTGTACGTGCGCATCGGCTACGGCAAGCTCAAGCCTCAGGAAGTGGTCGAGCATCTCACGCGCACGCAGTCTCGTCGGGGCTATCGCGAGCCGCCCCGGGCCATCCGGGAGGGCCGGCTGGAGTCGTTCGTCCGGCGTGTCACCGGGCGTGGCTCCCACGGGATCCTGCTCAACGGCGCCGACGACGTGCTGGTGCGCTACACCAAGTGCTGCAACGCCCTGCCAGGCGACGAAATCGTGGGCTTCATGACGCGCGGTCGCGGCATCACGGTGCACCGGCGCTCCTGCCAGAAGGCATTCGAGGCCGATCCGGAGCGCCGCGTCGAGGTCACCTGGGATCCCAAGGCGAAGATCAGCCGTCCGGTGAAGCTGCACGTGACCACGGCAAGCGGCCCCGGCATCCTGGCGGCGGTGGAGCAGACCTTCCAGGGCCAGGGCATCAGCATCAGCGAGGCCACCTGCCGCACGGGCCCGGACGGGCGCGCCACCAACACCTTCACCTTCCTGTGCTCGGATCTCGCCCAGCTCAGGGATGTCATCCGCGATCTGCAGAAGCTCGGCGGCGTCGTGGCCGTCGAGCGCGCGTGAGCGGCTTCTGGTACTCCTCCATGAGTTGGGACAGCGGCCGGCCGCAGTCCCCCTGCGGCTGGTGCCGCGCGGCGATGTCCAGGACCCGGCGCAGCAGATCGCGCCGCAGATACGGCGCGACGGGATGCGGCCGCAGGGCCCGCGCGCACCAGTACGTACGGCAGCCCAGGGGTCGATCCTGGTAGATGGCGCAGCGGCCCTCGCGCGTGAGCAGCGGGCAGATCTGCTCGCCCTCTGCGTCGCCGCGCAGCGGTCGCGCGCGGCTGGTCCGGCCGAGCGGGCCGCCACGGCGCGCGAGTGCGTGCTCCACCGCCTGCCACTCGATCGAGGTCAGGAAGGGCTCGCGCCCCGTCAACCCGAAGTGGCAACACACGGTCGAGCCGGCGCAGCGGTGGCCCGTCTGCAAGGCATCGATCTCGCGATGGAGAGCCTCCAGCTCGGCCAGAAGCGGCGCCTCGTCCGGCCGGGCGCCCTGCGCCGGACGCACCGCGGTCCAAGGAACGCTGTCGCGCCAGGGGTGCATTCGCCCGGCACCCTAGACTGGCTCGCCCTGGGATGGCACGGGAGACTCCCGCCGCCGACCTTGACTTGACTGCCGGGGCCGGCTACTTGTCCGAATATTGCGGGAGTAACTCAGTGGTAGAGTGCAACCTTGCCAAGGTTGACGTCGCGGGTTCAAGTCCCGTCTCCCGCTCGGCAGTACGCGTTCACGCCTCCTCCCACCCGGCTCGTCAGGCGGCCGCGAGCGCGGCGGGACTGGCAAGCGGAGCAGCGCCCACAGGGCCGGCCCGGAGCGTACTCCTGTACGCGAGGAGCCGGCCCGCGGACGTAAGCCGCGATCGCGGCCGACTCGGCGAGCCGTCGTTGCTGGCGCGGAAATGCCGTGAACGGGTACGCTCGGCATGGCGCCCCCGGACGGGATGAGCGCGCCCCTGCATACGCGCCTGCGCGCCGTCGCCCAGACGCTGGAGCGCCAGTTCATCGGCAAGGACGAGGTCGTGCGCCTGATGTGCGTGGCCGTCGTGGCCGGCGAGCACTGCGTGCTGCTCGGCCCGCCGGGTACGGCCAAGAGCGCGCTCATCCGGACCATGGCCGAGCTGATGCAGGCTCGCTACTTCGAGTACTTGCTCACGAGGTTCACCGAGCCCAACGAGATCTTCGGCCCGGTGGACATCGGGGCCTTCCGCGAGGGCGTCTACCGGCGCAACACCACGGGCATGCTGCCCGAGGCCGAGATCGTCTTCCTCGACGAGGTCTTCAAGTCGAACAGCGCCATCCTCAACGCCCTGCTGACCTTGCTCAACGAGCGCAAGTTCACGAGCGGCGGCCAGGTGGTGCACTGCCCCTTGCTCGCGGTCTTCGGCGCCGCGAACGAGGTGCCGGCGGACGAGACGCTGGCTGCCATCTTCGACCGCTTCCTGCTGCGCGTGCATAGCGACAACCTCGACGCCTATCACTTCAACGAGCTGCTGCTGCGCGGCATCGACCTGGAGGCGCGGCAGCTCGCCCGCCAGCCGCTGCAGCCGCTGGTGGCGGCGAGCGAGCTGTGCGAGCTGCGCCGGGGCATGGGCGCACGCATGCGCTTCGGCGACTCGTTCCTTTCGACCTACAAGGGGCTGGTGTTCCAGATCCGCGCCGAGGGTGTGAGCCTGTCCGACCGGCGCGTCATCAAGATGCTCAAGCTGTTCGCCGCGAGCGCCTACCTCGACGGCCGCGCCGAGGCGGACGCGAGCGACTTCTTCGTGCTCCGGCACGTCTGGAACAACGAGGACCAGGCGGCCCTGCTCGATGCCATCGTGGAACCGGTGCTGGACGCCTTCTACCGCGACAACCCCGAGCGCCGCCGCGTTGGGGCCGTGGGGGTGGGCGTCGAGGCGCTCGGGGCCGAGATCGACCGCATCCGCCAGATCCTCACCGGGCCGGCTCCCCTCGGCGACGTCCAGCTCTTCAGCCAGCTCAAGGCCCTGGGCGAGATCAAGGCGGCGCTCAGCACGCTCGCCGATCCGCGCGCGCGCGAACTCGAGCAGACCGTCAGTCGCCTGCTCGAAGCGTCCTTCCAGGGCGGCCGGTTCTCGTAGCCGTTTGCCAAGATCCCCTCATCTCGCCCTGCGGGGCCAACAGCCAATCGCTACCGGCTAACGGCTACGGAGTGGCGCAACGCGCGGGCGTGCCGGCCGAGCCCGGGCCGCTGCATCGAGCTCGGGCTGCGCCCAGATCCGCGCGGGCGCACCGTAGCTCTGCCGCAGGCGCCGCTGTTCGTCGGCGCCGAGCGGTCGCCACTGTCCGGGCCGCAGCCCGGCCGCGGTGACGCCCGCAAACGCCAGCCGCACGAGGCGCATGACCGGGAATCCGCTTGCCTCGGCCAACTGCCAGATCGCGTGGGGCCGCCCCTGGCGCACCGTCACTTGCACCCACGTCTTCTCTCCTTCGTAGCGCACGAGCTGGATGTCGGGGGCCGACGCCGCGCCGCCGCCGTCCGGCGCCAGGCGAGCGCGCCACCGCTCCACGTCCTGGTCCGTCATCAGGCCCCGCAGCTTCGCCGCATAGATCTGCACGACCGCGCCGCGCGGTCGCAGCAGCGCCTGCATGAGCTCGCCGTCGTTCGTCATCAGCAGCACGCCGCTCGCCGCGTAGTCGAGCCGGCCGACGGGCAGCAGCCGCCGCGACGCGTCGCGCACGAGCTGGGCCACAGTGGGGCGCCCCTGTGGGTCGCTCATCGTCGATACGACGGCGCGCGGCTTGTGCAGCACGACGTACGCGCGCGGCTCGGGGTGAAGGCGGCGGCCGTCAACCTCGATGCGGTCCCGCCCCGGATCGGCCCGCACGCCCAGCTCCTGTACGACGCGGCCGTTGAGGCGCACCCGGCCCGCCAGGATGAGCTGCTCGGCCGCGCGCCGCGACGCCAGCCCCGCGGCGGCGATTATCCTCTGCAGGCGCTGCCGCCCGCCCGACGCCGGGTGTACGTCTGCCGCCATCCCCCTACAGGTCGACGGGGGGCTCCTCCCTTCTTCTTGCCGTCCTTCTTCTTCTCGTCCGGCTTCTTGGCGCCGGCCTTGTCCTTCGCCTCGTCCGGCTTCTCGGCGCCGGCCTTGTCCTTCGCCTCGTCCGGCTTCTCGGGGGAGCTCTTGCCCTTCTGCCCCTTCTCCATGTCGTCCATGGCCTTGTCGCGCGCCGCGGCCGTCTCGTCTTCCTTCTTCTTCGCCGCCTCGCGCTCCTGTTCGCGCTCCTTGGCATCCAGGGCGCGCCGCCATGCGGTGTCGTGGTCCCAGCGGTCCACGCGCTCGTTGCCGTCCAGGTCGACGCCCATGCGCTCCAGTCGGCCGTCGCGGTACATCTCCCAAACGTCTGCCCTGGTGTCGAAGTCGCTGTCCCGCTTCACCCGCACCAGCTTGCCCTCCGAGTAGTACTTCCACTCGTCCGGCAAGCCGTCGGCGTTGTGGTCCAGTCTCGCCTCGGCCAGACGGCCCTTGCCGAAGTAGATCCAGGTGTCGACCCGGCCGTCGAAATCGGTGTCCGCCTGCTCGTCCTTGCTCTGCCCGTCGTCGTTGTAGTGCCGCACGACGTCCTTGAAGCCATCGAGGTTCGTGTCGATCTCCCGGCAGATAAGCACTTTGCGGCGGTCGATCCCCTCGCCGATGAGCTTCCAGACGCGGCGGACGTTGGGCTGGATGGAGCCCGGACCGGCCGTCTCGTTCACCTCGATGTCGGTGCGTCCCGGGTAGGTGCACAGCGAGCGGTCGTCGATGATCGTGCCGTCCGCCCGGCGCATGGCGGTGACGACAGGCGCCGCCTGGACGCCATACATCGTCTGGATCTGGCTCGGCGCATCGGCCCCGCCGCAGCTTGCGGCGGCGAGCACAACGCATATCGTAGCAGCAGGTCGGATCATCTTGGCACGCCTCACCCTTGCCCTAAGCCTGACCCCGCGACGCGTGACAAGCAAGCAGGGGCGGCGCAGGTCGGTCATCACTCGTACACTCCCTCGCCCAGGTCGGGCGACTCCTGCTGACCCGGCTCGGCCTTCTCCGGCGGCTTCTTCTCGGGTGGCTTCTCCGGCGGCTTCTTCTCGGGCGGCTTCTCCGGCGGCGGCTCGGCGGGGGCCTCCGCGCCGGCGTCGGCTCCCGCATCAGCGGCAGCCTCCTCCGGCTTCGCGGTCGGCGCAGGCGGAGGAACGAACACCTCCTTCTCGCCGCACAGGTCGAGCTGCGAGTCCTCGTCCGGCTCTCCGTTGCCGTCGGCGTCCGTGAACACGACCGCGCACCGCGGGCGGTCCGGTCGGTTGAAGGCCCACCACTGGTCCAGGTAGCCGTCGCCGTTCGAGTCGCGCTCCTCGCGCACCAGGCGGCCGTTCTGGTAGTAGTCCCACGTGTCTATCTTGCCGTCGCCGTTCGTCTCGCGTTCCTTGCGCACGACCTCGCCGCGCTTGTAGTACCCGACCTCGTCGGGCCGCATGTCGCGGTCGAAGCCCGACTCCTTGCGCACCACCTGGCCCTTCTCGTCGAAGTAGCGGAAGGCGTCGATCAGTCCGTCGCCGTTGATGTCGACGGCGCGACAGATCTCCCTGCCGTCCTCGCGCACCTTGACGATCTCCGGGCGGCCGTCGCCGTTGGCGTCCATGGAGACCGCGCCCTTGCTCCCCAGATCGCACGGCTCGTGCTGCAACTCGACGTTGCGTCTCTCCCCGGGAGCGCTCCCCGCAGCGGCGCCGGGCCCCTTCTTCGGGCCCGGACAGCCGCACGCCAGGGCGGCCGCGACCAGAAGCACCCCTAGGGCGGCCGGCGATGCCAGCCCTCCGGTGCCAGCCGAGCATGCTCTCATCATCGCGATGGAGCCTAGCGCGGGCTGCGCCCGCAAGCCAAGGGCGAAACCGACACGGTCGTGCGACCGGAGCGCGCGTGCGTTCACCCATTGCGGCGCTGGCAACGACGGCTCGCCAAGTCGGCCGCGATCGCGGGGCAGGGGTGACGCGCCCGAAGGGCGCGTCGGGACCCCAACCCCGTCCCGAAGGGACGGACTTGCGTCCTGTCATGGTCGGTCCTTGTCAGTCCTTCTAGTGGCATAGATATTGCATGCTCCTGCCCGGGCGCCGTGGAGGGCCCAAGTGCAGTTGACAACACACGTACCAGCATCTAGGGTAACGCGTTGTCAGTACCATCCATCGCATCCTCGGAGGGTGCGGTGTGCGCCACTCGCGTGACATGTCGCGACAGAAGATCTCGACGACGATCTACATCACGCCGGAACAGTCCGCGCGCTTGAAGCTTCTGCATCAGCGCACCAAGGTTCCTATCGCCGTGTATATCCGCGAAGGCATCGACTTGGCGCTCAAGCACTACGAGCACCTGTTGCCGGGGCAACTGTCGCTCGAGGACCAGAAGGCGGCGAAGCCCTAGGAGTGTGTCGGGGAAAAGCGCTCTTGGCCGGAAGTCGGGAGGCGTGATCTCGCGAGACTGCGGGATCCGTGACGCCGGCAGGATCGTTACCCTCACCCCTGCCCCTCTCCCGGAGGGAGAGGGGACACCGAGACGC
>JACQWT010000127.1 GCA_016209145.1 Deltaproteobacteria bacterium | reverse complement strand
CAGCCGCTGTCGGCGACGAGCACGGCGATGGTGTCGCGGTCGAGCGCGAAGCGCAGCCGCGCCAGGACCTCTTCCAGGCCCTGGTGGCGCAGCAGCGCCGGGTCGGGCGCGACGCGGGGAAACGGGGGACGAGCGAGGCCGAAGTGCTCTTCTAGGGTCATGGCTTCTTGTCTCCTTTCTTGGCGCGGGTGCGCACCAGGTGATCGCTGAGCGCCTCGAGGTAGAGGCGCAGGTGAAGTCCTTCGCCGAAGCGGCGGCGCGCGCGGTCGAAGGCCGTGCGTGCGGCGTCGGGGTCGATGGGCCGCAGCCGCCGCCAGGAAGCGGATGCCTCGGCGCGCTCGAAGTCGGTAAGCGCTGCGGTGCGGCAGCGCTCGAGCAGGGCCACGAAGCCAGGAAGATCCAACTCCGCGACCGGCGCCGGGTGCAGGCGGAGGGCGGACAACTCGGTGCGGGTGCGGCGCTCGTAGTCGGCGCGCAGCAGCGCGAGGTAGTCGGTGGTCTGTTTCGGGGCGGGCGACTCGTCGGGCACGGGCGGGGCGACGCCGGCTTTCTGCGGCAGGGCGCGCTCGACGACGCGGCCGTCGTAGGCGATGAGCACGTAGCCCAGATCGAAGGGATCGAAGAGCACCTGGACACGCCGGCCGCGCAGCGAGGGGTGGACGCTGAAGCGCAGGCCCTGGACCTCGACGGTGGACCACTTCTTGTGGACGGTGCGTTGCTCCCGCAGGCGGAGATACTCGTCCACCGTTTGCAGGTCGGGGACGGGGCGGGGGCTGAAGGACCGAGCGAAGCGATCCGCGGGCGCCTCGCCGGTCTCGGAGTGGACGTCCTTGTGGTACCGCTCGGCGAACCACGCCTCGAGCCAGGCGTTGAGCTCGTCGAGGGTGGGGAGCGTTTCGCGGCCGCGGACCTCGGACTCGAACTGCTCCTTGAGCGTGCGGTTGAAGCGCTCGATGAGGCCGCGCGCCTCGGCGCGATACGGCTTGGACTGCGCCAAGCGGATGCCCAGCGCGTCGCAGGCGGCGTGGAAGCGAGTGGCCTGGTAGGCAGCACCGTGGTCGACGAACAGGGTGACCGGCGGCCCGCAGGTGGCGAGCAGGCGTCGGAAGCCGAAGCGCAGGGCGGCGAAGTCCTCGTGCAGGTAGTAGCGGCCCTCCGGGACGTAGCGACTGAAATGGTCGATGAACCCGCCGTACAGCGCCCGGCGGGCTTCGTCGTCGCGGTCGACCCGCACGTATGGCCCGTGGTGGAAGTCGCCGACCACCAACTCGAAGGCCGTGCTGGTCTCGATGCGGCGGAAGACCTCCTTGCCCAGCGTGCGTAGCGCGCGACGGGAGAGGCCGGCCTGTGCCAGCTGGCGGTCGAGGGTCGACCGGGCGATGTCCTTGCGGGCGATGACGCGCTGCCGGACCAGGATGTCGATGATCGTCTGCGTCGCGCGGTCGGGCTTCTCGCGCCGGAGGCGGAAAGCGTGCTCCAGCACGCCGGCGTCGAAGGCGCGGACCACGCCGCGGTCCTTGCGCGGCGCGGTCCGCAAGTACAGCAGGCCGCCTCGCCGGTACTGGCGGAGCCAGCGCCACAGGGTGCTCAGGCCGACGCGGACCTCTTCGCCCTCCGAGGTGCGGTGGACCGTGCGTGCCGCTTCCTCCAGCGCGGCGCGAACACCACCCTCCTCCGCGTCCAACGCGTCGGACAGCAGCCGATGACGGAACGCGGCGATGTCGAGTCGGCGATCTTCGTCGTCCTTCATGCCTCCCGGGCTACGCGAAAACGGCCGCCGCGACGACGCGCAACGGCGGGGACTGGCGGGTGAGGTGGAAGACGATCCGGAACCGGTCGAGTTGATGCCGCAGGAGCGCCGCCAATCCCGGCCCCGATTCCAGCGCCACGCCCCGCCCGCGGAGCAAGTCGGCCAGTCGGTCCAGCAGGCCGATCACCACGCCGGCCCGCGACACGGGATCAGCCGTACGTGGTGTGGCTGGCGGCGGCAGGCCGTCCGGGTCCAGTCGGGCGCACCCTCGTGACAACTCCGCCGGCGCGGCGAGCCTCGCCACCCAATGCACCCAGCGCCCGACGCTCCGCCGGTCGCAGTCGCACTCGCGGGCCACGGTCGTCAACGTCGCGCGCTCGTCGAGCGCCATCGCGGCCACGGCGAAAGCGATCACCGACAGCAGGAACCTGCGGTGCGGGTACCCGCCCGGCTCATAGACCGTCCAGCTCCCGGCCGAACAAGAACGGTCCGAGCACCGCGCCCGGCGGCGCACGAACTGCTCCGCCCAGCGCAGCGCCGCCGCCAGCACGAACACCACCCGCTTGATCAGCCGCGTCCCATTCCACCACGCCGGCCGTCCGCACACCGGGCACGGCCCCGGACGATCCGCGTGCTTCTTGCATCGCTTCCCCGTCGGCGGTACATCCATGTCGAGCCTCCGCATGCCCCTCTCGGCGACTGCTGGCTAGGCGTGACGCCAACGGGGCACACGAGGCTCATTTTCTATCAACGGGCCGCCAAGCTGCCAGAAGCGCGGATTCCGAGGCGTGGCGGCCGTGTTCTGCGGGTGCCATGGGCAAGCGAAGCTTGCCCATGCCACCCCCCGGATTCTGGCAGCATGGCAGCCCATTGTTTTCTATCCGGACCCCTCTCCCACCGCCCACTTCTGCGCAGCTCCCCCCGCACCCCCCACCGGGCGAAGTAGAAGAAGCAGATCCCAGAAGAAGCTACACGCTACGCGTCAACGAACGTGGGCAAGAAGATCTCATCAAGCGCGAGCGCGAACAAGCGGGCAGGGAGGCCGGTGTAGACCGCCGTCGGCGCACCGCCAAGTCCCCTCGTCGCATCGTCCGGGTGCGCCGGTCGCCACTCGAGCGTCGGCGGACCGCCGATCGGACCAACGGCGCTGAT
>JACQWT010000158.1 GCA_016209145.1 Deltaproteobacteria bacterium | reverse complement strand
GTCGTTGTTCTCGGGCTGCCGTCCGGTGCAGCCGGACGGCGCTCGCGGCGGCAAGGGCCATCAAGCTCGCCTGCGCCCGTCCGCGCCGCCGATCGCAGCCAGCCGCACGGAATCATTCACCCCGACTTTCGCCGAAGAGCGCATCTTCCGTGCCTCCTCCAGCGCCGCGGAGTGCGCCATGCTCCTGATCTCCCGCGCGAGCGCGCGGGTGCCGTGCACCTTCACGGTGATGCCCTCCGATCCGAAGCGAAGCGAAAGGCTGCACCTTGGTTTCCCACACCCACCTCGGGCCTGGATCGGAAGGGCGACCTCGCCGCTCGGCCCTCGCACGATCGGGTGGCTCGATCTGCAGGTGGCGAACACGGGAAGCACGAGCGAGATGGGCGCGTCGCGATGAATGAAGACGTTCACCTCGGTGGAGGGATAGCCGCCCGCGATGTTCGCGTGCCGCTGCTCGAGGTCTTGAGCGTAGGCGACCACCTCTCCGAGCGGCCGGATGAACCACGAGTCGCCGTCGTCCGGCGGCGCCACGCGCCACTCTTTGATACGCACGAGTTGCTCGTGCACGAAGGGCAGGCCGGCGCGCTCCTCCTCGGGGTACGAGCGAAGCAACTCGGCTCGATCCTCCTCCTTCCACGAGGCGAACAGACCTGCCGCATCGACGTCGATCCCCGAAGCGCCCACCAGGACTCGCAGCCGAGGCTTCGGCGGCGAGAGCCGCGTCGACGAGATCTCCGCGAGCGGGATCCGCTGCTGCGCGGCGGTCGCCCGCTCCTCGGCCCGGCGCACGGGATCCTCCGAGCACGCCGCCGTCGCCGCCGCCAGCGCCAGGATGCCCGTGAGCGCGCGTGGTGTCATCCTGGGTGAGCCGCCCGCTTACGCTCGTGAACGAGCTTCCGGGATCCTCTGGAAGCGCCTAGGAGTCTGTCGGAGAAAAAACTAAGTGCGCGGAATTGTTCGGTTCCAGCGTCAGAGCAAAGTGAGCGATTTCGATAACTTGGACCATTTCGAGCACGCTTTCTCCGACACACTCCTAGCCCAGATTTGACACTTCGGCCGCGAAGCGGCCGGAATTGCTGGGGCGGGCTGGCCGGTTTGTCACCACACGGGGCTTCGGGGCTGGTTGCGGTGGATCCAGCTCCTTGATGCCGAGCGCTGCCAGGACGCCGGCGGCGCGCTGCGTGCCACGGGTCACCGAGCGCGTCAGCGTGCCGTCGGGCAGCCGCAGCGGCTCAGCCATCGAGCGACGCGAGGAGTTCTCTGGCGAGCGCCTCACACGACGCCGCGATTTCGTCCGCGTCGGCGAGGGCGCCCGCGGAGCGAACAGCCATCTGGACGCCGATCCCGGCACGCGCGGCGAACTGCGTCTCGAGGAGGTCACGCCCCGTTCTCGCGGCATCGGCGGATCGCGCGTCGGCGAGCAGCTTGTCGTAGCGCGTAGCGAGGTCGTCGGTCTCGGTGCCTCGCAGCAGTCGGAGGACGTCGAGCGCATCCTTGTCGCTCTGGCGGTCGGTGCCATGGCGCTCGCCGATCTTGTGCACCTTGCCGACGAGCAAGGCCGCCGGTCCGGCGACCCGCAGGTCGAACGCGCGTGCGTCCGCCGCATCGAGAGCCGCCAGGCGCATCACGTCCGCATCGACGATGGCGCCGTCGAGCCCTCTCACGATGCGAGCTGCGCGGGAGTCATGGCCGGGCAGGCACGCTGCTCGCCGTCCCGTGCCGGGGCTCACCGACGCCGGCACGAGCAGGTCGAGGGCGACCTCCGTGTCCGGGCTCCGACTCGTCGGGCGCTTCGTGATCCAGACGCCTACCGAGTCCTTCGTCTTCGGGAGGAAGCCCGCTTCCATCAAGGCCCGCTCGAGCGGCGGGATCCCGGCGAGCACGGCTGGATCGATGGCGAGATCGCCGTCCGTCGTGAAGGGTGCGACGGCAAGGTCGGCCTCACCGACGCGCAGGTACACGGCCTGCGCACCGACGAGCACGATGGCGTCGCGGTGCGGGCCCAGCGCAGCCAGAGCGTCGAGCAGAACGCGGCGCGCCAGCACGTACAGCTCATCCGCCTCGCTCATCGGCGCCACGCCTCCTCGTTCGCCAGCATCCAGCCGATCAGCTCTTCACCCTCGGCGGGCCCCCGTCCGGGACTCGTCAGCAGGTCTACCGCGACCTGGCTCGGAGCGGCGTACCAGAGGCCGTCGCGCTGGGCTGCTCCCTCGAACACTCCGTCGTCGCCGGGCTCGATGAGCAGCACGTTTGCCCCGGCCTCGACCGGCCGGAGACCGAGTCGCGGCGCAGCCTGCGCTGCGTCCCGAGCCCAGATCGTCGCCAGGCGTGCGGGAGCGGTCGGTGCGAAGGCGGCGGCAGCCAGACCTCCGGTGATCGCGTACCGTTCGTCGGACTTCGCGAGCCGGGCAACCAGCGCCGACAGACCTCGCGGATGGAGGTACGTGCGCGTCCGTCCGCGTGACTCGAGGGGAGCGTCTCGTGCCCGTCGTCGGAGCAGCGCCGGCCAGTCCACGCTCTGCACGCGTCCGCGGCCGACGCGCGTTACGAGCGCTTCCGTGTCGAGGAAGGCGAGCACACGCGAGACGTAGCCGGCATCGATCTTCGTAATCGCGCCGAGCTCGCGGACGCCGGGCGGCCGCTTGCGGTCGACCAGGGCCCGCACGATCCGGCCCGCCTTCGGACCACGCAGCGAGCGGGCAGGTCTCCGCTCGCGGTCGGGGTCTTCCGCGGCACCGTGGGTCTCGATGAAGAGGCCCGGCCGGGGCACGACGATGCGCACGTTGCCCGTGAGGTCGAGATAGCCGACATCACGCTCTCGGAGGCGATCCCTAGTGGCTTCACTCAAGTAGCGGGACACCACGATCAGTGGCCCGCGCGAGGGGGTGCGGCGCATGGCTTCGACGAGGGGCAGGACGCCCTTCGGGTCGAGGCGGGCTCGGGCCTCGATGGAGATCGGCCCCGTCCGGCGGCCGGGCGCGGTGACCGCGGCCTCCGCGTCGATGACGCGCGAGGCCGGCTCGATCTCCGGCTCGCTCACGCTCCAGCCCGGCGGAAGCCGTCGCCGAAGCTCGCGGAGTGCCTCGCGGACCAGCGTGTTGTCTCGGGCGACCATGTTGCGCGTCTCGTGCAACAATCTAGTTCCAGGCAACACCGAGGGCAAGTTGCTCCAGGACAGCGTGCTGGAAGACGATCCGCGGGATGTCGGGGGTAGTGCGCCTCGGGGGCGACGCCGTCGAGGACTGCGAGCGGCCCGGCACATGATCGACCCCAATCAAGACGTGCGCGTCCCCGGCATCGGCCGGCGTGTCCGGTCTGTTGTCTACTCCGCGAACATGTCGCCGCAATGAACGCCCGAGGCAGACATGGGATCCCTGGCCGAGAGCGCCCCCGCCCGTAGAAGTCCGCGATAACAGCCGGCTGGTGCGTCCGCGCCGGCCTGGCATCCAACGTGCCCTACTCGCACGCCGGGCCAGCAGGTCGGCCCGGCGCGCGGGAGCTTCACCATGGCAAGGCTTGATATGCGTGGGCGGTTGGCGCGGCGACCGGATGGCAAGCAGCGTGCCGGTGCTGGCCGCGGCCGCAGGCTGGCCGGCAGAGCCGGAGCGCTCCTGGCCGCGGCGCTCGCGCTCGGCGGCTGCGGCGCCGAGGAGCCGGCCGCGGCCAGGGCGCCAGCTTCCGTGCCGGCCGACTTCCCGCCCGAGGAACTGTCGAGCTTCAGCCAGCACCCGCAGCTCCTGATGGTGCTGTCGCGCGCGCGTGGCTTGGTTGCCGTGCGCGAGGGCGTGGACGACGGGCAGGCGCTGGCCCTGTTCGAGGCGCACGGCGCGCGGGTCGTGGCGCACAAGCCGGAGCTCGGCGTGTGGTTGGTAGAAGTGCCGGATCCGGGCGATCACAGCGCCATCGACGCGCTGCTCGCGGCGCTCGGCGGCGCGGGCGAGATCGAAGCGGCCGCGCACGTCCCGCTGCTCGGCCCGCACGGCACGCCAGGGCCGGTCGGCACCTCGGAGCCATGGCGCTACTCCGGCATCTTCTTCGATTCCCCCAAGGGTCCGGCGGGGCCGATGCTGTCGGGCTCGCCGGCCTGGGCGATCGAGCTGGCGCGCGTGCCGGCGGCCTGGAACCTGCGCGACTACCTGGCGAGAGCCGGCAAGACCGAGGGAACGGTGTGGGTCGTGGACCAGGGCTTCCCGGCGACCGAGGAGGTGCCGATCGACCGGTACCCGCTCGCCGCCGATGCGCCGATCGACCACGGCACGCTCGTCGGCAGCGTGATTGGAGCCAAGTGGGGCAACGGGAAGGCCATCGACGGGCTGCTGCCCGCGCCGGTCCACATGGTCGGGGCCACGTTCGCGGCGTGGCCGGGCCCGCTCACCGGCGTCTTCAGCGATGCCTTCGACGTGCTCGGCGGGGCGCTCAAGCAGTATGCGGGCCCAGGCGTGCAGGTGGTGAGCTGGTCGAGCGGCTACAACTGGTACGCGGGCAAGGGCGATCCCCGGGATCCCGCCGGCATGGACGGGATCAGGGACGACATCCGGCTGGAGATCGCCGGCCAGGCGGCCGTCTTCGCCAAGCTCGTCCTGCGCTGGCTGAAGCAGCTCCCCGGCCTGGTCGTCGTAGTCAGCGCCGGCAACGACGGCGGCGGCAAGGACGTGGCCCTGGAGGGCAAGATCTACCCGGGCTTCCCCGGGGGCCTGAGCCCGGCGGCCACGAGCCCGATGGCCTACGCCGCCGTGCACGGCTTCATCCCCAACGGCATCGTGGTCGGCTCGGCCACCCGCACGGGCTCGCTCGGCATCGCCGCCCACTCGAATCGCCCGCCATCGGTGTTCGCCGGCGGAGTGGGGATCGGCGCCGTCACGCTGCAGGACGGCCAGGCGACGACCGGCGCCGCGCACGGGACTTCGCTCGCCACGCCCATTGTCGCGGGCACGGCGGCGCTCCTCCAGATGCTGGCGCCCGGCCGGAGCTACTCGGCCTATCGCGACGCAATCCTGGCAAGCGGACTGCCCTTTGCCGGGCTGGGGCCGCTCTTCGGCAACGTGCCCGTGCTGGACGCCTTCGGCGCGGCCATGGCGCTCGACGATCCCAAGAGCATGCCGCTGCAGGTTGCGCTGGTCGACACGGACGACGGCACGGCCGACGGCTGCCGCCGCGTGGCGCGCGGCGACGACGGCGCGGCTCTCGGCACGGTCACGACCGACGAACGCGGCGACGGCGTGGTCGACATGCGCGACTTCCGCCGCTTCCGCGACGCCTACCTGCTGGCGTACCACGACGGCGCAGGGCTCGACGGGCTCGACAAGAGCGCCGAGGGCGAGCCGACCGGCATGCCGGCGAAGATGGACCTGAACGGCGACGGCAAGCTGTCGCCCTCGCCTCCGGCCCAGTACGTGCCGCCGGGGACGAAGGCCATGCGCGGCGAGAACGTCTGGAGCCGCTTCGACTTCAACGGCGACGGCGTGCTGCACCGCGACTGGACCATGCTCTTCAAGGGAAAGCCGACGACCGATCTGGGCGTACTGGTGGCGGCCTGGGGCAAGTCGAACGCGTCGGCAAAGCGCCAACCCGATCTCGAGGGCTGGAACGAGCCAAGCCTCGACGGGCTCCAGGCGCTGCTCGTCTCCGCCGACGTCGAGGTGCGCGTGGAGCGCATGTTCGCCGACGAAGCCATGAAGAAGGTGGACGAGATCGAAGTGCACGTCTGGCGCTCGGGGGAGGCCGAGCCCGGGCCGGGCGAGCCGGGACCTCGCGTCCGGCGCATGAAGCGCTCGGCTCCGTCCCACAGCGTGGTCGTCACGGCCCTGCTCCTTGGGCCGGTGGGCACCAAGCGGACGCTGCGCGCCCGAGCCTACTACCTGCCGGCCGGCGGCAAGCCCGCGGCTGCCGAGGTCACGCCCGGCACGGCCAGCCCCCAGCTCGACGACGACAAGTTCACCGCCTCGATCGTGGATGCGCAAGCGGGCGAGGACCGGGTGGCCGTCTTCGGCCCCAAGCCCAAGCCGGCGGGCGAGAGCATCGTCTACGCCGACCTCGAGGGCGCGGAGCCCAGGCTGTGGCTGGCCGATCCGGCGGGCCTGAGCCCGCCCCTCGATCTGCTCCAGGGCATCGAGCCGAAGCAGGTCTTCGGCGGGTGGAGCTGCTCGCCGACCGGCAAGCACGTGGGCTACCGCGTGGACGACCAGCTCCGGATCTACCGGGCGAACGGGACGAGCCTCAGCTTCGCGATCCCCCCCGCCGCCGCCGGCTCGCCCTTGCTGTCGGACGACGGCTCCCGGCTCGTGTGGATCGAGAAGGCCGGCTCCGGCACCAAGGTCGTGGTTGCACCCACGGGCGACGGCGAGCCCCAGAGCTTCACGCTCGCGGCGTTCCAGGCGGATCCGGCCTCTCTCTCGCTCTCCCCCGACGGCGGTTCGCTGCTGGTGGGAGACCCATCCTCGCAAGGCATGGGCAACATGAGCCCCGGCGGCGCCCAGCCCGGCCCCCCGCACGACCTCGTCATGAGCCTCAAGAGCGGGGCCACGAGCGCCCTGTACGACAAGGTGATCGGCGTGACCTTCCCGGGAGGCATCGGCGTGGGCAAGCAGCGGGTGCGCATCTTCGGCGGGGCGTTCACCCCGAGCGGCGACGTGATCTTCTCCTCGGACGAGGCGCAGCTCCTCGAGTTCAAGGCCACCCTGGAGAGCCTGGGCGCGGATCCCCTCGACCCCAAGGCCCTGGGCGAGCTCTACCGCGTCTTCGCCGGGGGCTCCCAGGCCGAGCAGCTCACGTCCCTCTCCGGCGGCAGCCCGGACATCCCGGCGCTGTCGCCGTCGGGCGAGCGGGCGCTGTACTGGTTCCAGAACCTGAGCCCGGTCCAGGGCGAGCTGCGGCTGCTCACCGTGGCGTCGAGCACGGTGGCCGTGCTGGACCAGGCCATTGCCGCGCAGGGACGGGTGTGCTGGCTGGCCACGGAGCCTTAGTCACGCCCCGGGGTAGGTCTGGCCGAGCAGCGTGGTCTTGCCGGTCTGACGCGGTCCCCAGAGGAAGAAGGTCTCGGTACCCGCTGGAGGCAGCTTGATGTGCCTTTGAATCACTGCTCCAAAATATCATGCGGTTGAGGAACCGACAACGGTCGCCGAGGCGGCACGAACCGCGAAGTCCGGGGGCGCGGTGAGTTCCCGTTCTCCTCGACCTGGAGCACGAGCAACAGCCCACTGTGCGACCGCCGCGACCGGCGCTACACTGAACTTCGCCGAGCGTTTCCCGTGCCCGCCACCGACCGAGCGCCTGCGGAACTGGGCGACAAGACGTCCGGGATCAACACACCTAGCCACCGTCGGGCCCCGCGGGGACACAACGTCTGGAGAAGACGGGAAGCTCGGTATAGCCGCCCTCCGTGAGCCCACTGGCACCGAAGGGCTCCCAGCCGGTGGGAACCAAGATGGATGAACCCGCCACTACTGATGACATCAGATCCATCCGAACCTCCCACTGTGCACACGGAGGCTCTGCCGCACTTGCGTCAGGTAGTGTGCTGCCGCCGCCGCGGCTCTTGAGGGCCGCCTCGCATGCCACCAACGCGAAGTGCACGCAGAGGCCCCCTGCGATCACTCCGAGGATCGTGGTCAGCCTTGTGGAACGGTTCATCACTCTCTCTCCTTGGTGACGTCCTAGGGCGGATGGCCGCCGTTGCTTGTTCATCTACCCACCCCATCGAGCCGGCAATGTACACCACCGCTGGCGACTTGTCGCGCCGCCATCGCGGGCCCGCAACGGAACCACGACATGGTTCTTGCCTGCCGGCCGTGGCGCCTGACCGCACGGCTCGCGGCGCCCCGAAATGGGCCGCTCAACCTGGCTGACTGCCGCCCGTCAAGGGGCCGTTTTCCATATGTTGGATCGATCGTTTCAGGATCGCGCGCGGTGATCTACCTCCGCACCCGCTTCTCCCCGTCCCCGGCCTCATCCTCCTCGTCCTCTGCCTCGCTGGCTTCGGCCGCGCGCCCGAGCAGCGCTTCGAGCGGCTCGACCGTGAACGCCTGGCGCTCGGGATCCCAAGTCACGATGAGCGCGCGATCGCCCTTGCGCAGCGGGCTGTGGGCCTCGTGGCGCACCTGCAAGAGCAGGCTCAGGCTGCCGTCCTCCAGCGTCGCCTGGCCGAAGCGGTCGCTGACCGAGCCGGTGCTCACCACGCACGTTTGGCCGACCAGATCGCGGTGCCGCTTGCCCTGCCGCGTGAGGAAGAGCCGGGCCAGGGGCCGGATCACCCAGGTCGTGGGCGCCGCCGCCACAAGGAGCGAGCCTACGAGGATCCCGGCACCGAGCAGCCACCACGCCGGGCCGCCGCGCGCCAGCGGTGCGAGCAGCCGCGCCCCGACGGCGCACACCAGCCAGGACAGTGCGACCCACACGCTGAGCGAAACCGTGGCCGGCACCGCCCGGAGCGCGGCCAGAGCCCCGATCGCCGCCTCCCCTGACCCGCTCGCTCCGGCCGCGACGGCCGCCTCTCCGCTGGTTGCCAGGGCGCCCTTGGCGGCACCCTCGAGCACGCCCTTGCCCGCCCCTTCGAGCACCGCCTTGCCCGCGCCCTCCATCACGCCTTTGGCGGCGCCTTCGAACACGCCCTTGCCCGCGCCCTCGAGCACGCCTTTGGCCGCGCCCTCGAAAACGCCCTTGCCCGCGCCCTCGAGCACTCCCTTGGCGGCGCCTTCGAGCGCTCCCTTGGCCCCTGCGGCTGCCGCGTCCGCGCTGTGGAACAGATCGATGTCGAGCGCGCCCAGCACCACGAACAGCCAGTAGAGCAGCACCAGCGCGAACGGCACGCTCAGCACGACCAGCGGGTAGCTCGCCACGAGGGTCGCGATCTCAGCCATGGCTCCTCCCCTTACTTCTGCGCTCCGGCCGGCGCGGGCTTGGCCGGCGGCTTGTCGGCCGGCGGCTCGGCCTTGGGCTCCGGCAGGAACGAGTAGTTCGATCCGATGACGCCGGCCAGCGTCCAGCGCGTGGCCGTCGCCCAGCCATCGAACGGGATCCCGAGACCCTGCTCCAGGAACGTCTCGAAGTTGTAGTCGCCGGTGGCGACCTTGACGTCCGCCATGCCGATCTCGAAGCTGGCGCCGAACCAGCCGCGCGTCTGCTTGCCCAGCAGGCCCAAGGCCACGCTGCCGCCGAACATGTGGATCCGGTCCTGGTCCTGCTCCTGTACGTCGAGCTCGGAGACTGCCGAGATGTCCGTGAACGCGCCCACGTCGATGGCGACCATCTCGGCCACCGCGAACTCCACGCCGAGATTGGCGTTGGGCTGGAAGTCACGGGTCAGCACGAGCTCGGAGGCGCGAAGATCCTGCTTGGTCAGGGGTGGGATACCCTGGATCTGCTGCTCCTCCAGGTCGTACGCGACGTAGACCGGCTGCACGTAGTAGTTCGCCGACAGATCGAGCGAGACCGTGAAGGACGCAGTCGAGTACGCGCCGCCCAGGGCCACGCGCAGCGGGAAGCCCACGTTGCTCGCGCCGGAGAGCCGGCGCGGAACCGAGAAGAAGACGGGCCAGAACTGCTGCGAGCCCTCCGGGTAGGCCCAGACGGTGGCGATGCTGGTGTTCGAGGCGGCCTCCGCCGTCCCGTAGACGTCCAGGGTGGGGCTCGTGACCGCCAGCCCGAAGGACAGCTCGGGCGTAGGCGTCACCCGCAGCCCGAGCTTCGCCCGCGCGCCCACGGCGAGCTCCTCCCACTCGTTCAAGGCGCTGAGGTAGGGCCAGCACGGCGCCCCGTCCTGCCCGTTGCCGCAGTGCAGGTCAGGCCACGAGATCGCCTGGTCCGTGGCGAGCAAGAAGCTCGTGCGCCCCTCGGCCGTGCGCACCACCGCGCCAAGCGACAGGCCGAGGGCGACGTAGCGGCCAATCTTGTAGCCCAGGCCGACGTCCGCGGTCGTGATGTCATCGCGCACCGAGAAGGAGAAGTAGTTGGGCTTGTCGGGGTTGGCGGGGTCGCCCTTCAAGGCCAGCGAGTGCGGCACAGCCACCGATAGGCCAAACGCCAGCCGGCCGTCGTGGGTCTGGGGATCGCCGTCCAGGAACAGCCGAACCCCGCCCACGATGGACGGCACCGAATGGTAGGTGAGCGCGTCGGCATCCTCGCCCGGACCAAGCGCGTCCGGGATGTACAGCGCCTGGATGATGTAGGCGTTGGCGGCGAGCTCGAGCCGCGACTGCTCGGCGCAAGCGAGCGCCGCCGGGTTGTACTGCAGCGCCGCCTCGTCGCACGAAAGGGCGGTGTACGCCCCGCCCATGCCCGCCGCCCGGCTGCCGATGGGAAAGTTCTGGTAGTTGTCGTAGATGGTCGGGACACCGGCGCCGCGGGCTACGCCGCCGGAGAGAAGCAACGCCAGGCCCGCGCCCGCCGGGGCCACGGTGCGCGCCGCGGTTCGCCACCACCGCATGGCCGGAGCCTACCTCACGAGCTCGCCCCAGGTGGCGTAGCTCTCCAGCGACGGGCTCTTGAGATCGTCGAAGTACCAGCGCCCCCCCTGCTCGGCGAGCTGGACCACTGCCGCCTCCCGGCCGTCGATCGCGCCGTACTTGACGCGCGCCTTGGCCCGCTCGCCGCCCCGAGCCACGCGTGCTTCGCCGACCTTCCCGTCCCAGGCCGCAAGCGACTTCCACCGCCAGCCCGTCTCGTCGTAGAAGCTCCGCGCCGCGGCGCCGCCGGAGGCAAAAGCCTGCCGCGCCTCCTGCTGCTTGTCGGCCGGCACGAGCCGGGCGATGGCCTCGACGTCCTTGCACTTGAGCGCCGCGAGGGCGTCCTTGGCCACGCTGCGGAGCGCCTCGTCCTGTGCGCCGGCCGGCGCCGGCGCCGACACGAGAGCGCTCGCCGTGGGGCCGGCCGCGGCTCCGCCCCGGTCCCCGTCCTCCTTCGCGCACCCGGCGCAGAGCGCAAGCAGGGCGAGGGCCGCGGCAACGGTCGGTTTCATGCTGACTCCTGGCGCAAGGCGCGCACCCTCCGGGGCCTAGAACACGACGTCGAGGGTAGCGTAGACGAAGTGCTCGGGCCGGACGTCGGGCACGCCGGCCTTCTTGATGTCGCCCGGGAAGAAGACGCCGTAGAGGGCAGCGACGGAGGCGTGCTCCCAGAAGCGGTACGCGGCCTTGATGTCGAGCTCGTGGCCGAAGTCCGTGAGCTCATCCGGCCGAGAAGCCATGGCCTGGAAGAAGTGGTAGGCCGCGCGCAGGTCCAGGCCATCGACCGGAGAAGCGCCGAGCGCGCCGCCCACGTCCCGCAGCCCGCGCTCGCCCGTGTCCCGCTCCATGTCCGTGAAGAAGTCCATCTCGCCGAAGAACTTGTGGTTCGTGGCCAGGCTCACCTCGAAGGTCCGGTCGAGCCGGTCGCCGGGATCGGCGTCGCCCGACAACATATCGGCGTGGGCCTCGAGATAGGGATCGGCGGCAAGCGGAAGCGTGACGCGCGCCGTGGCGGCGGCGAGAAACGCGGAGTGGCTGATGTCGCCATATGCCTTGCCGAACTGGTAGTAGCCCTCGGCCGAGTAGTGGAACAGCTTCTTCCCGACGTCGCCGGCGAGAACGGCACCGACCGAGTAGAGCCGCTTGCCCGTGACCTGGTCGCGCTCGCCCAGGGCCATGATGCCCGAGCTGAGCTCGGCCATGATCTCGTAGTGCACGAGCGCGCCCATCAAGTGCTGGTCCCCGGCGACGGAGGAGCCGGGCGCCAGCCCGAGCCCGGCCGCGCCCTCGCGCAGCTTGGCGTAGAAGGCGTCCACCCACAGGCCGCGCGCCTCGTAGCGGGCCCGCAGGGCGTCGAAGCTCCGGCCCGGCTCGTTCCAGTCGGCCGCGCCGAGCAGGCGCTCGTTCTCGAAGGCGATCTCTTGGCGGCCCAGGCGCAGCTCGACCTCGGCGAGAGGCAGGAGGGAGGCGTAGGCCTGGTGCACGTCGAGGCCGCCGGCGCTGTAGTCGCCCAGCGGGCTCGACTCCTCGCCGAAGGTGCGCACGTCCTGGATCTGGAAGAGAGCGCCGACGCGGTCCGCCCACATCGCCGAAAGGCCCACCCGCGCCCGGTGGCGCAGGGTGTCGCTCACCCGTCCCTCGGTGAAGTCGTGCCCCTCCTCGTGCCGGTAGCGGATCCGGTACTGCGCCTGTGGCACGAAGCGAATGCCGCCCAGCCACGGGACGTCCCAGCTTGCCGGCTCCTCGCCGGCTTCGTCGTCCTCGGCGCGCTCCTGCCCCGGCGCGCCGGTGCTCGCCTCAGCCGCTTCGTCCTCGTCCTCGGGGCTCCCGGCGTTGCCCGCAGCCTCGTCGCCCCTCGGCTCGGGGGCGGCCGCTCCGGCTGCCGCGGCCGGGGCCGGCGCCAGAAGTGCCGCGCAAGCGAGCGCCAGAGCTCGGATGTGCACTCTCATCGGTCGATCTCCGCGCCGATTCTGGCACGCCTATCTGGCCGGCGGGTACTTTAATCCGGGTTGTCGCTGGCCACTCAGCCGGCACTCGGCTCGACGCCGTCCAGGCAGGCGAGGGCAGGCGCGACGACGACGCCGAGGGCGATGTCGAGGCGAGCCCGCTCGGTGCCGACGGCGACCGGCCGCTCGACGGGCGCGAGCCCCGGCGCGCTCACGCGCAGCGTGTAGCGGCCCGGCCCGGGCAGGTAGCGCGCGTAGTAGCCGTCGCGGCAGCGGGAGCGCCAGAGCTCGCCCTCGCGAAGCTCTGTCTCCAGGATCTCGACCTCGGCCGACACGGGGCGGCCGGCGGCGTCGCTCACATAGCCATCGATCGACGGGCCGGAGAGGAAGCGCTCGGCCAACAGCATCCACGACGGGCGCACGGAGCGCACGATGCGGCGCGCGCGGGCCGCCGGGTTGCCGGCCGGACGCAGGCCCGCCTCGATGAGGAAGGCGGCCGTACCATGGGCGAACCGCAGCCAGTCCTGGCTCGTGCCGTCGACCGCGTACAGCTTGCGCCTGACCGGGAAGCCGATCCCCGGCGCCGCGTCGGGGTGCCGGGGCATGCGCGCCGCAATCCAGGAGGCCACGCTCCATGCCTCGTTCGGCTCGGGGCTCCTGGCAAAGTCGATCGTGTAGGGCACGAGCAGGGCCACTGCGCCGACGTGGTAGGTGATGGCGCCCACGAAGTGCTCGGCTTCGGCCAGGCGCATCAGCGCCCGCGTCTCCGGCTCGGAGGCCGGCGCCGGGCCGCGGTAGGAGCGGTGAGCCGGCCGCGAGCTCGATCCGGCCTGCCCGAGCGCGCCCCAGCGGAAGGGGTAGTTGCGGTTCAGATCTACCCCCTCGGAGAGCCACAGCCGGCCGTCGCCGTCGTGGTCGCGACCGTTCTTGCGGCCCCCGCGGCCGAAGCGCAGGCGCGCCTGCCAGCCATCGGGATTGACGAGCGGCACCAGCCAGAAGGTCAGCTCCTGCAGCCAGCGATCGACCCGGGCATCGCGCCCCTGCCGCTCCAGCAGGTAGCGGGCGGCGTCGAGCACGATGGCCGTGGCAAGCGGCTCGTCGCCGTGGTGCGAGCCGTCGAGCAGGATGGCGGCGCCGGCCCGGTCGCGCCGGCACCCGCGGCCGAGCGCCAGGGCCAACAGGGGCCTGCCCTGCCGCGTCGTGCCGATCTCGACGAGCTCGGCCAAGTCCGGACGCCGGTTGCGATGGCGCGCCAAGAGAGCCCGTAGCGAGTCCGGGGCGACCTGGAGATCTTCATCGGCCGGCGCGGGATCGGCGGGCGGGGCGCCGGGGCCGCCCGTGCAAGCGGACGCGACCGGCGCCGGCTGCACCGGCAAGGCCCGCACGGCGCCACGGGTGGGCTCCGCCGCGGCCGTGGCCGGGCCCGCCGCCCCTGCGGGCACGCTCGCCGGCCACACGTCCGCGCAGCGCACCGCGGCGCCGAGCAGCAGGAGCATGGCGGCGGTGGCGCAGGCCTGGCGCGGTCGCGGCATCTACCGCGAACATGCACCACGCCGCGCCACCGGCAAAATTCCCGGCTCTTGCCCCCTACTGGTACCCGCTCGCGCCTTCCCCCCACCCGGCTCGTCAGGCGGTCGCGAGCGCGAGCGCGCCCGGAGGCCCGGCCCGGAGCGTACTCCTGTACGCGAGGAGTCGGGCCGAGGACGTAAGCCGCGATCGCGGCCGACTCGGCGAGCCGTCGTTGCTGGCACCGGAATGCCGTGAACGGCTACCCCTAGTGCAAGTCGGCCACGGGCGTCGTCGGTACGCAGTAGAGCAGGCTCGGGTCGCAGCTCGTGGCGAAATCGGGGTTGATGACCACGCTGCCGGGAGGGGCAGTGCTCGGATCGAGGTGACAGACCGTCTCGTCGGGCGTGGCGCTCGCCACGTTGCCGCACTCGTCGAACTCGTAGATCCCGCAATCCACCGGCGGCCAGATGCCGACAACCCGGTAGTTGGCCGAACAGCTCACGGCGCCGATGGTCTCGGGGTAGGCGAGGTCGGCGAGGAACCGCGTTCCGGGAGCCGCGGTCGTGACCAGCAGCCGGACGTTGCTCCACTGGAACTTGATGTCCATGGCGGGCTGCCCCGGGAACGGGCCGGGCCCGGGGCACTCGCCAGCGCCGCCCGCGCCGCCGCCGACTCCCCCAGCCCCGACCGGTGCACCGCCGCCACCGCCCTGGGCACCGCCGCCCGCGCCGCCGCCGCCGCCGGTCCCCTCGGCCGGGATCTCGATGATGTTCTGCTCGGCCAGCGAGAGAGCCGGCACGCTGCAGACGTTGTCCGAGGGCTCGGTGCTGGCGAAGTTGCCCAGGCCGTAGGGCTTGTTCGCCTCGTCCACCACGCCGAAGCCCTGGCTCGTCCACAAGAGGTACCCGAGCACGTCGGGCTGGATGGCGAGCGAGGAGCGGCTGTAGTCCTGGCTCGTGCCGTCCGCGCCGTAGAAGCTCTGCAACCCGACGAAGCCCGTCGTCAGCCCGCCGCAGTGCGGATCGCCGCTGACCCAGGTGTAGCGCGCCGCGAAGTCGCCGCGCGCCGAACGGCAGTCGATCGGCGCTTGCGCGCATCCGGTCGGCAGCCACCAGAGCACGAAGCCGAGCGGAGCGGCCGCGGCGAGTAGCCCGATTGCCCAACCTAGCGTGCGATGCTTCATGGCGGGTCTCCTCAGAAGGTGGCCTTCAGGCCGAAGCGGAAGCTGCGCGGCGCCTGGTAGGACGTGGCGCGGCCGAAGTTCGGGTTCACTTCGCTGGGGCTGAGCGCCGAGCCGTCCGCGTGCACGACCCGCCCCAGGTCGCCGGGCGTGCCGCCCACGATCGGCAGCACGCTGGCGTAGGTGTAGTTCTCGTCGACGCTCGTCTCCTCTTGGAAGTTGATGAGGTTGAACACGTCCATCGTGAGGATCATGCTGTTCTGCTTGCCGAGCTTCCTCCCGAAGCCGAGGTGCGTGTCCAAGCGATGCACCCACGGCAGCCGTTCGCCCATGCCGCGGGGCAAGATGAACACCTCGCCGTCGCCGTAGAGCTCGTGCCCGCCGTAGTAGTTGGTCGGCCCGCCCGACCAGCTCCGCCAGCCGACGCCGAGATCGATCAGGAACCTCTCGGGCGTGAACTGCGTGGCACCGAAGAGCTTGATGGTGTAGCGGCTGTCGCCCGGCAGCGGCCCGCTGCGATTCGGGAGCGCCGAGATTAGATCGAAATCGCTGTTGATGTTGGGGTCGAGCTGTCCGGTCTCGGGCCGGAAGAGGCCGGCCCAGTTGCCGCGCAGGTAGCTGATGGTGTAGCTGCCCGAAACGAGCCAGTGGATGAGGTCGTCGCCCGCGAACTTCTTCTCGAAGTAGACGCTCATGCCGTCGTAGGCGCGCTCGGCCTCCGGGAAGTCGGACGCGATGCCGCTGCCCGGGTTGCCGATGAAGTAGGTCTGGCCCTCGTCGCGGCTCATGTCCTCGATGACGTTGTTCATCCAGCGGCGCGTGTAGGCCAAGCCGAGGGTGCCCTTGGGCATGACCTCGTACTCGGCGCCGGCCACGAATTCGCTGGAGCTCTGCGGTGAGATATCCGGATCGACCGGGACGCGGTCACCGCCCGTGACGATCCAGCTCTGGTTCGGATCGGCCGCCGTGCCGACCGGCAGCAGGTTCGAGGGATCCTGGCACGCACCCCGGGCCTGCTCGGGATCGCGCGGGTCACAAGTGGCCGCATCGTGGAACGAGGCGATCTGGCGCTCGCCCGGCATCGAGCGATCGACCAGATCGAGGGGCACGTTCTCGTAGTACATGGCGAAGTTGGCGAAGATCTTGCTGCGGCCCTTCTGGGTGAAATCGAAGATTGCGCCCACCCGCGGCGACCACTCGTTGGGCAGCGACATGCCGAGCTTGCCGTCGTCGCCGAACAGCAACTGCGCGTCGTAGCGCAGGCCCGCGTTGAGCGTGACCACGTCCATGATCGCCCAGCTATCCTGGACGAAGCCGCCGAGCGTAGTGGAGGTGGCCCGGGCCTCGGTCGGATCGGTGATGACCGGTTGATCCGGCCCGCTGAGGAAGCCGAACATGCGGTTGTCGCTGTAGTAGCTGCCGTCCAGGCCCTCGCGGAAGCGCCGCCCGCCGGAGTAGGCCTTGACGTGGTCGTAGGTCATGGTCTCGAGGTCCACGCCGCCCTTGATCACGTGATGGCCGAGCCCCTGGAGCAGGCGCGTCACGACACCGCGGATCTGGTAGCGGTTCAGGGTCGCGTCGTCGATGAAGTCGGGGCCGCCCCACTGGTAGTCGTCCACCGGGCACAGGGTGGTGAGCGGCGAGCCGGCGGGCGGATCGCACACCGTCGGATCCGGCAGTCGTTCGAAGTCGGTGATCGGGTGAGGGTAGGGATTGCCGTCCGCGTCGATGGCGCGACGGAACATGACGCGGGGAATGCTCGCCAGCCCCGTCTTGTCGCCGGGCTGGCCGCCGTCCGAGGGCCTCGTCCCCCCGTTTTGGTAGTGCCAGCCGAAGGCCACATCGAGGAGCCAGTTCTTGTTGTCGAAGGCCCCGGAGTACTTGAGCGACAGGTCGTTCGCGAAGGCGCTGAAGCGGTGCCGGATCGTGCCCATCTGCCCGAACATGTCGAGCACCTGGTTCTCGGGCAGGTCCTGCTGCGCGTCGATGCCGAGGTCGCCGTCACCGCCGCTGAACGTCGGCGTGCCGTAGACCGTCAAGGACAGGCTGTGGTTCGGGGTGACACCGTAGGTCAACTTGCCGATGTACTGGAGCGCGCGCGAGGTGGCGTAGTAGGTCTGCTCGGCGCCGGGGATGGGGTCCACCAGGGTGAAGCCCTCTGCGTCGAAGGCTTGATCGTTCGTGCCGGGATCGATCCGGATCCGGTTGAGACTACGCAGGATCTTGTAGCGCTGGAAGGCAACGTCGAAGCCGGAGTAGAATCAGAGCTTGTCCTTGAGGATGGGCCCGCCCAGGTCGAAGCCGAAGTCGTTGATCGAGATCAAGCTCGTCTCGTAGCCGATCGTCTGGCCGTTGGTGCGGACCTTCTCGCGCGGGCCTTCGAGCGCGCCCGGAGTCAGGTAGGTGAACACCGAGCCGCGAAAATCGTTCGAGCCCTGCTTGGTGACGACGTCGAGCACGCCGCCGGTCGCGCGACCGTACTCCGGCATGTAGCCCCCGCTGATGACGTTGACTTCCTCGACGAACTCGATCGACAGCGGCGTGCCCAGAACGCCGAACGCCGGGTCGTTCACGCTCACGCCGTCGATCACGTAGTTGTTCTCCGGCGAGGTCGTGCCATTGAGCGAGCTGCCGTACCGGTCGTTCGCGGCGCCCGGCGTGGTCTCGGCCAGCGACTCGAAGGAGCGCGCGGCCGACCCCTTGGTCCCCGGGCGGACCACCGGGATCTGCCGGATGGTGCTGCGCCGTAGCCAGGCACAGTCCCATGCCTTTGCCCGGCGCCTGGCCGAGCTGCTCGGCGCCGGCGACGTGGACGGCGCGGCCGCCGCCGCGCTCGGGCGCCGCATCGGCCACCTGGGCCGGGTGATCATGGCGGGCCTGGGCGCCTATCGCAGCGCCGACCGGGACAACGCGGATCTCGCGTACGAGTCGGTGGCCCGCGCCCTCGAGCGCCAGGCCCAGCGCGAGCTGCTCGTCCTGCGGCGCGGCCACGCCGTGCTCGCCACGGTCGGCGCCACCGCGCCGTTCGTCGGGCTGCTCGGGACGGTCATGGGCATCGTCAACGCCTTCCAGCAGATGGCCAAGACCGGCGCGGGTGGGCTCGGCACGGTGTCGGCCGGCATCGCCGAGGCGCTGGTGACGACCGCCTTCGGTTTGCTGGTCGCCATCCCCGCGGTCATGGCCTACAACTTCCTGCAGAACTGGATCGACCAGCGTGCCGTGGACATCTCGGAGTCGTCCAACGAGCTACTGGACGTCGTGGCCCGGCATCTGCAAGGCCCGCGTCGAGGGGAGGCATAGGCCGTGGCCTTCGCCACCGGCCCGCACAAGGGACTGCGCGCGGACATCAACGTGACGCCGCTGGTCGACGTCGTGCTGGTGCTGCTCATCATCTTCATGGTCGTCACCCCCATGCTGCAGCGCGGCAAGGAGGTGCGCCTGCCCGCGGCGGCCAGGATCGACCAGGAGGGCAAGCAGGCCGACCCGCTGGTGTTGTCCGTCACCGCCGACGGCCGGACCTGGATCGAGAGCACGAGCTACGCGCCCGGGACGCTGCGGGAGCGGCTGCAAGTGGAAATCCGCGCCAACCCGGGCCGGAAGCTGCTGCTCAAAGGCGACGAGCGGCTGACCTTCGGCCAGGTGCGCGAGGTCATGGATCTCGCCCGGCGCGCCGGCGCCCGCGGCATCGCGCTCGCGGTGCAGGAGCTCAAGAAGTAGGCGGGCCGAGTCATGCGCTCTCGCAGAACCAGAACGCTGGCCATCCGCCCGATGGGGCAACAGAGCTCCGAGATCAACGTCACCCCGCTGGTGGACGTGGTCCTGGTGCTGCTCATCATCTTCATGGTGGTCACGCCGCTGCTCGAGAAGGACATCGGCGTGAAGGTGCCCGCGACCGAGCAAGTGCAGAGCGCTTCCCAGGTGCCGCAGAGCCAGCTCGTGGTCCAGCTCGCGGCCAGCGGCGATCTCAGGATCAACGACCGTCCCGTGGACGAGGCGAGCTACGTCGCGCGCCTACGGGACATCCTGGCCGAGCGCTTCGACAAGACGGTGTTCGTGGTGCCGGAGGACGGGGCGAACTACGGCCGGGTGGTCCGGGTGCTCGACGGGGCCAAGCAGGCCGGGGCCGCGGTGCTCGGCGTGGCCACGGAGGTTACGCCGCAATGATCGCGGAGGTGAGGACGGGATTCGAACCCGCGTGTGATGGTTTTGCAAACCATTGCCTAACCACTTGGCTACCTCACCGAGGTCCCGAAGAGACGGCAGTTTGCTGCTACTTTCGGCCCCTGTCAACGCCGTCTAGCAACCTGCGCCGGCGGGTACTATAAGGCGAAACCGCGGAGGTTGCCGATGAGCGAGCTCGAGACCCGGTGCCTGGACACTTTCCCCCAGTGGCTGCGCACGCTGGCCACGGACGCGACCGATCTGGCCGAGGCGCTGAGCCTCGCGGACTTGCCCGAGGCCGTGCGCCGCTATGCCGCCGGGGGTCTGAACTACCTGTTCAAGTCGCTCGATCTCATCCCGGACGGAATCGAGGATCTGGGCTACCTCGACGATGCCTTCGTGCTGCGCGTGGCCGCCGCGCTGGCCCTGGCCGAGAGTCCCGGTGCCGAGGCCAAGGTGCCGAAGCTCGCCCGCCTCGCCAAGGAGACTGCGCTGGTGCGCGAGTTGCTCGGCGGCGACTACGCGCGGCTGGAGGCGTACGTGCGCAAGCTCAAGGGCGGCGCGGCCCGCGGCCGCAGCGTGGACGAGATCGTCACCGACGCCGCCGTGCGCAGCGACTTCCTGAACGAGGTCTCGGGCTGGGCGCGCAGCTACGAGCCGCCCGGCTTCACGCGCGACGAGAAGAACATCATCAAGCTCAGGAGCTTCCTCGCGGCCAAGCTGCCGAGCGCCTGAGCGGGCTAGCCGGAGTCCCCCTCCTCCTCGCGCGCGCGGGCACGGACGATCGCAGGGGCGGGCGGCGGGGGGCGCCGCTTGCCGCTCTGGGGCGCCGCCTCCGAGCCCTCCTGCGCCGGCGCCCAGTCGCTCAGCAGCTCCGGCACGAGGTCCCGGCACTCCGGCTTGTCGCGCAGGCGCTCCAGGAGCTGCTGCTGCACCCGGGCGAAAGCCTTCTCGAAGGCCAGCCCGTCCCGGGTGCGCTGGGCTACCTGCTCGCGGCCGCGACTCAGATCTTCCTCGAGCGCCTCGGCGTAGCGCGCGAGCTGCTCGCGCAGTTGCTCGATCTGCTTGCGCAGCCCCTTGGCCGTCTGCTCGCAGCGCTGGCGCTTCTCGTCAACGCGCGCGACCTCCTCGGCCTTGGCCTCCACGCGCGCCGCCGTGAAGCCGGCGCGTTCGAATAGCGCGGGGTCGAAACGGACCGCGCGCCGGGCTTCGTCGGCGGCCCGGCGGGCGTCGCTCGCCGCCTGCTCGATCTCGCCCAGCTCGCGCCCCGCCCGGCTCTGCTCCTGGGCGAAAGCAGCGCCCTGGCGCAGCACGCGCGACTCCTCCGCCGCGAGATCCTCCACCTTGCGGCCGATCTCGGCGCGCAGCGCCCGCCCGCGGCGCTCCAGGGCGTCGTTCTTGCGCGTCAGACTCGCCACCTCGCCCTCCAGCCGGTTGGCGCGGGCCGCCAGGTCCCAGGCCTGCGACAGCGCGCCGAGGATGTCGTTCGGGGTCTCCTTGCCGGAGTAGGCGCGCGAGACCATGCGGGTGAAGATCGCGGCGCGGCTGGCCCATTCGGTCACGTGCGGCGTGTGGGAGGGCGGAGGGGGAGGCGGCGCCGGGGTCGAGTCGAGCCGCAGCGTCTCCCAGGTCTGCGGCGAGGGCAGCGAGCGCTGCAGCTTCTTGAGATCTTCCTGCAGATGGTGCGCGTCGCGGTAGCGGTCCTTCGGATCCTTGGCCAGGAGCTTGAGCGCGATCTCCTCGGCCTTGGGATGGGCCTCGGCGTTGAGCGTGGTCGGCCGGGGCGGCGGCTGCGACTGGTGCATCTTGAGCAGCGTGTCCCGGTCGTTGGAGCGGAAGGGGAGCTGCCCGGTCAGCATCTCGAAGAAGAGCACGCCAATCGTGTACAGGTCGGAGGACGCCGTGAGCTCCTCGCCGCGGGTCTGCTCCGGCGACATGTACTCGGGCGTGCCGAAGACGGCGCCCTTGGGCGCCAGCCGCGAGTCGCGGTGCAGCGCGGCCAGCCCGAAGTCGAGGATCTTGACGAAGTCCTTGCGCCCGCCGCGGTCGGTCAAGAGGATGTTGTCGCTCTTCAAGTCGCGGTGCACGACGCCGAGGTCGTGGGCGCGCGCCAGCGCGGCGCACATCTGCTCCATGACGTCCACGGCCCGCGCGATGGGCATCGGTCCCTTGGTGACCTCGGCCGACAGCGGGGTGCCGACCAGGTACTCCATGACCAGGTACAGCTCGCCCTCCTCGGTCTCGCCGATGTCGTGGATGTCGATGATGTGCGCGTGGTTGACGCGGTTGGCGGCCTTGGCCTCGCGCAGCATCCAGGCGCGCAGGTGCGTCTCGGCGCGCAGATCGGGCCGGATGAGCTTAAGCGCCACGACTCGATCGATGAGCACGTGGCGGGCCCGGTACACGAGCCCCATCCCGCCCTCGCCCAGGCGGGACTCGAGGCGGTAGCGTCCGGCTACCACCTTGCCGATGAGCGGGTCGCTGCTGCGTCGGGGCGGGAGTTTCTCCACGCGCAAGGCCATGTTGGTACCATCCTAGCATCGAGCGGGGCCGGTTCGGCGTCTTATTGTTCGCCCCGGCCCCCGCCCGGAGCGCTGCCGCCCGCCGGGCCGTGGATCGGCAGCATGCACTCGAAGCGTGCCCCGCCCGCCACGGCCTCGCCCCGGGCAGCGTGCACGCTGAGCGTACCGCCGTGGCGGCGCACGATGTCGCGAGAGATGGACAGCCCGAGCCCCGTTCCCTCGCCGCGCGGCCGGGTGGTCACGAAGGGGTCGAAGATCCGCTCCCGCAGGATCTCCGGCACACCGGGACCGCTGTCGGAGACGGCGATGGTGACGGCGCCACCGTCCGCGCTCGACTCGATCTCGATCGCGCGCTCGCGCGTGCCCGGGCCGCGCTCCCCCTCCCCTACGGCCTGGATGGCGTTGGTGAGCAGGTTCATCAGCACCTGGTTCACCTCGCCGCCGCGGCAGGTGACAAGGGGCAGATCGCCGTGGCGCTCGACCACGCGGATACCGGCCTGCCCCATGCGGTGGGCGAGCAGGCCGAGGGTCTCGCGCAGCCCGGCACGCAAGTCCGTGGGCACGCTCTCCCCGGACACGCGGGAGAAGCTCTTCAAGCCGGCCACGATCTCGACGCTGCGGCGCGTGGCGCTGTGCACGACCTTGGCGATGCCCGTCAGGTCCGCGAGCGCGCCGTCGAGATCGAGCTTCTCCCGCTCGGCGCGCAGGGCCCGCAGCGCCGCGGCCGGCAGCAGTGGCTCGGCGGCGCGGTAGGCATCGACCATCTGCCCCAGCTCCCGCGCGACCCGCTCCAGCGGGGCGACGCTGCCGGCGATGGCGTTCAGGGGATTGTAGATCTCGTGCGCCACCCCGGCGACGAGCGCGCCGATCGAGGCCATGCGCTCGTTGTGCACCAGCGCCGCCTGCGCGCTCTTGAGCTCCTCGATGGCGCGGCGCAGCTCGGCCGTCCTCCTCTCGACGTGCGACTCGAGCCCGGCGCGCTCGCGCCGCAGCTCCTCGATGGTGCGCGCGAGGGCCCGGCGCATCCGCTCGATGCTCTCGCCGAGCAGGGCCACCTCCGCTGGCCCCTCGACCGGGCCCACGGCCGCATCGAGTTGGCCGCCCGCCACGCGGTCGGCGGCGCGGCCGAGCCGCTCGAGCGGCCGCGAGAGCTGCCGCGCGGCGCGCAGGAAGATGGCCCCCACCGCGAGCACCAGAATGGCGAAGGAGGCCACGAGCGCGGCGCTCGCCCCAAGATCTTGCCCCAGCGGCGCCCCCGGGCTGAGCGAGCGATAGAGGCCGAGCGAGGCGAAAAGCGAGAGGGCGAGCGCAAACAAGAGCGGCACGCCGAACTCCCGCAGCATGCCTCGCTGCAGGCTTTGGCCCGCGGATGCCTCGCTGCCCGTCCACGCGCGCAGGCGCTCCACCGCGACCGAGAGCGTGTCCTCGTGCCAGCCGCGCTGGAAGAACGACACTCCCCAGGCGAACAGGGCGCCGAAGCCCAACTGCATGGCCGTGTCGCCTCCCGACCATTGCCCCGGCCCGCGACGGAAGTAGAGCACGCCAATGCTGGTACACGGCAGCCACAGGGCAAAGTTGATGTGCGCCAGGGTCCGGGGCAGCGCTCGGGCCGTGCGCAGGCCCCCCTGCAGGAGCGCCGGATCGCCGGTCGGGCCAGCGCGCAGCGCGGCACGCAGCGCGGTCGTGGCGGGCCGGACGGCGATCGTGAAGACGGCGGTGCCGAGGATGGCCAGGGCCGGGATGATCCCCCAGAAGGCGCGAAAGAGGATGGGCGTCGCCGTACGCAGAAAGGCCACGCCGAAGAGCAGCATGACGTGGCCGCCGAGGATGCCGGCCACCATGGCCACCTCGGCGAGCCGGGTCGGCAGCTCCACGGCCAGGCGCCGGTCGCCCAGCTCGGCCGGCTGCGGGCCCAGCATGCGGCGGTACAGGGCGCGGCGCACCCCGCCGGCCATCAGCCCGAAGCCGAGGGCGGGGCCCAGCAGCCGCACGTCGGTTCCGGGCACGAGCGCGGCCGGGAGCAGCCAGCCCAAGAGGCGCAGCGCCGCGGCCTGCGTGTAGCCGGAGCTGCGCCGGCGCCCGAGCCGCCGCGCCGCGGCCCACGACGCCGCCATGCCGGCGCCGAAGAGCGCCAGCGGCGCAGGCGTCGAGAAGGCCGCCGGCACGACCGCCGACACGAGAAGCCAGGCCGAAAAGCACTCCCAGCTCGTCAGCAGCACCTCGGCGCGCAGCAGCGGGCTGCTCCGGCGCCAGCTCTCGAGGACGGGACGGATCATGGGAGCTCGCCCACAAAGCTTGCGCCATCGGCGGCCGGATCACTACCTTCATGTCTATGCGGGCACGGCGGACGACAGCCACGGTGCTGGTGGCCACGGCAACGGCCGCGGCGCTCGGCGCGGCGCCGCCGATCACTGTCGCAGCCGAGCCGACTGGCACGGGGAGGCTCTACAGCATCGGCTACCGCACCTGGATCTGGCCGACCCCGAGCGCCGGCGGCCGGTTCCTGGGCTACCTGCGCGAGGGCAGCAGCGTGGCTCTGCGTTCGCCTGGGCTCGTCCCGGGCGCGCTGTGCCCGCGCGGCTTCTACGCCGTGGAGCCTCGCGGCTACGCCTGCGCCAACGGCACCGTGACCGTCGATCCGGACCATCCCGCGCGGCGCGCTCTGGCGGACGTGGCTGCGGCAGGTGGGCCGCTCCCCTACCGCTACGCCCTGTCGAACGGGGCGCCGATGTACGCGCGGCTGCCGACGCCGTCCGAGCAGCGGCGCATGGAGCGAGGCCACGGCCGGGCCGGCACCTTCCGGCGCCTGCCGCTGTTTCAGCGCGGCCACGAGGATCTGGCGGTGGTCGAGCCCATCGCGGCACGCGATCCCGTCCCGCCCTCGCTGGCGCAGCAAGGGCCCGTGCGAGGCCCGTCGCTCGATCTTGTGCGGCGCAGCGCCCCGGCAGGCACGATGCTGGCCTTCACCCGCGCCTTCGACTTCGGCGGCCGTACCTTCCTGCTCTCACCCGATCTCACGCTGCTGCCGGCCGACCGCGTGCGGCCGTTCCGCGCGAACGGCTTCCGCGGGGTCGAGCTCGGCGACGACGTGCCGCTTCCCATCGCCTGGTTTCGCCGCGAGCCGCGGCCCCAGTACCGCCGCGTCCCCTCGGGCCGCATCGAGCCGACCGGCGCGAGCTGGCCGGCACGCTCCTTCGTCCAGCTTGCGGGCGGACGCATCGAGCAGGACGGCCGCGCCTACCTGGAGACGGCACCACCGCCGGGCCCGCCGGGCGGCGGCACGACGCTCTACGCCGCCGCGGCCGATGCCACCGTGGTGCAGGCCCGCGCGCAGAGGCCGTTCCTCGTCGGCCCGGGGCGCAAGTGGATGCTCGTGAGCATCGGGCAGGGCACGCTCGTGGCCTACGAGGACTTGCGGCCCGTCTACGCCACGCTGATCTCGCCCGGCCGCGGCGGCGTGCCCATCGCCGGCCGCGATCCGATTGAGACCGCCACGACTCCCCTGGGCACGTACAACATCACGTTCAAGGACCGGGCGGCCACCATGGCGCACGAAGCGGGCGAGGAGCGCTCCTCTTGGATCGCGGATGTGCCCCACATCCAGTACTTCGCCGCGCCCTTTGCCCTGCACGGCGCCTACTGGCACGACGAGCTCGGCGAGCCCATCAGTGCGGGCTGCGTCAATCTGTCGCCCGCCGACGCCAAGTGGCTGTTCGACTGGAGCGACCCGCCCGTGCCCGAGGGCTGGCAGGGGGCCACCGGCGCGGCGGCCAACGAGAACGGCCCTACGAGCGCGGTGGTCGTGACGCGCTAGGACGTAGTAGGATCGATCCCTCGCCCCGGAGGTAAGCAGCCATGCAGCGCCGGCTCATCATCATGCGACACGCCAAGAGCGACTGGGATGCAGACGCGCAAGGAGACCACGACCGCCCCCTGTCCGAGCGGGGAAAGCGCGAGGCGCCGCGCGTCGGCAAGGAGCTGGCCAGGCGCGGCTGGGTGCCGGAGCGCGTGCTGTCGAGCGACGCCAGACGCGCCCGGCAGACCTGGAAGCGCGTGCGCAAGAGCTTCGGCGACAGGGTGGAGGCGACGCTGGTGCCCTCGCTCTACCTCGGCGGGGTGGACGAGCTGCGCCAGGCCCTGGGCGCGCTGCCCGACGCCGTGGGCACGGCCATGGCCATCGGGCACAACCCGGGCTGGGAGCAGGCGCTGCTCCGGCTCACGGGCGAGCCGGTGCGCATGACGACGGCCAACGCCGCCTTGCTCGTGGCCGACGCCGACACCTGGGCCGAGGCCGCGGCCCGCGACGGCGGCTGGAAGCTGGAGGCGGTGCTCCGGCCCAAGGAGATCTGAGCCCGGCTACTTGCCACAGGTCACGGTCAGAGTCTGTGTCGGCGGGTTGCAGGTGTCCGTGCCCGCCCCGCCCCAGTTCTCGTTGCCGATGCACGGCCGCGCGATGAACTCGTTGCCGGGGCAGGCGCAGATGGAGTTCGCGGCGCTGAGCTCGATCTGGACGCCCTGGACCGAGCAGTTGCCGGTGCGCCAGTTGCGGCCGTCGCAGTCGATGGAGAAGTTGAGGTTGCCGGTCTTCAACGCCTGGCAGATCTGGTCCGCCTTGGGGCCGGTGCAGCTCACGCCCACCGGGTTGAGGCTGCCGCTGATGGTGACCTTGCTGTAGGGCCCCTTGATCGTGGCGCGGAAGGCGTTCCAGGCCGTGCACTGCGGCGAGTTCTGCGCCAGCGACCCCTTGGGGACTAGCTCCGAGTAGATGAGGGCGCAGTCGCTGTCCTGATCGATGCTGCACCCCTGCGGGCAGCAGTTGTCGTTGTCGGTGCACTGCACGATCTCGACGCCGGGCCGGCACGGGAAGGCATTTGCCGTTGTCGTCGCACTGGCCGTGGTTGCAGTCGTCTGCGGCCTCGTTGCACTTGCCGCCGGGCGGCACCGGCTCCTGCTTGCAGTTGCCGTTCTGCTTGTCGCACACCCCGTTGAAGCAACCCTTGGTGAGCTGCGAGCAGTCCTTGGGCTTGCCGCCCTTGCAGTCCCCGCCCGCGCACTTGTTGCCCACGCTGCACAGGTCGTTCTTGTCCGTGCAGTCCTTGCCCTCGTTGCCCGGCACCGGCTCGCAGGTGCCGTTCTGCGGATTGCACACCGCGACGTGGCACTGGTCGGGCACCGGCGCGAAAGTGCAGTCCTTCTTCTGCCCCGTGCACAGGCCGTTCTGGCAGTACGTGGCGACCAGGCACAGATCCTCGCTCTTGCAGGGCGTGAACTGCGGCGCGGGCGTGGTGGTGCACGTCTTGCTGTTCTCCACGCACTGGGCCACCTGGCAGATGGGCGGCTGCAAGCCGCAGTCGTTCTGCTGCGCCCCGCTCTTGCACAGGCCGGCGGCGCAGGAGTCGCCCAGGGTGCAGAACAGGCCGTCCTCGCACTGTGCCCCGTCCTGGGCCGCCACGACGGCGCACTGGCCGCTCTCCTCGTTGCACACGCCCTGGTGGCAGGCGTCGGTCTCGATGCTCGCGCAGTCGATGGCGCAGGCCGATGTCGCCGCCCCGGCGCCGGCCTGGCCTCCGCCCGCCCCGGCGCCGGCCTGGCCTCCGCCCGCCCCGCCGCCGCTCTGCGTGCCGGCCCCGCCCTGGCCGTCGTTGTCCTTGAAGGCGATGCTGCCCTTCGCGCAGCCGGCCGCGGCCACGGCACAGGCTGCGAGTGGCACGGCGAGCAGTGCCAGGACTACCCGAAGCTCGGTACGTGTCTTGTGCTTGGTCACGATCTCACCCGCGCTCTCTTCCGTCTTTCGCCCGCGGCAGCTCGCCGACGCGCCGGCCACAGGCCGGAACAGTTTCATTCTAGCACGGCGCCGGGACTCACCTGCGGTGACAGTGTGGGCGCGGCACACTCCGGAGCGCGGGTCCGCCGAGGTCGGGCAGCGAATGCACGAAGAGCGTGCGTCCAGGTGCCGACCTCGCCGCATGCCGGGCGGTGCCCGCGCTGCCCACGATTGGCGTCGCTCGGACCGGCCTGGTCGCGTAGGATCACTGCCGAGAAGGAGAGAGCATCGATGCGCGCGGGAGCTGGGAGAACCCTGGAGATCGACCTCGGCGCCGATCAAATCATCACCGCCGTCAGGCGCATGAGGAAGAAGGAGCGCGAGGAGTTCATCGAGGATTTGCTCGCCGCTACCAGCCCGGAGTACCTCTCCGGCATCCGCGAGGCCCGAGCCGACCGGCGGGCCCGGCGAACGAAGACGTTGCACGAGGTCTTCGGGGGATGAGCCGGTTTGACGTGGTCATCACGCGGCGAGCCGAGCGAGACATCGCCCGGCTCGACAACGAGGTGCGGACCAGGATCCACCGAGCCCTCCTGGAGCTCACCGAAGATCCGCTGCGCCACGCCAGGAGGCTGTCGTCGACCGATCTCGGCCAGTACCGCGTCCGGGTCGGGGACTGGCGCGTGATCTTCGACCTCGAGCGATCCGACGTTGTGGTGCTCCGCATCGGCCACCGGCGCGAGATCTACCGGCGCGGCTGACCGCCGGAGGCCAAGCCCCGCCCCGCCTGCGCCCCTTGCGCTACGCGCAGCTTCCCAGCGCTGCGCCCGGAGACGTGCAGTGCATGCCCTGCGGGCAATGGTATGCGTTCACGCATTGCGGCGCTAGCAACGACGGCTCGCCGAGGCGGCCGCGATCGCGGCTTACGTCCTCGGCCCGGGTCCTCGCGTACAGGAGTACGCTGCGGCCCGGGCCTCCGGGCGCGCTCGCGCTCGCGACCGCCTGACGAGCCGGGTGTTGGAATGCGTGAACGGTTACGGGCAATGCGCGTCGAGGTAGCAGCCGCTCTGGCAGACGCCGGCCTCGGTGCAGACGAGCTGCTTGTCCGGGTAGCCCAGATTGCTTGGGGGGCAGCGCCGCATCGGCTAGGCTGAACGGTGATGAGAGCTGACCTCGCCATCTGGGCTTGGGCCGCGCTGGCCGCGGCAGGCTGCGGCGCGGAAACCGGCCCCGACGGCGGCAACACCAGCAGCGGTGCCGCCGCCGCGGGCGGCGCGGGGGGCGCGGGCGGCGGCTCCGGCGCCGTCGCCGGCGCGGCGGCCGCGGGCGGGGGCTGCGACCCGGAGGCCTGTCCGGGCAAGGACGAGACTTGCGGCAAGCGCACCTGCACGGGCGGCGCTTGCGCCGTCCAGGCCGCGCCCAAGGGCACGCCCTGTCCGGAAGATGGCGGGGGCGTGTGCGACGGCGAGGGTCACTGCGCCAAGATCCCCGCCGGCGGGAGCTGCACCAAGGCCACCGCCTGCGAGAGCGGGTATTGCGCCGACGGCGTCTGCTGCACGAGCGCATGCGAAGGGCCCTGCGGATCGTGCGCGCAGGCCGGCAGCGAGGGAACATGCTCGCCCCAGGCTGCGGGAACCGATATCTACTTCGGGGGACAGGTACACAAGAGCGCCGGCAGCTTCGACGGCTTCCTCGCCAAGGTGAAGGCGGACGCGAGCGAGGACTGGAGCAAGAGCTTCGGTGGCCCCGGCGCCCAGCACGCCCGGCGCGTGACCGTCGATGCCGCGGGCAGCATGCTCGTGGCCGGAGATTTCGACGGCACCATCAACCTGGGCGGCGACGATCTGACGAGCACGGGGGGCCGGGATCTGTTCGTGGCCAAGTTCGACAAGTCGGGCAAGCACCTCTGGAGCAGGAGCTACGGCGGCGAGGACGACGCCGAGCTCACCGGACTGGGCGTGGACGGCACGGGCAGCGTGCTGTTGGCCGGCGCATTTCGCGGCACGCTCGACTTCGCCCCGCTCGAGCTGCTCACGAGCGCCGGGGCCGAGGACATCTTCGTCGTTCGGCTCGATCCGGGGGGCTTTCCCCTCTGGGCCAGGCGCTTCGGTGACGCCGACGGGCAGCGGGCCACCGCGTTGCTCCCCAGTGGCTTGACCGAGGCGATCGTCGTCGGCGAGCTGCGCGGCAGCGCCGACTTCGGGTTGGGACCGGCCTTCAGCATGGGCGGCAGCGACGTCTTCCTGCTCCGGCTCGACGGGTTCGGCTTGCCCATGCTCACCCTCTTCTGGGGCGACGATCTCGACCAGTCCCCCGCGGCCATCGCCTTCACCCCCAAGGGCAATCTGCTCATGGCCGGCACGTTCCAGGGTACGATGGTCTTTGGCGGCGGCCAGAGCCTGACCAGTGCGGGCGGGGACGACGCCTTCGTGGTCGAGTTCGACAAGGACGGCGCGGCCGTCTGGAGCCGCAGCTTCGGCGATCCCGCCGCCCAGAGCGCGAGCGACGTCGGGCTCGACGGCGCCGGCAACGTGCTCTTGGCCGGAGCCATCAACGGGGTCGTCAAGGTCGGCCCGAGCACGCTGGTCGGTGCCGGCGGCGGCGACATCTTCGTGGCCAAGCTCACGCCGGCCGGAGTGCCGTTGTGGGGCCGCCGCTATGGCGACAAGCTGCCCCAGAAGGCGCTGGCTGTGGCCGGCGACCAGAGCGGCAACGTGCTCGCGACAGGTGTCATGACCGGCAACGTCAACTTCGGCGCCGGCGTGCTCAACGCCTCCGACCCCGACATGTTCCTGCTCAAGCTCAGCCCATGAGTGGGAGCGCGGACGGACGCCGGCCATGAGCATGCGCGCTAGCCAAGAACCTGGCGATGGCAACGACGGCGGCCGATCCATCCGCGCAGGCCGGGGCAGGGGTGACGCGCCCGAAGGGCGCGTCGGGACCCCAACCCCGTCCCGAAGGGACGGACTTACGTCCTCGCGCCGGGTCCTCACGTACAGGAGTACGCTCGGGCCCGGCGCTGCGGGCGCGCTCGGCCGGCGCGGCGCCTCGGCCGCCGGGCGATTGGCTGGTCAACACCCGTGCCGGCCATGAGGGCGACGCGCGCTCTGGCGCTCACCGCGGTGCTGTTGCTTACGGGCTGCGCCGAGCGCGTCCCGGCGCCGGAGTATCCCCAGCGTTACGGCCTGCGCCCTGCCGCGGCCGATCCCGGCCGGCAGGCACGCCGCCAGCGCATCCTGGACGCGCGCCCCGAGATCGAGGCCATGGTCTACGAGCGCTTCGGCGCCGAGCGCATGCCGGCGCTCGCGGCGGCGGTGCTGGATGGGGGCGAGCTCCTCTGGTCGCGCGTCTTCGGCGTGCGCGACCTGTCTGCGGGCGGAGAGCTTTCGGCGCACACGGTCTTTCGCATCGGTTCGGTCACCAAGACCGTGACCGCCATGGCGATGCTGCGCCTGCGCGACGAGGGGCTGCTCGCGCTCGACAGCCCGGCCGTGGCCTGGCTGCCCGAGTTGGGCGAAGTGCTCTACCCGACCCTCGACAGCCCGCTTGTCACTTCGCGCCATCTGCTCACGCACAGCTCCGGCCTGCCGCGGCTCGGAAGGCTCAGCTACGCGTCCCGGCCCGAGCCGGTGAGCGAGGCCGATCTCGTGGCGGGCCTGAAGGGGCTGCGACTGGAGCACGTGCCGGGCACCGACCACGTCTACTCGAATCTCGGGTTCGGCCTGCTCGGGCTCGTGGTGGGCCGGGCCAGCGGCGTCCCCTACCGACGCTACGTGAGCGAAGAGATCCTGGCGCCTCTGGGGATGAGCGGCACGGCTTGGGAGGCCGAGCAGGTCCCGCCGGGAAGGCTCGCCACGGGCTACGCCCTCGAGGGCGAGAAGTACGTGACGGGCCCGCACTGGAGGATGGGCGCGGCCGAGGCCCTGGGCGGCCTCTACGCCAGCCTGGACGACATGATCCGCTACGCGGCCTTCCACTTGACGGCCTGGCCCCCGGACGCCCGGCCCGATAGGGAGCCGCTGCGCAACGCCTCGGTGCGCGAGTCGCACCTGCTCGGCGGCTTCGCGCGCGCGAGCGGGCAGGGCACCGGCCTGGGCTGGGTGGTCTCCGAGCTGCGCGCCGCCGGCCACGCCGTTTCGCACGTGGGCGCCACGCGCTTCTACGCCGCGGTCGTCATGTTCCTGCCCGAGCACCAGCTCGGCTTCGTGGCCCTGACAAGCTGCGGGCAGCTCAACGGTGCGCTCGACAAGCTGGCCGCCGCCGTGCTGCGCAAGCTCGTCCTGCGGGCCAAGGGCTAGCCTCCCAGGCTAGCTTCGTCCCCGCCGCCGCCGGCCGAGCGCCGTCAAGCCGATCGCCGCCACCAGGGCCGCGAACCAGGCGACGCCGCCCCTTGTCTGGGGCGCCGTGGCGCAGCTCACGCTGCCTTCGGCCTCGGCAGTGCACTCACTGCCCGAGCAGTCCGCACTGGCCTGCCCCGTCACCACGATGTTGAGCTGGGCCTTGAGCGAGTCGATGCACTCCTGCAGGTTGCCGCCGTCGTCGACGTACTGGCCGTCGCAGAACAGCGCGCCCTCCGGTTCTTCGCACGCGGCCTCGCAGCCGCCCTTGAGGTCGACCACGCAGCCGGCGTGGCAGTCGATATCGCAGTCGACCTTGGCCTCGGCCTTGCAGTACCCCTCGCACTGGGCCTCGCACTTGGCCTCGCACTTGGCCTGGGGCGGCACGACCTCGCAGGAGGCGCCGCACTCGCCCGAGCAGGTCGCCTTGCACGAGCCCTCGCAGGCGCTCTTGTCGTCGCTGGACGAGCACTTGCCGCTGCACTCGCCGCCGCACTGGCCCTCGCACTTGGCCTCGCAGTCGAACTTGCCGGGATCTGCCTCGCACTGGCCCGAGCACTCGGCCTCGCAGCTTCCCTTGCATTCCACGTCGAGGCTGACGTTGCATTGGCCGCTGCATTTGGCGTCGCACGCGGCCGTGAAGCTGATCGGCTCGCACATGACGGTGCAGCCGCCCGTCAACTTCACCTCGCACTTGGCGCTGGCGTCGACGTCGATGTTGCCGCAGGCCTCGATGCCGGCCCGGGCCGGGGAGCCGACGAGCAGGAACGCAGCGCCCGAGAGCGCGCAGAGCACCGTGGGGGTGGTGAGTCGTTTCATCGAGAGATCTCCTTCGCGTAGCAGCGTGCCCGCAGGCGGCACGCAAAGCCGTAAGCTCGATTGGACTCCTGCTATCATGCCGGTGAGGCGGCTCCCGCGCAAGCCCCGAGCAGGAAGCCGTCTCGCCAAGCACGGCAGCCTCGTCTACCTTGGGCCACGCATGAAGCTCGTCGAGGGCGCGCTCTGGGGCGCGATCCAGGGGCTGACCACGGTCGTGCCGATCTCGAGCTCGGGCCATCTGGCCGCGGCGGAGATCTGGCTCGGCAGCCCCCCCGGCAGGCCCCTGCTCTCGGCCCTCGGCGAGATCGGCACGCTCTGCGCCCTTGTCGTGGTGCTGCGCACCCGGCTCGCCCGCGCCTGCGCCGCGGGGATCCGGGGCATCGCACGCCCCTCCGTGCTGCAGCACGACGCCGGCGGCCGCGACGCCATTGCCGTGGCCGTGGCCGCGCTCGTCTCCGCGGCGGCGCAGGTGCTGCTCGGGCCGCTTGTGGCTCCCTGGCGCCACGTGCCCGCCCTCGTCGGTGCCGGCCTGCTGCTCGGTGCCGTGGCCCTCGGGCTGGCGGCGCTCGCCCCGCCGCCCCGCCGCATCTGCCCTGGCGCCCCGGGAGCGGCCCTGGTGGGCCTGGCCCACGGCCTTGGCGTGGTGCCCGGGGGCTCGCCCGTCGGGGGCGCCTTGGTCGTGCTGTGCTGGCTCGGCGCGGGCGGCTGGCGCGGGGCCGAGCTCGCGCTCTTGGCGAGTGGGCCGCCGCTCGCGCTCGGCGCGGCACGGGGGTTGCTCCAGGCGCTGCAACAAGGCCAGTCGATTGCGACCTCGCTCGGCGCCGCGGCGGCCGTGGCTGCCCTGCTCGGCGCCGGCGTGGCCGCGGCGCTCGGGACGGGCCTGGTGCGCTGGCTGTGCGCCACCCGCCGCGTTGCTTGGCTCGGCCTCTGGATGATCCCCCTGGGAGCGGCTACCGCGGCCTACGGCTGCGCGCTGCCGTAGCCGCGTCGCGTTCGTGCTCGCCGGCCGCGCAGGGATGCGCCGGCGCTTGCACAGCCCCCAGAAGGGGTGTACATGTCAGGGGCTTCCGGGCTTTGGGCTGCCAGGAGCTTTCGGGCTCCGGTCGCGGAGTGGGCTCCCCACCCGCCGGCGGAAGATCTCCCCCAGTGCGGTGGAGGGGCTCGGATGCTTAATCGGCTCGGCCGAGACAACAAGCTGGAGGAACGACGAAAATGAGAACTTGGGGATGGATCGGGTTGGGAATGGGGCTGGCGCTGGCGGTGGCGTGCACCACGAAGAAGTCGAGCAACGGCGGTGAGGGTGGCGGCGGCGAGAGTGCCTCCAGCAGCGGCAGCTCGACCAGCACGAGCAGCGGCAGCTCGAGCAGCAGCACGGGCATGAGCAGCTCGAGCAGCAGCAGCAGCAGCTCGGGCGTGAGCACATCGAGCACCGGATCGAGCAGCGGCGGCTGTGCGGACGAGGCCAACTTCCAGGACTGCGCCAACTGCTTTGCCGAGGAGAACCCGGACGGGGCGAACGCCTACGTTCAGGCCATCGTCGACAACTGCCTGTGCGCCAACGAGTGCAAGGAGGAGTGCGCGGCCGAGTGCAAGGACCCGAACTCGCTCAAGGACGGAACGCCGTGCTCCACTTGCTTCGACGAGACGACGGCCAAGCAGGACAGCGCCTGCATCCAGGGCTTCGTCGCGAGCTGCAAGGCCGACCAGAGCTGCATCGATTTCGCCACGTCTCTGCAAGACTGCCCGGAGTAGCACACTGCGGGAAGCCGCCCCGCTCCCCCAAACGGAGGTGGGGCGGCTTTCGCGTGGGGGCGTTCGCCCCGCTTACGCCTCGAGCAGCAGGGCGGCGCGGTCCATAGCCGTGGCCACCGGGGCGAGTCGCTCGTCCTCGGCGATGCGAGCTATCAGCTCGCGCATGGCCGCGAGGTAGCCTTCGCGGCCGAGCTCGCCGCGCAGGAGCTGCACGCGCAGGAACAGACCGGCAGTCTGTACGACGTCGCACAGGCAGTATGCCTGGACCTCGCCGAGGCGGCCGGCGTGCACCATCGGGCCCACGTCCTTGCCCTCGACGCCCACCTTGCCGGGCATGCCGACGAGCCGGCAGACGACGTCGAGCTTGCTCGCCTTGCTCGCGCCGAAGTCGGTCAGGTAGTCCATCAGATCGAGGTGGCCGGCGGGGGAGTAGCGGTAGCGCACGTCGCGCGAGCCGTAGTAGTGCTCGAACGGCACGCCGTGGCGCAGGCAGCGCATGGCGATGACCGGCAGATCGAAGCCGCGGCCGTTGTAGGTGACGAGCTCGGGCTTGCGCTCGCCCACGAAGCGGCACAGGTCGCGCAGCATCTGCGCCTCGCCTTTGCCGTCGCCGACCACGCCGAGGCGCTGGATCCGGTAGTCCGCGTCCAGCCACATCAGGCCGATGACCACGATCTCGTGGAAGGGGGGCGGGGGCAGCCCGGAGCCCTCCACGGCCTGCTCGCGCGGCAGGGCGCTGTCGGTCACCGTCTCGATGTCGAGCACGAGGTAGGAGCGATCCATCTGTCCGAGGACGTTGGCACGGACGCCCCGCCGGCTCAAACGGCAAGGTCGGGTATGTTGCCCTTCATCGAGGGCGCGCGACGTGCTATCGACTGGGGATCGCCGCCGTGGGCCTCTGCCCGAGGGGCCCGCCCGCGGCCAGGACTTCCGCGCGCCCCCCGGGGCGCGTGCTTCCGAGTTTTGCGATGAGCGGGAACCTTCTCGTCATCAACGTTGACTTGCCCGAGACGCGGGTGGCGCTCGTGGAGAACGGCATCCTCGTGGAGCTGCACCTGGAGCGCCACGGCTCCCGCAGCACGCTGGGCAACGTCTACCTCGGCAAGGTCAGCCGCGTGCTGCCGGGCATGCAGGCGGCGTTCATCGACATCGGGCAGGGCAGGGCCGCCTTCCTGCACGTCGAGGACCTCATCCGCCCGGACGACTTCGAGGCGTACCTGTCGGGCGGGCGCGAGGTGCTGGGCCTCGCCGACGACGAAGGCTGGACGGCGCCGGCGCAGGCAGAGCCCGGCGCCGCGACGGTGGAGGAGGACGAGAACGCCGAGGACCGAGACGCTGGCGCCGCGCCGGACGAGCCGGAGCCGCCAGACGAGGAAGCCGAGCCGGACGAAGGCGCCCCGGCCGGGGAGGCCGAGACCGAGGCCGGAGCGGCCGACGCCCCGGCTCCGCCGGCCGACGAGGAGGCCGAGGCGGGGGCCGCTGGGGGCGAGGCCGGGCCGAGCGAGAATCGCGCCGGGGCGCAAGGGGACGCCGCCGGGCGAAGGCGCCGGCGCACCCGTGTGCCCCGATCGGCGCGTGCCGGCCGCCAAGGCCACGGGCCGGCCCAGCGCCGGGCCGAGGCGCCGGGGGACCGGCCCCGTCGCGGGGATCGCGTGCGCGGCCGCGGCGCAGGGCCGGCCAAAGGGCCCAGGGGCCGGATCGAAGGCGCGCGCATCTCGAAGAGCACACCCATCCGCGAGGTCGTACGCGAGGGCCAGCAGGTGGTCGTGCAGATCTCCAAGGAGCCCATCAGCACCAAGGGGGCGCGCGTCACGAGCCACATCTCGCTGCCCGGCCGCTACGTCGTCTACCTGCCCACGGTGGAGCACGTGGGCGTTTCCCGGCGCATCGGCTCGGCCCGCGAGCGCGTGCGGCTGCGCGAGGTCGTCGCGACGGTCAAGCCGCCGAGCGGCGGGCTGGTCGTGCGCACCGTGGCCGAGGGCCTGACCAAGAAGCACTTGAAGGCGGACGTGGGCTACCTCGTGCGGCTCTGGGACGACATCGCCAAGCGCCGCGACGCCGCTACGAGCGTGCCGTGCTGCCTGTACGAGGAGCTGGATCTGGTGCTCAAGGCGGCGCGCGACCTGTTCACCGAGGACGTGGACAAGATCGTCATCGACGACCGCGAGCAGTACGGCCGGCTGCGGCGCTTCATCGAGATGTTCATGCCGGAGCGGGCTCAAGCGATCGAGCTGTACGAGGGCAGCGAGCCCCTGTTCGACGCCTACGGCTTCGAGGACGAGATCGGACGTGCCCTGTCGCGCAAGGTGCCGCTCGCCTCGGGCGGCTACCTGGTCATCGACGAGGCCGAGGCCCTGACGGCGATCGACGTCAACACCGGCCGGTTCGTGGGCAAGGGCTCGAAGGACCTGGAGGAGACGATCGTGCGCACGAACCTGGAGGCGGTCGAGGAGATCGCCTACCAGCTTCGCTTCCGCAACCTGGGCGGCCTCATCATCCTCGACCTCATCGACATGGAGAAGCCGGGCAACCGCACCAAGGTGCGCCGGCGGCTCGACGAGCTCCTCGCCCGCGACAAGGTCAGGACCACCGTGAACCGCATCAGCGAGCTCGGGCTCATCGAGATGACGCGCAAGCGCACGCGGGAGAGCCTGGGCCGGCTGATGCACGAGGCTTGCTTCTACTGCGACGGCACGGGGTGGCTGCAGGCCAAGCAGACCATTGCTTACGAGATCCTGCGGCAGATCCGCCGGGAGCGGATGAACCTTCGCGGCTACAAGGTCACCGTAAACGCCCATCCCGCGATTGTGGATCTGCTCCAGCACGAGGAAGAGGAGGCGCTCAAGGAAGCGGAGCGCCGCTTCGAGCGGCGCATTGAGCTTTGTGCGCGCAAGGAGTACCACCTGGAGCAGTTCGACCTGCAAGGGATCTGAGCATGTCCGGCCCCGGCGACGGCCCGGCGAGCAGCAAGCGCCAGCAAGAGCGCGTCACCATCAACAAGGAGTTCGAGTCCTTCGACGCGTTCGTGAGCGAGTACGTGAGTAACATCTCGCGCTCGGGGGTGTTCGTGCGCTCGCGCAGGCCGCTGCCCGTGGGCACCAGGGTGAACCTGCGTTTCACCGTCCTCATGGACGGCGTGGAGACAGTGGCGGGCGTGGGCAAGGTGGTGCGCGTGCACGACGATCCGCCCGGCATGGGCGTGGCGTTCACGGAGCTGCCCCAGTGCTCGCAGGCAATCATCGAGCGGCTGCTCGCGCGGCGCTCGGAGCGCGGCCCGGAGGGGGAAGGGCATACGTGATAACCAAGAACTCCTCGACGGCAACGACGACGGCCGATCCATCCGCGCTGGCCGGCTTACGTCCTCGCGCCGGGCCCTCACGTACAGGAGTACGCTCGGGCCCGGCGCTGCGGGCGCGCTCGGCCGGCGCGGCGCCTCGGCCGCCGGCTGTCTGCTTGGTTATCACGCAT
>JACQWT010000126.1 GCA_016209145.1 Deltaproteobacteria bacterium | reverse complement strand
CTCCTACCTCGCGGCCGGCCGCGCCTGCGCCGCGCCCTCGCCCGACCGTCGCGCCGCCCCCGCCTGCGCCCGCGACCACCGCCACGCCGGGGGGCGACGACCTGTTCACCAAGCGCAGGCCGGAGGGGCGGTAGGCAGGCAGAATCGTGGTATGTCTGGAGCCATGAAGCGCAGCAGCATCGTCTTGGGCCTGCTCGCCCTGGTCGCCGCAGGCGTCGCTCCCCGCGCCGCGATCGCGGGCTCGCCGCAAGCGCAGGAGCTGTTCGACCGGGGCATGCAGCAGTACGAGGCGGGCCAGCACGAGGCCGCGTGCGAGAGCTTCGCCCGGAGCCAGAAGGTCGATCCGGACGTGAGCACCGCGTATCAGCTCGGCCGATGCAACGAGCAGCTCGGCCGCTACGCGTCGGCGCAGGCCGCCTACCTCGATGCCGCCGAGATGGCGAAGCGGGCCGGCGACGCGGAGCGGGAGAGAGCGGCCCGCACGCGCGCCGATGCGATCGAGCCCAAGCTCTCCCGATTCGTCATCGATGTGCCCGCGGCCGCACACGTGAAGGGGCTGCGCCTGGAGCACAATGGGCGGCCAGTGGACCAGAACCTGTGGAGCCAACCCCTCCCGGTCGATCCGGGCAAGCACACCGTCACCGCCTCGGCCGAGGACCGCGAGGGCTGGAGCACCACGCTCGTGGTGACGGGCCCGGGAACGGTGACCGCCCAGGTGCCGCTCCTGGCGAAGAGGAACGGCGAGGATGAAGACGAGGACGAAGACGAGGACGAGGACGAGGACGAGGGCCCGACCAAGCGCCGCAGCGGCGGCCTGTTCGGCACCGGCATCGCGCTCACGGCGGCCGGCGGTGCCGCTGTGCTGGTCGGCGTCGCCGGCGCGGGCGCGTGCGAGGAGAACGTCTGCCCCGCTCCCGGCCTCTGGGCGGCCACCGCGCTGGGCGGCTTGGCCATGTTGGGGGCCGGCATCCCGCTCATGATTATCTTCGGCAAGAAGGTGCCGGTCGAGCCGCCGGCCAAGCCGGGCGCGCCCGCCCCGGTTGGGCGGGCCGGCGCGGCGCTGCGCGTGGAGCCGCTGATCGGGCCGGCGAGCGCCGGCCTGCGCGGGTCATTCTGAACGGCAACTACGGGTAACAGACACAGAACTGCAAGACGGTGCCGTCGCCCCAGCAGCAGTTCGGGCCGTCGTAGCAGTTCTTGTCGTTCATCGGGTAGCTCACGTAGACCTCGTGGTGCTGCCCGTTGCCGCAGGCGTTGTTGTTGATCCACAAGGTGTCGAGGCCGAAGGAGGCCGGCGACTGCCCCGGCGCATACTGCGCCCACTGCGACAGCGTGCAGACCGTCCAGCCGCCGGTGATGAGGTTGTTGTTCCACTGGCCCCAGGCGAGCTTCTGCGTGCAGACCTTGATGTTGTTGCTGATCGTCTTCGCCGTAGGGGTAGCGCGGCGCGCGGGAAAAGTGGCGCGCCCGCCGCCTCTACCGCTCAGCCTGCCGCCGCCGGCGTCCCCGGCTCGCTCGGCGGCGCATTCGGCTCCAGGCCCGCCCCGGCGCGACCACGCGAGGCGGGGGGCCGCCACGAGGAGCCGTGCTCGTCGGCGTAGATCTTGCCGTCGCGCATGGTCACGACGCGCGGCATGCGCCGGGCGAAGCTCACGTTGTGCGTGACGACGAGGATGGTGGTGCCGTGCTCTCCGCCCACCTTGAAGAACAGCTCGTGAATGGCGTCGCTCGTGGCCGAGTCGAGGTTGCCGGTCGGCTCGTCGGCCAGCACGAGCTTGGGCGAGAGCATGAGGGCGCGCGCCAGGTCCACGCGCTGCTGCTCGCCGCCGCTGAGCTCGCCCGGCCGGTGCGTGGCCCGCTCGGCCAGGCCGACCTCGGCGAGCAGCGCGCGCGCGGGCTCCTCGAGCTGCTTGCGCCGCTTGCCCTGGATGAGCCCCGGCATCATCACGTTCTCCAGGGCGTCGAACTCGGGCAGCAGGTGATGGAACTGGAAGACGAAGCCGATCATCCGGTTGCGGATCTCGGCCAGCCGGCTGCTGCCGAGGCCCACCAGATCCTGCCCCGCGAAGCGGATCCGGCCGCTCGTGGGCTGATCGAGCGTGCCCAGGCAATGTAGCAGCGTGCTCTTGCCCGCGCCCGAGGGCCCCACGATGGCCGTGATCTCGCCCTCGCCGACGGCGAGATCGAGACCCCGGAGCACATCCAGCTTGCGGCCGAGGTGGTCGAAGCTCTTGTGCAGATCCTCGACGACGATGAGGGGCTCACTCATAGCGCAGGCCATCGACCGGGCGGAGCTTGGCGGCGGTGTGGGCGGGGTAGAGCGTGGCCAGCGTGCAGATGAGCAGCGCGGCCAGCGTGACCATGGCGTAGTCGGCCGGATCGACGTTCACCGGCAGTCGATCGATATAATACACGTCGGGGTCGAGGCGTACTCCGGTCCACGACAGGCCCAGGCACAGGGCCAGTGCGTTGCACACCCCGAACACCGTGCCGATGGTGCCGATGATGACGCCTTCCAGCACGAACACGCGCTGCACGGCGCCGTCGCTGGCGCCCAGGGCCTTGAGGATGGCGATCTCCTTGGCCTTCTCGGTCACCATCAAGAGCAGCGTGCAGATGATGCAGAAGCTCGCCACGGCGATGGCGATGCTCAGGATGATGAACGTGGCGATTCTCTCCAGCTTGAGCGCGCTGAACAGGTTCTTGTTCATCTCCTTCCAGTCGCGCACGCGCAGCGGCGGCTCGTGCCCGCGCCGGTTCGCGCCGGCGGCGATCTGGTCGCATAGTGGCCGGAACCCGTCCACCTTCTCGGCGTCGGGCACGCGGATGTCGATGTTCGTGATGCGCCCCTCCAGGCTGAAGAAGCGCTGCGCCACGTCGAGCAGCACGTAGGCGTGCGCCGCGTCGTACTCGTACATGCCGCTGTAGAACACGGCGGCGACGCGGAACTTGCGCGCCCGGGGCATGATCCCGGTCGGCCCGAGCTCGCCCATGGGCGAGAGCAGCGTGAGCTGGTCGCCCACCATGACGTGCAGGCTCTTGGCCAGCTCGCGTCCCAGGACGATGCCCGGGTGCACGACCTTGGACGGGCGCAGCGCGAGCGTGAGCTCGGCGTCGAGATCGTCCGGGAAGTCGAAAGGAGGGCCCTTGAAGTACGGCTCGCCGCTCGGCCCCCGGCCGATGATCTCGTCGGGCGGCAGCTCCACCAGGCGCTCGGGCCGCAAGAGGTAGTCGAAGCGGCCGACCTCGATGTTCTTCTCCAGATCGATGACCTGGCCGATAGTGGCCGGATCGATGCCGCGCACGAGCGCACCGGCGGTGTTGGTGGAGGACGAGGCCATGGCCTCGCTGCCCACGACGGGCGTGGCCGCGGCCCCGCGCGGGACGAGCTCGTTGCGCATATCCGCGAGAAGCGGCTCGTAGCCGGCGAAACCGCCCGTCTTGGCCACGTCGATGACGATGTGCGCCGTGTTGCCCAGGATCTTGCGCTTGAGGTCATAGCCGAAGCCGCCCATGATGGATGTCACCGAGCACAGGGCGCAGGAGCTCACGGCCACGCCCGCCATCGAGAGCACGCTGATCACCGTCAGGAAGCCGCTCTTCGTGGCGCGGATGTGGCGCGCGCCCACGAACGAGGCGAAGCGGCCGCGCTCGAGGGAGTCGAGCGCGGCGGGCAACAACGCCGCCAGGATCGCCAGGACGAAGACTACGCCGGTGCCCAGCACCGCGAAGCGGACGAGCTCCTGGCGCAGGAGGTAGGTGCCGCGGATCTCGACCATCCGTGCGCTCAGCGTGGCGAGCACGGCAAAGGCCACGCCGCAGCACCCGGTGCTCCACCACAAAAGCGCCCGCCCCAGGCTGCGGCGTAGCCGCCGCCAGCCCCGCAGAAAGAGCCACGCCACGACCACCGCGACGGCGGCATAGAAGGCCAGCCACCGCGGGCTCGGGATCACGCTCCCTCGCCGGGCCGCAGCAGCGGAAAGAGGATGACCTCGCGGATGCTCGGCGCACCCGTGAGCAGCATCGCGAGCCGGTCGATGCCCATGCCGAAGCCGGCGGTGGGCGGCATGCCGTGCTCCAGGGCCCGCACGTAGTCGTGGTCGTAGTCCATCGCCTCCTCGGAGCCGCGGCTCTTCAAGACGACCTGGGCCTCGAAGCGCGCGGCCTGGTCGTCGGGGTCGTTGAGCTCGCTGAAGGCGTTGCACAGCTCCTGTCCGCCCAAGAACAGCTCGAAGCGGTCGACCTGGCTGGGATCCGCGTCGCTCTTGCGCGCCAGCGGCGAAACCTCGACGGGGTAGCCCAGCACGAACACGGGCAGGCTGCGCTCGCCGGCCCGGTAGTCTTCCGTGAGGAAGGGCTCGGCCAGAAACTCGTAGGCGCAGAAGAGGCGCTCGCCCTGGGTGGCGCATCGCTGCGACGCCTGCCGGTAGCCGGCCCAGTCGATCGCCCGGCCCCTTCGTCCCGCCCGCTCGGCCCACTCGCCGACCGGGGCATCGGGCAGGTGCGCCTGCTGCGCCACGGACGCGCCCAGGTCGGCCCGCGCGAGGGCCTGCGCGACGGCATCGCGCATGGTCACGCGCACGAAGCGCTCCAGACTGAAACCGCGCGCCTGCGACCAGGCGGCGTGCTGCTCGGGCAGCGCGGCGCCGAGGCGCTCGTCCACGTGGCGCAGCAGATCCTCGGTCAGTCCGAGCAAGGTCTCGTACGTGGCATACGCCTGGTAGAACTCGAGCATCGTGAACTCGGGGTTGTGGCGCGTGCTCACTCCCTCGTTGCGGTAGCAGCGCGCGATCTCGAAGACGCGCTCGAAGCCGCCCACGACCAAGCGCTTCAGGTACAGCTCGGGGGCGATGCGCAGGTACAGGTCGAGATCGAGGGCGTTGTGGTGCGTGCGGAACGGCCGCGCCGCCGCGCCCCCCACCAGAGAATGCATGCTCGGCGTCTCGACCTCGATGAAGCCGCGCCCGTCGAGAAAGCCGCGGATGGCCGACAGCATCATGCTCCGGGCGCGAAAAACGTCGCTCACGGCCGGGTTGGCGACGAGATCCACGTAGCGCATGCGGTAGCGCGACTCGACGTCCTTGAAGCTCGTCTTCGTGCAGAGCGGCCGGTATGCCTTGGTGAGGAGGCGGAAGCGCTCCACGTCGATGCTCAGCTCGCCGCGCCGTGTGGCCATGGCCCGGCCGGTGGCCTCGACGAAGTCGCCCAGATCGAGCTCGTCCAGACCCGCGTAGGCCGCGCCCAGGGCGGCCTCGCTCAAGTGCAGTTGCAGCTCGCCGGTGCGGTCGCGCAGCCGGACGAAGCTCACGCCGCCCATGGCGCGCAGGAAGAGGATACGGCCGGCCACGCGATACGTGCGGGGCTCGATGCGGCCGGGGTCGTAGCGGCCGTCCGGGCCGCGCGCGCCCGCGCAGCCGGCGCGCACCGCGCCCAGGTCCGACAGCGGTTCCCCCGAGGTCACGTCATTGGCAAAGGGGTTCTCGCCCCGCTCCCGCAGGCGAGCGGCCTTCGCCCGGCGCGCCTCGCCGAGGGCCTGCTCCGTCTTGCCTTGCGCCTCCTTGCTCACCGCCTGTCCTCGCCCGCTTCCGGCACGCCCTCGGGCCCGCCGGGCGCGGACTGCAGCAAGAATGCCTCGATGAACTGGTCGAGGTCGCCGTCGAGCACCGCGTCCGGGTTCGTGCTCTCGACCTCGGTGCGCAGGTCCTTCACCAGGCGGTAGGGAGCCAGCACGTAGGAGCGGATCTGGCTGCCGAAGTCGATGGCCGCCTTGGTCGCGGCGTACGCCGCCGCCTGCTGGGCGCGCCGGTCGAGCTCCATGCGGTAGAGCTTGGCCTTCAACATCTTCATGGCCATGGCGCGGTTCTGGTGCTGGCTGCGCTCGGCACGGCAGACGATGTGCAGGCCGGTCGGGAGGTGGCGCAGGCGCACGGCGGTCTCGACCTTGTTGACGTTCTGGCCGCCCTTGCCGCCGGCGCGCATGGTCGTGATCTCCACGTCCTTGTCGCTGACCTCGATGTTGATCTCGTCCGCGATGTCCGGCGTCACGTCCACGGCGGCAAAGGAGGTCTGGCGCGTGTGGTCGGCGTTGAAGGGGCTCATCCGCACCAGCCGGTGCACGCCGCACTCGGAGCGCAGGTAGCCGTAGGCCGACTCGCCCGCGACCGTGAAGGTCACGGCGTCGATGCCGGCGTCGTCGGCCTCCTGGTAGTCCACGATCTCGGTGCGGTAGCCCCGGCGCTCGCACCAGCGCAGGTACATGCGCATGAGCATCGCCGCCCAGTCCCGGGCGTCGGTGCCGCCGGCGCCGGGGTTGATGGCGACGATGGCGCTGGAGCGGTCCGCCGGTCCGGAGAGCATCCGCTGTAGCTCCAGCGCGCGCACCTTCCCGCCGAGCGCCTCCACCTGCCGGGCTGCGTCGGCCAGAGCCGCCTCGTCGCCCTCCTCGGCGGCGAGCTCCAGGTAGTCGCGGGCCTCGGCGAGCTCGCGCTCCAGCGTCTCGCACAGCCCCAGCTTGGTCTCGGCCGCCGCCCGCCGGCGCAAGACGGCCTGCGCGCGCGCGTTGTCGTCCCAGAAGCCCGGGGCAAGGGTCTGCTGGGTCAGCTCCTCCAGGGTGCGCTCGAGTCTGGGGACGTCAAAGATGCCTCCTTAGCGCCGAAAAGCGCCGTTGGAGGTCGCTCAGCTTCTCGCGGGTCTCGGCAAGCATGGCGAGCGAAGCCATATTCCATCCGCCCTCCGGGCGCCAGTGCTTCACTCCGGCTCTTCCGGCGGCCCCTGCCCCAGCACCCAGTAGCGGTAGCGGCCGGGCATGTGGCTCACGACCGAGCTCAGCACTACGACCGCGAAGAGCAGCAGGAGGCGCTGCTCCCAGAAAACCGCCACCGCGGCCACCATCGCCATCTTCACGAGCAGCGAGGCGCCGCGCAGCTCGCGCAGGTAGCGCCAGTCCTCCAAGAGGTCCGGCGCCATCAGGGCGGCGCCGCTGGCGATCGTGGCGTACAGCCACGGCCGCAGGGAGTCGGGCGCCACGGCGAAGACGTGGCCGCCCACGAGCACGCCCATGGTCGCCAGGTGCGCGGTGCGGCAGGCAATGCGAAACCAGCGGCGCAGATCGCAGCGGCGGGGGGAGCCGGGGGCCGCGCACGGGAGCCTAGCACTGCTGCCCGCAACCATGTTTCAACCCGGCCCCGGGGCCCGGCCGGCGAAAAGGACGCCCCAGAGCAGGTACGCGCCCACGGCGACGAAGAGCAGGGCCGCGCCCAGGCGCACGGCCTTCTCCGGCAGGTACTTGCCGAGCAGGGCGCCCGCGGCGACGCCGATGAGCGTCACGAGCACGAGCGCCGCGGACGCGCCCAGAAACACGGCCCAAGGCTTGCCGGTCCGCCCCGCGAGCGCCAGGGCCGCAAGCTGCGTCTTGTCGCCGAGCTCGGCGAGGAAGACGATGCCGAATGTCGTGCCTAGCACTTTCCAATCCATGGTGTGGTATAGTAGCCCACAAGGAGTGGTGACGATGAGCGTAACTTCAAGCAGCAGGCTGCTTTGGCCGGCCCTCGCGGCGGGCGTGTCGCTCGGGGCGCTGTGCCTGGCCAGCCCGGCCGTGGCGGGCGACGGAGACGAGGGCGGTGGCACCGGTTCGAGCGCGAGCAGCAGCACGAGCGGCGCTCCCAAGAAACCCGACTGCAACAAGGGCGCCGGCGGCGACGGGAGCGCCCCCGAGGACCAGGGCCAGAAGACCAACAAGACCGAGCTCTCCGAGGCCCAGACCAACTACACGGGCGCCATCATGCTGCGCGGCGAGCAGGAGATCACCTTCGACAGCGTGGTCGCGGGCAGCGTGGGCGACGAGTCCTACCAGGCCGATGGCCGCTACGCTTATTTCTCTGGCAACACGCTCTACGCCGGCGTGCAGGACGACGTCGGCAACTTCGTCGACGTGATCGCCGAGTTCTTCTGGTTCGAGTCGAGCATCGATCGCGGCTCGGACTTCTACGTCGGCGTAATCAAGGCGCGCACCTCGCCCAACCTGAAGGAGTGGGTGCTGGAACGCATCAACGACGGCATCAGCGGCAGCTTCCTGCCGGACGGCCAGGCCACGGTCTTCATCAAGGCGCAGACCGCGTTGACGGGCGACGGCGCCTTCCGCTGGGACTGGTCCATCCCCTTCGACAACTACGGCTGGGACAAGTACGGCAACATCACGATGGAGACCAAGTACGGCCTGGGCGTCTGCGCCGAGGGCGCCATGCAGAAGGCGCTGAGCGGCGAGCCGGGCGGCGTGCCGGTCGAGGCCAACGTCCAGGCCAAGGGGTACTTCAGCAAGAACTACTCAGTGCAGACCAAGTACGAGGTCACGCTGTGGCGCTGGGAAGTGGTCGTGCACAACAGCGCCGACGACATCGAGTGGCAGATGAACCTGCACAGCCCGGACCGCGAGAAGCAGAACGCCTACCACGAGTTCTTCCTGGTGATTCAGGCCGACCAGGGCAAGCCCTTCCACCTCGACTGGCTGGAGGTCGGCGGTGCGGTCAAGAAGCCGATTCCGTTCTGGTGGGACGAGCACCGCGCTCTCTCGGCTGCGGTAACGGGCATCACGCTCTACCCGCCGCAGCTCCCGCCCCCGCCGCCCGGCGAGGGCGGCAGCGGGCAGGGCGGAGGCTCCCCCGATCCGGACGAGCACCCGCCGGGCAGCGGCGGCAGCCCCGGCAGCTCATCGGGCAACGACGGCGCGCCCAGCGCTCCCTGGCACGCGGCGAGCACCGACCAGAGCTCCGGCTGCGCGCTCGGCGGCGACGCGGGCCGCAGCGGCTGGCTCGGCTTGCTCGGCCTCGGCCTGCTCTTCGGGCTGCGCCGCTCGCGCTCCCGGGGGCAGGGGTAGCTTCGCCCGCCGCCGTCCGCGCTCTCGGGCGGCGAGGTGCCATGGATAACCTGCACCGCTCGCTACTCCTCGTCCCGTGTGCCGCGGCCGCGGCCGCCTGCCAGCAGCCCGTCGAGAAGCCGACGCCGCCGGACATGTCCGCGCTGGTCGCCGCCTACGCCAACCCGAGCGGCACCTTCGACCAGGCCGCGGTCCAGGAAATGGTGGACACGGTGACCAAGACCCTCAACTCCTTCGCGGAGCTCGGAATCGACGGGCGCCTCGGGGAGCTTCTGGGCACGCTCGGCGACTCGGTTTCCGGGCCCGAGAGCCAGCCCCAGGGCGAGGTCAAGTCGGAGGACGGGGCGCTCGTCATCGAGGGCGAAGCCTACCTGGAGATCACGCGCATCTGCAGCGGCTGGGGGCCCGAGCCGAAGCCAGACCCGGCCAACGGCACGCTCACGCTCAACGTCAACCTGACCGACATCCGGCTCGATCCGGTGCTGTGGGCGGGCGCCGCCGGCTGCCGCTACCGGCAAGAGGACGTGACCGTTCTGCTCGATCGCGGAAGCCGGCGCGATGTGGGCGACGTGCGCGCCTACGTCGGTGAGCAGGCGACGCTCGACAACCTCGGTAAGCAGCCCATCATCGTCGAGGTGGACGTGACGGCCACGCTCCAGGCCGACGCCGGCGGAGCCGCGGCCACAGTCGCCTTCGACGTGCGGCTCGTGCCGGATCCGCAGACAATCGAGGTGCGGGTGCCGACCTCGCGCGGCGATCTCATCGCGGGAAGCTCGAGCCAGGGCATCGTGCAAGTGCGCGCGTCCAACGGGACCTTCGCGTGCGACGGCTCCGGCCGCTGCAAGAACGACAAGGGCGATGAGGTCCAGCTCTAGTGCCACATGGGCGGCAGCCGTGCTGCTCGGCGCGGCGGTCTTGACCGCGAGCCGGCCGGCAGCGGGCTACCACGACGACGCGAGCAAGCCGCAGAGCACGGATCGGAGCGCCTACACCGTGCCCCAGGGCATGCACAAGATCGGCCTGTTCTCCATCGAATACGGCCTCGCCGACGGCCTGGAGCTCATAACCTGGCCGGTCTGGTGGCAGCTCCTGTCGCCCAACGCCGGCCTGGAGTGGCGCTTCGTCAACACCGGCAAGTTCGCCATGAGCGCCGCTTTGAGCGGGCAGTACCTGAGCACGAGGCCCTGGACCGCGTTCTTCCCGGACTGGCAGCCCGCCGACATCGGCATCATTCCGCTGGAGCTCCTCGGCTCCTGGCGGTTTCACCCGAGCTGGACGTGGAGTTTCGGTGGGCTGCTCACGGCTGTGACGCTCTCGGGCAGCTTTGAGGAGGAGGCATTCCAGGGCGCCGCGGCCGTGACCAACCTCCAGGCCCACACGACCTTCGAGTGGCGCCTGGGCCGGGTCGTGGCACTCCAGCTCCACGGCCGCTACCTCGTGTTCCAGACGACCAAGGCATCGGCGCAGCTCGATCTTCACCCCGACGAGTACACCACCATCCGCGCCGCCGCCGGCGGCAAGACCAACGTGCTCGACTTCCCCAAGGCATTCCAGCTCGTGCCGGGCGCGCACTTCTCGTGGGAAACCTTCAACTTGCGGCTCGGCCTCGGCTTCGGCAACTACGTCGTGCCGGCCATCAACTTCGTGCTCCCCAACCGGAGCCTGGTACCGGAGCTCGATCTGTACTGGCGGTTCTGAGCGAGCAGCGCCGGCCGCCGGTCTGCTATGCTGGCCTCATGCTGTCGCTCCGTCTCTGGCTCCTGCTTCCCGCGGCCGTGCTTGCCGGGAGCTGCGGGCTGCTGCTCGGCATCGATCAGTACAATGACGTGGCTGGCGGGACGGGCAGCGGCGCAAGCGGTGCCGCGAGCGGCAGCGGGGCGGCAGCCGGGGAAACGGCCACGAGCGGCGGCGGCAGCACCGGCAGCGGCGGGGATACGGGCGCGGGCGCGGGCAGCGTGATCGGCACTGACGGCAGCGCCGGGGCGGGCAACAGCAGCCCATCGAGCTCCGGCAGCGGCGGCGCCGGCGGGTACGCGCTGCTGTTGGGCTTGCGCGTCTTCGTCACGAGCGCGACTCACGACGGCAACCTCGGGGGGCTCGGCGACGCCGACGAGTACTGCACCAAGGCCGCCAAGAACGGCAAGCCCGACGGTGGCTCCTGGGTGGCGTGGCTCTCCGCTCCGGGCGTCAACGACACCGAGCTTCTCGCCCCGGATCGAATCGTGGGTAGCGGCCCCTGGCGCCTGGTCGGCTCGGGCACCAAGGCGGTCGAAAGCCACGATCAGCTTACGAGCGGCTCGCTGAGCCACGAGATCAACGTCGACGAGAACGGCAAGGGGGTTGTCCCCGGCCCGGTGTGGACGGGCACGACCGAGCTCGGGGAGACGGCGCACGACTGCAAGGGCTGGACAGAGGGCAGCGGGGGGGCGACGGGCAAGGCGGGCAGGCTGGAGAAGGCTGACAAGACCTGGACGAACGAGCAATCGCTCCCCTGCACCACGACCGCCCACCTCTACTGCTTCGAGCAGGCCAAAGTTTCGCAGTGAAGGGGGCCGCTTCGGCTGGTGGCGCGCACAAAACTACTGGACACATGATCAGTATACTGATACTATGTTCAGTAGGAGGCTACGATGGGCGCCTTTCCCCTGGCATCACGACAGGCCCTTGCGGCTCTCGCCCGCACGCGGCCGGGCATCTTGCACGAGAGCGAGCATGCCGGCCGGCCGTTCGGGCTCGCGCCGCTGGACTCGGCCTTGCCCGCCGGAGGACTGCCTACCGGCGCCGTGGTGGAGATAGGCTCTCCTTCGGGCCTGGGCTGCGCCACGCGCCTGGCCCTGGCCGCCTGCGCCGCGGCGCAGCGGGCCGCGACCGAGCAACCCGGCGGGATCGAGCAGGAGCAAGGCTGGTGCGCCTGGATCGATCCGAGCGCGACGCTCTTCGCGCCGGGAGCGGCGCGCGCCGGCGTCGCGCTCGGGCGGCTGCTGGTCGTCCGGCCTCCGGCCGACGCCGTCGCCCGCATTGCCGTGCGCCTCGCAGCGAGCCGGATCTTCTCGCTCGTGGTCGTCGACTGCTGCGGCGTGCCCGGCGCGGGGCTCAGTCGGCAGCGCACGCGCTGGAGCACGGCCGTGCGCCGCCTCGCCCTGGCCGTCGAGGGCAGCCCGAGCACCGTCCTGCTCCTGACCGACGCCGCCGCCGCGGCGGCTGAGCCGCTGCCCGTCGGCCTGCGCCTGGAGCTGAGCCGTCCCAGCGCCGCGGAGATCTGCCTGCGCGTGTCCAAGGAGCGCCACGGGCGGATCCGGGGGCCGGTCAGGATTCAGCTATTAGCCCTTGGCTATTAGCCGTTGGCGCCATGAGCAAGCGCATCGCCGCCATCGTTCTGCCCCGGCTCGCCTGCGAGCTCGCGCTCCGGCGCGAGGGAACGGCGTCGCCTTTCGGCGTGACCATCGAGGACGAGCCGAGCGGAGCCGGCGACGACGCCACGAGCACGCTCTGCGCGGTGGACGAGCTCGCCTGGCGCTACGGTGTCCGGCCCGGCCAGCGCGTGGCCGAGGCATCGGCCTTCGTCGGCCGGCTCGCCGTCGTCCGGATGACGCGCGCGAAGCTGGTGCTTGCCCTGGAGAGCGTGGCCGAGATCGCTCTGGGCTTCGGCACGACGGCCGCGCTCGGGCTCGAGCTCGATGCTGTCTCTGTGCCGGCCGGCGGCGGAGCCTGCTACCCCGGCGGCGCGGGCGCCGGTCCCCTGGACACGGTGTGGCTGGACGTCACCGGCTGCGCGCGGCTGGCGGGCGGCGAGGATCTGCTCGGCGACGAGCTGCGCGCCCAGACCGGGCGGCTTGGCCACCGCGCACGCGTGGCCATCGCCGGCGGTCCCCGCATCGCCCAGGCGGTGGCGCGCTGGACCGGGACGCGCATCGTGGCGCCGGACGCGGGCGCCCGCGCGCTGGAGGATCTTCCCGTCGCGGCCCTACCCCTTACGCCCGAGCTGCTCGGGTATCTGGGCAAGCTCGGCATCCTGAGCATCGGGGACCTGGCACAGCTTCCGCGCGCCGGCCTGGCGCACCGGCTCGGCCCGCGCGCCCAGGAAGTGCTCGAGCTCGTCGCGGGACGCGACGAGGTGCCGCTCGTCCCCTACCAGCCACCCCGGGTCGTCGCCGAGCAGGCGAGCTTCGAGCCCGGGCTCGACCGGACCGAGCCGCTGCTCTTCGTCCTGCGCGGCCTGGTGGCGCACGCCGCGGCCAGACTGCAGGCCCGCGGCGAGGCTTGCGGCCGAGTGGTGCTGGAGCTCGGGCTCGACCGCGCCATCGCGGCCCGCGCCCAGTGCGCGCCGCAGACCGAGATCGCGCTCGATCTGCCGGTGTCGCTGGCAGACGAGGCCGATCTGCTGCGCGCCCTGCACGCCCGGATCGAACGGCTCGAGCTCGAGGCACCGGTAGTCTGGACGCTGCTTCGACTCGAGCGGCTCACGGCCGCAAGAAAGACTCAGCTTCAACTTCTGCGGGCCCGCGGGCCGAGTCCTGATGCTCTGCCCGCACTCCTGGCCGAGCTCGGCGCCGCCCTCGGCCCCGGGCGCGTCGGCCGGCTCGAGGTCGGGGACAGCCATCGGCCGGAAGCGAGATCCATGCTGGTGCCGATCGATCCCGCCCGCCCGCAGGCCGAATCGAGCTCGGGTCCCGCGGCGACGCTCTGCTACCCGGTCGAGCCCACGCGCCTCCTGCCGGAGCCGATCTACGTGGGGAAGCTCGAGCCGGGCCGGCTCATCGCCCCGGGCCCGTTCTATCTGATCGACCGGCTGCGGCTCGACGCACGCATCGATCGCGCCGAGTGGTGGACAGCGGAGGCTATCTGCCGCGACTACGCCCGCGCCTGGCTGCACACCAGTCGCGACCGCGCCGGGCATCCCGCACCTGCCGCGCAGGAGCACGCCGAGGCATGGATCTACATGGATCGCCAGAGCCGGCGCGGCTTCCTGCACGGCTGGTACGACTGAGCTACTAATCTGGGGTCTGTGCGCGCCGTCCGTGCGTGTGGCGCGCTGCCGGCCGGGTGTACTACGGTACGCCTCGCCGGCGCGTGGCTGCGCGCCGGGTGCTGCCATGGGACCCCGGCTCTCACCCCCGTTCCCCTCTCGGCCCTCGCCCTACCGGCGCCTGGGTGCGGGCGCGGAGCACCCGGTGCGCGTGCAGATGATCATTGCCCTGGTGGCGGGCCTGGTCCTGGTCGCGGTGCCGCTCTACCTTTGGCGGCGGCCCGAACCCGTGCCCGAGCGCGGCGTGCCGTCCGCCGTGGTCGACGCCGGCGGGAGAGCGCCGGATGCCGCGGCGCCATCGTACGGCACCATCGTCGACGCGGCCGCGGTGACGCCGGCGGTCAAGCTCGGGCCGTTCAAGACCCTCCGCTGTGCGGACCCGGGGCCGGGCAAGACGCCGCCGGAACGTTGCGACCACATCACGTTCTTCGAGGACGCCCTGACGCGGGCGATCCGGGACAACGGGCTGTGTGCGCCCTCGCGCAAGGCGGGAGTCACGGTCAGTTTCGTCCTGGAGATGGATTTCCGGCGAAAGCGCACCAAGCTCTTCTGGGGCAAGTCGAGCAGCCTGCCGCGCGGCCAGTTGAAGGAGCTGTTCGGGTGCGTGGAGCGGGCGTTGCCCAGCCCTGACTGGGGCTCCATTCCCCACCAGCATGCCCGCTACGTGGTCAGCGTGCCGGCGAGCTACCCGCCGAGCGACCTGTTCTGAGCTACTACTTCCGAAAATCGTCGCGCGGCGCGAGGATTCTCCTCTGCCCGCTCCCGCTCCCGCTCCCGACTGAGCGGGTCGGAGTTGGGTTGCGGGCGAAGCCCGCGCTGAGCTCCGAAGCCGTAGCGCCTGAGCCGCTCGTAGAGCGTGCGCAGGCCGATGCCGAGGTGACTGGCAGCCTGCCGGCGATTGCCCTGGTAGTGCTCCAGGGCGCGCCGGATGGCCTCGCGCTCTGCCTCCTCCATGGTCGGCACGGCGGCCCCAGGGTCCGGGGGGGCGGGAGCGCCAAGCGCCAGATCCGTGGCGTCGAGCTCGTCCGCGTCGGCCAGGATGGCGGCCCGCTCCAGGGCGTTGGCGAGCTGGCGAACGTTGCCCGGCCAATCGGCGGCGGCCAGGGCCCGGCACGCCGCCTCGCTCAGGGAAAGCCGTGGCCGGCCGAGCTGTGCCGCCACGCCGGACAGTATGGCCCGCGCCAGATCGGGGATGTCCTCGCGCCGCTCGCGCAGGGGGGGCATGCGCAGGGGGAACACCGCCAGCCGGTGGTAGAGGTCCTCGCGCAGCGAGCCCTGCCGCAGCATCTCGCCGAGATCGCGGTTGGTGGCCGCGATCCAGCGCACGTCGCAGCCGATCGTCTGGTTGCCGCCGACCCGCTCGAAATGCCGCTCCTGGAGCACGCGCAGGAGCTTCGCCTGGAGCGCGGGCCGCAGCTCCGCCACCTCGTCGAGGAAGAAGGTGCCGCCGTCGCACAGCTCCAGCCGGCCGCGACGCCGGGCCGTGGCGCCGGTGAACGCCCCCCGCTCGTGGCCGAACAGCTCGCTCTCGAGCAGCTCCGCCGACAGGGCCGCGCAGTTGACGGCGACGAACGGACCGCCCGCGCGTGCGCTCCAGCGGTGCACCGCGCGTGCGGCCACCTCCTTGCCCGTGCCGCTCTCACCGAGCAGAAGCACCGTGGCGTCGGTGGGCGCGACCTTGCGCAGCGCATGCACCACGGGCTCCATGGCCGGCGCTCCGTAGGCGAGCGGCGGCAGCTCGCCGCGCAAGGCGGCCTCGCGCGAAGCGCGCAGCCTGTGTCGCTCCACCGCCCGGCCCACCAGCAGGCGCAGCTCGGCCGGGCTGGCGAGGGGCTTCTGCAGGTAGTCGAAGGCGCCGAGCTTCATCGCCTGCACGGCCGACTCGACCGAGCCGTAGGCCGTGAGCACGATGACCTCGGTGTCAGGATGCTCGGCGCGCAGCCGCCCGAGCAGTTCCATGCCGTCCAGCCCGGGCATGCGCAGATCGGTCACCACGACCTGGAAGCCGCGCTGCTCGATGCGGCCGAGCGCCGCCTGTCCGTCGGCGGCCTCGTGCACGTCGTAGCCCTCGGCAGCCAGCGCCTCCCGGAGGAAGCTCCGGACGGCGGGCTCGTCGTCGACGACCAGTACGCTCGTCATGATTCGGCCGGTGGCGGGATGAGCACGCGGAACTCCGCCCCGCCCTCTGGGTGATCGCGGGCCTCGATCGTACCACCGTGAAGCTCCGCGAGGCGCCGCGCCACGGCCAGCCCGAGGCCCGTGCCGCGCAGGCGCGTCGTGTGAAACGGCTCGAAGATCCGCTCCCCCTCGCCCGGAGGCAGGCCGGGGCCGCGGTCGCGAACGGTGAAGACGAGCATGCCTCGCTCCTGCGCCGCCGTCGCGTCGATGGGCTTGTCCGGAGGTGAAGCCTGCACCGCGTTCTGGAGCAGATTCGTCAGCACCTGGCGCAGCCGCGACCGGTCGACCGACCAGGACGCCGGCGCCCGCTCCACATCGAACGCGAAGCGCCCCGCCGCGAGCGCGTCGGCCGCCTCCCGGAGCAGCTCGGCCGGCGCGACCGCCTCGCGCTGCAGCCTGCCCCCGCGGGCGAAGTCCAGGAGCTGGCCGCTCAGGGCTTCGATCCGCTCGATCTGCTCGACCACGACGTCCACCCAGCGCCGTTGGCGCTCGCTCTCGGGGATCTGCTCGGCCAGAAGCTGGGCGTGGCCTTTGGCCGCGGCCAGCGGGTTGCGGATCTCGTG
>JACQWT010000157.1 GCA_016209145.1 Deltaproteobacteria bacterium | reverse complement strand
GCGGCTCTCGGCCGACCCGGTCTCGAGGCAACTCGCCGAGATGCGGGAGAAGGCCGCGGTCTGCTACCAGTTGGATCTCGCCGCGGCGCGCCAGGAGGGCCGCGCTGAGGCCGTGATCGCGGTGCTGGCGGCGCGCGGCCTGGACGTGCCGGAGTCGCTGCGCGCGCAGATCCTGAGCTGTCGGAGCACGGCGGCGCTCGACCGGTGGCTGACGCGCGCGGCCACGTGCGCGGCGGCCGATGAGCTCGGGGATGCGGGGGGCGGCGAGTCGGGCGCGGCCGGCTGAGCTGCGTCGTCGCTGACGGGCTCCAGCTCGGGTTGCCAGCCCGCACCAAGGCCACGCCCGGGTCTTGCCCGTTCGGCCAGGCTCCCCTTGAGCAGTGCGGCTAGCCGCGCCCCCGCGCCATGGCGGGCGGAGAGAGCGTTGACGCCCGCTGGCGCGGCCTCCACCGGCGGCGGTGGGGCCGGCGCGGCCGGGCCGGGCGACTCCGGGCTGGGTCTCGGAGCCGGCCAAGCGATCGGCCCTCCAATTCTCGCTTTCGCGGCAAGCTCCGCCACCGGCTTTTGAGAAGTTACGAGCCTGGCCCCGGCAGCCACGCAGAACAGTTCCCAGCCCTCGCTGAGCTCCTTCTGGCTCAACCCGCGCGATGCCGCACTGAGCGGTGCACGCAGGCCCCGAAGCGGATAGAATGCCGCGCATGTGTAGCTGCCGCCGTGCCTGGCGGGCCAGAGCCCCGCGTGCCCAGCGAGCTTTCGGCCTCACGACAAGGCCACCACGCGCTCTGTCGGCAGCCGCTCTGGCGCTCGCGGCGGGGCCCGTGCTCGCTGCCGGCTGCCACGCCATCGTGGGGCTGGACGAGTTCGAGCTGCGGGAGGGCAAGGGGGCCGGGGGCGGCCACGCTGCGGGCGGCCTTGGGGGCGGGGGTGGCCCAACCACCAGCAGCGGTGGCGGCGGTGGCGTCGGCCCGGAGTGCGTGACGCTCAACGACTGCCCGGACAAGGGCACGACCTGTCAGCCGGGCGTCTGCGAGGCGGAAAAGTGCGGCTTCACGGACGCCGACGAGGGCACGGCGTGCAGCGAGACGGGCGGCAACGTGTGCGACGGGCACGGCGCATGCGTCGAGTGCACGAAGGACGAGCACTGCACGGGCGATGATCTGTGCGATACCGAGGACAACAAGTGCGTCCCGCCGCCCTGCAAGAACAAGGTGCTCGACGGCGATGAGACGGACGTCGACTGCGGTGGCAAGGACTGCACGCCGTGCAAGAACGGCAAGAAGCTACGGCGTCAAACGTCGGTTGGAACGGTCTAGGGCGGCGACTGCGACGTCGCGGAGGCGTGCGACGGAGCCGCGCTCGAGTGCCCGAAGGACGCGTTCGTGGCCCAGGACACCGAGTGCCGCGCCAAGGCCGGCGACTGCGACGTCGCGGAGGCGTGCGACGGAGCCGCGCTCGAGTGCCCGAAGGACGCGTTCGTGGCCGCGAACACCGAGTGCCGCAAGGTGGCCGGCGACTGCGACGTAGCCGAGAAGTGCAACGGGCAGGGGCCGGCCTGTCCGGCCGACGGCGTCGCCAAGAACGACGTAGTGTGCCGCGCCATGGCCGGCGACTGCGACGTGGCCGAGATGTGCAACGGCTGGAGCGCCACCTGCCCGAACGATGGCTTCCTCGCCGACGGCCAGTACAGCACGGGTGATGAGTGCAGCCCGTACCTGTGCGACGGCAAGGTCGCGAGTTGCGTCAACGCCTGCACCGGAAACGAGGACTGCGTGAAGGGCTACGCGTGTGAGAGCAACGTCTGCAAGGTCAACGTGTGGATCAACGAGATCCACTACGACGACGTTGACAGCGATGCGGACGAGGGCGTCGAGGTGGCAGGACCCGCGGGCACCGATCTCACCGGATGGACGCTCGTGGCGTACAACGGCAGTGACAGCAAGGTCATAGACACGGTCAGCCTCTCCGGCACGATTCCGGACCAGCAGGGCGGCAAGGGGACGCTCTGGTTCGCCTACTGGGGACTCCAAAACGGTGCCCCGGACGGGATTGCGCTGGTCGATGCACAGGGCAAGGTCGTGCAGTTCCTCTGCTACGAGGGCACGATGACGGCGGTGGATGGCCCGGCCAAGGACGTGCTGTGCACGGACATCGGCGTGGCCGAGACCAGCAACACGCCGGACGGCGACTCGCTCCAGTTGAAGGGCACCGGCTCGAAGTACGCCGACTTCACGTGGGACGCGCCCAAGGCGCACACCCGGGGCCAGGTCAACACCGACCAGAACCTGCAGTAGCCCCGTTGCCCGCCGAGCGCGGCGCCAGCCCTCGCGGCCGGCAGAGGGCGGGCGACCACGTCTGCGGCAGCGGCTGCGCTACCGGCTAGCTCCGCGGCGGCCCCTCGCCGCGTCGGTCGCGCCGGCGCGGCCGGCAAGGCTGTCCTCCGACCGGCGTGCGCGAGCTGAGCCGCGCCGTCACGCCCTCCGCAGGGCTCGGGGCCGACCAGCACCCGCGGCCTCGTCTGCGGCCTCGTCGCTCGGTGGCGCCAGACCTCGGCAAGCGGCGCGTCCGCTGCGGCCTCCTCGGCCGGCCGGCGCCGCGTCGGCCCCGGTGGGGCGAGGCCGGCGCGGCGCCGGCCGGACAACAAGGAGGTACCACATGAGCTCGAACGCACCGCTTGCCACCGCCAGCCCACTCCCAGCCGCCCCGATCCGTGCGCCGAGCGCGGCCTACGGAGTGAACTTCCCTCACGAGCGCCTCGATGTGCACGGCGCGCTCGTCGCCGCCTACGAGGCCGTCATGCGCTGGCCGGGCAAGGCGCCAGCGCACCACCATTCTACTGCGTCCCAGAATCGTCGCGCCGCACGACGATTCTGGGCTGCGCGCAGCGCCCGAGACGGGCGTCGGGGTTGGGGCCCCGACGCCGAGGGTACGCAGCGTGAAACTTCTGGTCGGCCGGCAACCGCAGCCCTGGCGCCTCCGCCCGGGGTTCGTGGGGGAACGCGAAGGCGTGAACGCTGGCGTTGGCGGCTTGGGTTGCGGGCGGAGCCCGCGCTAGGCTACAAGCCCGGCCATGTCTGCCGCCGAGCGATTCGACGTGGTCGTAGTGGGCGGGGGCCTGGCCGGGCTCTCGTGCGCGCACGAGACCGCCGCCGCGGGGCTCGGCACCGCTCTCTTCGAGCGCGGCGAGGAGTGCGGCAGCAAGAACGTGAGCGGCGGGCGGCTCTACCTCGGTCCGCTCACGGGCCTGTTGCCCGCGTGCTGGCGGGACGCTCCGTTCGAGCGTCGCGTGGCGCGCGAGACGCTGACCGTGGTGGCGGACGCCGCGAGCGCTTCGATCGATCTACGCAGCGAGAAGCTGCAAGAGGCGACGCTTGCCAGCCACACGGTCCTGCGCGCCACCCTCGACCGCTGGCTGGCGGAGCGGGCGGCGGAGGCGGGGGCCATGGTCGTACCGCAGGCCCGCGTGGACGAGCTCGTCTGCGGCGCAGGCGAGGTCACGGGAGTGCGCGTCTCCGGCGAGCCGATCGAAGCAGGCATCGTCGTCTTGGCCGACGGCGCTCTCTCGCGCCTGGCCGCGAGCCAGGGCCTCGCACCGGCGCCCAGGGCGGCGCGCTTCGCGCTCGGGGTCAAGGAGATCGTGGCGCTCGACGCCGGCAAGATCGAGGACCGCTTTGGCCTCGAGCCCGGACATGGGGCGGCCCGGCTGCTCGTGGGTGACTTCACGCGCGGCCTGCCCGGGGGCGGGTTCCTCTACACCAACCGCGAGTCGATCTCGGTCGGAGTCGTCGTGCGCCTGGACGCGCTCGTGGCCGCGGGCTCGTCCGGCCCCGAGTCGCACGCCCTGCTGGAGGCCCTGCACGCCGTGCCCGAGGTGGCGCGGCTGCTCGCGGGCGGAGAACGCAGCGAGTACGGCGCGCATCTCGTGCCGGAGCTCTCGTTCGACGAGCTGCCGCGGCGCACCGCTCCGGGGCTCTTGGCCGTAGGCGACGCGGCCGGCCTGAGCGTGAACCATGGACTTACGGTGCGCGGGATGGACTTCGCCATTGCCTCCGGCATCCTTGCCGGCCGGGCCATTGCGGCGGGGCACGCGTCGGCCGGCCCGGCCTACGAGGCCGCGCTGGAAGAGTCCTTCGTCCTGCGCAACCTGCGGGCCGCTCGCCACGCCATGCGCTTCCTCGGCCGCGCGCGGCTCTACGAGCACTACCCGCGCGCCGCCTGCGGCCTGCTGGAGGAGCTGTTCGGCTTCGGGCCCGAGGGCAAGGGGCAGCTCGTGCCCGGGGCCTGGCGGCAGCTTCGCGCCGACTTCCTCGGCTGGCAGGGGCTGCAAGATCTCTGGGCGGCGAGGGAACTCTGATGCGCGTCGACGAGAAGATCGCCCTTGACGCCTTCCGCCAGGACTCCGAGCCGCACATCCGGCTGCGCCAGGAGCGGTGCGCGCCCTGCCCGGATCGCGTGTGCCTGCGCGTGTGCCCGGGCGGGCTGTACTCGCTGGCCGAGACGAGCGGCGAGGTGCGCGTGGAGTGCTCGGGGTGCCTGGAGTGCGGCTCCTGCCTCAGCTCGTGCATCCGGGGCGCGATCGACTGGAGCTATCCGCGCGGTGGCTTCGGCGTACGCTATCGCGCCGGGTGAGGCCGTTCACGGGGTCATGGACGGCGGCTCACCGCTTCCTCCTGTACGGTCTCGTGCCTACCGGCGCGCGGCGCGTCCTGGCCGCTTGGAGGATCGCCCGGAGGTCCTTCGCCGTCGCTTCGTCGCGTTCCGTAGCCCAAGCCACGGCGTCGCGTAGCTGCGCCGCAGGCAGGTGCTCGGCCGCCTGCTCGATAGCCGCCACGTCCTTGGGGCGATCTGCCTTGGCCTTGACGAGCAGAACGCCGCCAAGCGGCGCTACGGGGACGGCAACGCCACCGTGCCGCTTCGGAACCGCCGTCTCCACCATCTCCTGCTCCACCGGATGCTGGGCGGCCAGCAACTCCACGGGCAGGCCCAGCGGCGAGCGGAGTGGAATCAGCCATCTTTCCTCGCCGACGTCAAACAACACGGGGTCCTGCATGAAGTGCACGGTCACGTCGCTGGCGTCCTCGTAGTCGCCGGTCCGGTCGTCGTACACCACCGGCGTCCAGCCGAACGTGCCGACGAGTAGATCGGCCAGCTCCTCGATGCCTGCCTGCGGTACGAACGCATCGGCGTCCAGCGTTTCGCGGGGCACTCCGTACAGCGCCAGCGCCTGGCCGCCGACGAGCGCCCACGGAACCCCAACAAGACGCGCAGCACGAGAGAGATCCAGCAGGGCGCCTGTGACGACCGACCGGCCGAGGCGCCGCGCCGGCCGAGCGCGCCCGCAGCGCCGGGCCCGAGCGTACTCCTGTACGTGAGGGCCCGGCGCGAGGACGTAAGCCGGCCCGCGCGGATGGATCGGCCGCCGTCGTTGCTATCGAGGGATTCTCGCCTAACGCGTATGCCGGGTTGGGGTGCACCCACTCGCCCGAGTAGAGCTGCTCGTAGTTGGGAGCTCCGGCGTCCGCGCCGATGCCGAGCAGCCAGGACTTCAGGTTTGAGGCGATGATGTGCACCATGGGCAGCGAAGCTTCGATGGCCTCGGGGTGCCCGGCTGTGACCACGGGGAGGTGGTCGTAGCCGAGCTTGGCCAGGCCATCGTAGCCCTGCCGGCCGTCCGTGGCCACCGTCGCCCCAGGCTCGTCACCCAAGGCATGTGGACGGCAACGCTGGAGGGCGGGCCCCGGCGACGGCCGCATGTGCGCTCTGGTCAGGCCCCGGTCGGGCCGGGTATCCTGGGTACGGCTCGCTCCGGCGCGGCGTCGCCGCCGGCGCAAGCCGCCACGGCCGGCCCGCCGGCCGGCACATCCGGAGATATCCCACCATGTCGAAGGTCGCACGTTTCTGCTGGCTCCTGGCAGCACCGCTGCTCTGCCTGCTCGGCGGCTCCTGCTCCGGCACCGACCCCGTCGTCCAGCCCCCGGCCGGCGGTGGCGGCGGGTCGTCGGGCAAGACCTGCCCCGGCCAGACCGAGTGCGCCGGCGTGTGCGTGGACACCGGCCTCGACCCGGCCAACTGCGGCGGCTGCGGCCAGACCTGCGCGCCGGGCGAGATCTGCTCGGCCGGCCAGTGCGCTCTGGAGTGCACCGGCGGCAGCACCAAGTGCAGCGGCAAGTGCGTCGACACGGCGGTCGATGCCGCGCACTGCGGCGGCTGCAACCAGGCCTGCGCGCCCGGCGAGGCGTGCTCGGCCGGCCAGTGCGGCGTGCAGTGCTTCGGCGGCAGCACCAAGTGCAGCGGCAAGTGCGTCGACACCGCGCTCGACCCGGCCCACTGCGGCGCCTGCGCCATCGCCTGCTCGCCCGGCGAGGTCTGCTCGGCCGGCCAGTGCGGGCTGGAGTGCACCGGCGGCAGCACCAAGTGCAGCGGCAAGTGCGTCGACACCGACCTCGACCCCGCGCACTGCGGCGGCTGCAACAACGCCTGCGGCGTGGGCGAGGTCTGCTCCGCCGGCCAGTGCGATCTGAGCTGCCTCGGCGGCACCGCCAAGTGCGGGGCGAGCTGCGTCAACACCGGCAGCGATCCGCTCAACTGCGGCGGCTGCGGCGTGGCCTGCGCTGCCGGCGAGATCTGCACCGCGGGCCAGTGCGCGCTGGAGTGCGCGGGCGGCAGCACCAAGTGCGGCAAGCAGTGCGTCGATACCGAGAACGATCCGGCGAACTGCGGCGGGTGCGGCAAGGCGTGCGGCCCCGGCCAGCTCTGCTCGGCCGAGAAGTGCTCGTCCGAGTGCCTCGGCGGCACGGTCAAGTGCGGCAACAAGTGCGTGGACACGCAGCTCGATCCGGCCAACTGCGGCGGCTGCGGCAACGCCTGCGCCGGCGGGCAGGCCTGCGCCAACGGGCTGTGCGCCCTGCAGTGCAACGGCGGCACCGCCAAGTGCGGGGCGAGTTGCGTCAACCCGCGGAGCGACCCGGCGCACTGCGGCGGCTGCGGCAACGCCTGCGCCGGCGGGCAGGCCTGCGCCAACGGGCAGTGCGCCCTGCAGTGCAGCGGCGGCAGCACCAAGTGCGGCAGCAAGTGCGTCGACGTCCAGCTCGATCCGGCCAACTGCGGCGGGTGCGGCAACGCCTGCAAGCCGGCGGAGGTGTGCAGCCAGGGCAAGTGCGCCACCTCGTGCCCGCAGCCGCTGCAGCTCTGCGGCGGGCAGTGCACCAGCACCAGCTACGACCCGCAGAACTGCGGCCAGTGCGGTGCCGTATGCCCGGGCAAGGCCAATGCCGTGGCCACTTGCGGGCAGGGCGTGTGCGGCTACGTCTGCAAGGCCGGCTTCGGCGACTGCAACGGCAACCCGGACGACGGCTGCGAGACCGATCTGGCCTCGAGCGCGCTGCACTGCAGCGCCTGCGGCAAGGGCTGCCCGCCGGTGGCGAACGGCACGCCGGGCTGCGCCAAGGGCGTCTGCGGCGTCGGGCAATGCAGCTCGGGCTTCGGCGACTGCGACAAGAACGCCCAGAGCGGCTGCGAGGTGGATCTCAAGAAGGACGCGAACAACTGCGGCTCCTGCGGCAACGTCTGCCCGCCCAACGCCCCCTTCTGCGACGTCGGCCAGTGCGGCCAGCCCCCGACCCACGGCTGGCAGATCCTCGACAAGAAGGACATCATCTACCAGAACATCGGCTACCTGCTGCTCAAGCTGAAGTACAAGAGCCAGAGCGCGGCCTCGGACAACTGGTGTCAGGACTATCTCAATCTCTGCCAGTCATTCGGCTACAAGCCCACCGGCTGCGGCGACCAGTTCATGAACGGCGGCTACGGCTGGTGCAAGCAGAAGTACCTGTCCGACGGCGTCAGCAACTCGCTCGGCTGCAACGCATCGGGTGGAGTGGCGAGTGCGGCGAATCAGAACGGCTACAACGACGCCAACTCCGGCAACTCCTTTGCCTTCCACTACTGCTCGGACAACGACAACAATAGCTGCGGCAAGCTGATGTGCACGGGCGGCTACTGCAACAACGCGCTCAGCTACTGCGACTACAACCAGCCGTTCTGCTATACGTTGTGCAAGAAGTAGCGCCCCGCCGCACCGCGAAGCTCGCCAGGAAGTAGCCGTCGGTCCCGTGCTCGCTCGGGAGCAGCCGCAGTGTGGGCGCATCGCCCGCGAGCGTCCGCACCGGCTCCGCGTCGAAGGGCGCGAGCTGGAGCGCGGCGGGCGCCGGCCGTTGCAGGGCCTCCACCACGTCCTCGGCCTCCTCGCGCAGCACGCTGCACACGGCGTAGACGAGCCGCCCGCCGTCGCGCACCCGGCTCGCCACGGCGCGCACGATGGCGATCTGCAGCTCGGCCAGACGCGCCGGATCCTCGGGCCGAAGCCGCCCGGCGATCTCGGGCCGCCGGCCGAGCGTGCCGGTGCCCGAGCAGGGCGCGTCGACCAGGGCCCGGTCGTACCCGTCCGGCACGCGGCCCGCGGCGCGCGTCCAGTCGACGGCGTGGCAGTGGCGGACGCCGCCGCGGCCGGCGGCCTCGCGCAGGCGGCGCAGCTTGGCCGGGTACAGATCGGCCGCGTCCACCGCTCCCTGCGGGCCGACCTCTTCGGCGAGCAGCAGGGCCTTGCCGCCGCGGCCGGCGCAGGCGTCCAGCACGCTCTCGCCCGGCCGGGCGCCGAGGGCCAGGGCAACGAGCTGCGCCCCCTGCTCCTGTACCGTCCAGGCCTCGCCCGCGCCCGGCAGCCGCCGCGGATCGCCGGCAGCGCGCAGCACGATGCAGCGCGGTGACAGGGCGCCCGGCTCGACGCGTGCGCGCACGGCGGCCGATCGCAGCCGCTGGGTCCATGCCTCCCGGTCCTCGCCGCGCCGCAGGCAAAGGCACAGCGGCGGCGCGCCGGACGCGCGCAGCAGGGCCGCCGTGTGCTCCGGCCCGACCGAGGCGTCGATCCTGTCCCGCAGCCAGGCGGGAACGGAGGCGAGCGCCGCGGCCTCCAGCGCGGGGCGGCCGGCCCGCTCCAGCTCGGCCGCGAGCCGGCGCAGCACGGCGTTGGCAAAGCCGGCCGCGCGCCGATCGGCGTTCCGGGCCACCGCGTCCACGGCGGCAGAGACGGCGGCGAAGGACGGCACGCGATCGAGGAAGCACAGGCTGTAGGCGGCGACGAGAAGCGCGGCGCGCACGAGCGGCTGCCGCTTCCAGCCCTGGCGGGGCGCGTAGGCGTCGAGCCGGCGCTCGAGCTCGGGGCCGGTGCGCAGCACGCCGTAGCAGAGCTCGGTGCACAGGCGCGCCTCGCGCTCGCCGAGCTCGGGATGCCGGAGAAGCTCGGCGTCGAGCGCCGCGGCGGCGAAGGCGCCGCGCTGCCAGACGCGCACGAGCACCCGGGCGGCCACCGTCCTGGCGTCCCTCATATGCTCAGCCAAACAGCTCCGCCACTTGGGCGCCGATGATGTCCCAGCGGCGCTCTACGTCGTTCTTGAGGGCCATGCCCATCAGCACGAGCAGGAGGCACAGGCCCACCAGGCTCGCCACCTCGCGGAAGCGCAGCGGCAGCGGCCGGCGCAGCACGGCCTCGGCGCCGAAGAACAGGAGGTGGCCGCCGTCGAGCACCGGGATGGGCAGGAGGTTTACGAGCCCGAGGTTGATCGAGATCACCGCCATCGCCCACAGGAAGTAGCTCGGTCCCTTGCTCGCCTCCTGGGCCACCACGTCGTAGACCGTGATCGGGCCGCCGATGGTCGAGAGGCCGAGCCGGCCCTGGACGATGCGCACGATGCCGACGACGATGAAGCGCACGCCGTCGATCGTCTCATCTATCGCGCTCGGCAGCGCGTAGCGCAAGAGCGACGGCCGGCCCGACTGCTTCTCCGCCACCTGCGGCAACCAGGGCCGCGCCCGCAGTACGCAACGGTGCGTCCGCCCGCCGTACCCGTCGATCCACTCCTCCCGGCGCAGCTCCACGGTGCCGCTGTGCCGCTCGCCGTCGCGCGTCCACGAAATGGTGTGCGGCCGCTCGGGGGCGGCGAAGAGCCGTTCGGAGAGCATCGACCAGCTCGCCACCTCGGCGCCGTCGACGGCCGTCACCCGGTCGCCGGGCCTGAGGCCGGCCAGGTACTCGGCGCTGTCGGGCTCGACGTCGGCCACGTACAGGTCGGCGAGCTCCAGGCCCGTGCGCTCGCGTAGGTCCGCGCCGGAGACCTCCGGCGTGAGCGCGGCCACGCCCGATTCGTACACGAACACGTCCGCCAGCGCTCCCAGGGCCTGGGGCACGCGCGTCGGCCGCAGGTAGGCGACGGGCACGGTCTCGCCCCGGTTCTCGGCGATCAGCCGCTCCAGGTCGGCCACCGTCGCCACGCGCTGGCCGCGCACCTCGGTGATGAGGTCGAAGGAGCGCAGGCCGGCGCGGTAGGCGGGCGAGCCGGCATCCGCGATCCCGACTACCGGCGCCGGCCGGTAGGGCTGCACGCCGATGGAGCCCACGGACTCGGCGATGTCGAGCGGCCCGCGGACGACGCGCTCCTCGGGGGTGATGGCGATCTCGACGCTCTGGTTGTTGCGGAACACGGTGAGGCGTAGCTCGCGGCCCGGAGAGCGCGCCACATACCGCCGCAGCTCCGCGAAGGTCGAGATCGGCACCCCGTCCACCGCCAGGACCCGATCGCCCGGCACGAGCTTCCCGTCCGCGGCGTGCTGCGGCAGGACCGTGCCGATGGTCGGCGGGGGGAAGCCGGGCTGCCCGAGAATGACTCCGAGGTAGAGCAGCACCGGGAACAGGACGTTCATCAGGGGCCCGGAGATGACGATGACGACGCGCTTGTAGAGCGCCTGCGCCTCGAAGGTGCGGTGCTTGTCCTCGGGCCACACCGGCTCCTGCCGGTTCTCGCCGAGCATCTTGACGAAGCCGCCCAGCGGGAACAGGCCCACGCAGTACTCGGTCTCGCGCCCGCGCAGCCGCAGGATCTTGGGGCCGAAGCCCACCGAGAACATGAGGACCTTGACCCCGAACACCTTCGCCCAGAAGAAGTGCCCGAGCTCATGGACGAAGATGAGCACCGAGACCAAGGCGGCGAAGTAGACTAGATCCACGTTGCTATGCTAGTCCCTCCACGGGCCCCGCGCCGTGGCGCAGCACGCGCACCTGGCCGTCGCTGAGATCGACGACGGTGGCGGGCTCGCCGCCCGCGCTCTCGGTGGCCAGCACGAGATCGAGCGCGGGGAAGGCTTGCTCGATCTCCCACGGATCCTGCAGCGGCGGCCCGTCGGGGAGGCGGGCGGTCGTACTGATGATGGGCCTACCGAGCGCGCGCACCAGCGCCTGGGCCACGGCATGGTCGGGCACCCGGATCCCCACCGTGTTCTGTCGCGTCGGCACCATCTTCGGCACCTCGCGGCTGGCGCGGAGCACGAAGCAGTACGGGCCCGGCAGGAAGCGCTTGAGGATGCGGTACGTGGCGTTGTCCACCACGGCGTAGCGCGCGATATCGCCGAGATCGGGGCAAACGAAAGAGAGCCGCTTGTTGCGCGGCATGGCCTTCATCTGGTGCAGCCGGCCGATGGCCTGCTTGTTCGTCAGATCGCAGCCCAGGCCGTACACGGTGTCGGTGGGGTAGCCGATGACGCCGCCCTGCTCGAGGATCTGAACCGCCCGCTCGATCTTGCGCGGCTCGGGGTGCTCCGGATTGATCGGCAGCAGCATGGCCATGTTAGCTCTTAGCTCTTAGCTAACGGCTAACAGCTAACAGCTAACAGCTATCCTTTGAGCGCTTCGGCGCCGCCGATGATCTCCATCAGCTCCTTGGTGATGGCCGCCTGCCTAGCACGGTTGTACTGCAGGGTCAGCGCCGCGATCATGTCCCTGGCGTTGCCCGTTGCGGCCTCCATCGCCGTCATGCGCGCCCCGAGCTCGCTCGCCATGGACTCGTACAGGGCGCGCAGGATCGAGATCTGCACGTACATCGGCACGAGCTGATCGAGCAGGCCGGGCGCGTCCGGCTCGAACAGGAACTCGTGCTGCTCGCGCTCCGTTGCGGCCTCGCTCGCCGCCGGCTCGGGCAGGGGCAGCAGCCGCTCGACCACGACCTTCTGGCTCACGGCGCTCTTGAACTCGTCGTAGACGAAGTAGATGGCGTCGATGGAGCGCTTGTGCAGGTACGGCTCGATGATGCGGCGGCCGAGCCGCCGGGCCGTGTCGACGCCGAGCTCGGCCCACACGCCGTCCACGTGCTCCATGGGCGCCCGGCGCCGCCGGAAGTAGTCGCGGCCCTTGCGGCCGACGACCAGCATCCTGACCTCCTGGCCCTGAGCCGTGCGCCTGCGCCACTCCTGCTCGGCCAGCCGGCAGATGTTGGCGTTGAAGCTGCCGCACAGCCCGCGGTCGCTCGTGAGCACGACCAGCATCACCCGCTTCTCGGGCCGGCAGACGAGCAGCGGATGGGCGAGCTCCGCGGCTTCCGGCCCCGCCTCGCCGCCGCCCGGCGCCGCCATCGCCATGCGTCCCGTCTCGGTCACGTCGGCCAGCACCTGCTGCGTCTTCGTGGCGTAGGGGCGAAGCTCGGTGATGCGCTGCTGCGCGCGGGCAAGCCTCGCTCCGGCGACCAACTTCATGGCGCGCGTGATCTTCTGCGTCGACTTGACGCTGGCGATCCTCTTGCGAATGGTCTTGAGCGAGGGCATGGCGGGCCTACGGCACTACTCCTTGCCCTTGGCCACGACGAAGCTCTGGCCGAAGGCCGTCAGGACTTCACCGATCTTCCCGCGCAGCTCGTCGCTCAGGACCTTCCGGTCGGCGATCTCGCGCAGCACGGCCTCGTGCTGGGCCTGAAGGAAGCTGTACAGCTCCTGCTCGTAGCGCTGCAAAGAGCTTACCGGGAGCTTGTCGAGGAAGCCCTGCGTGCCGGCAAAAACGAGCACGATCTGCTTCTCGACCTCGAGCGGGACGTATTGGTCCTGCTTGAGGATCTCGACCAGCCGGGCGCCGCGGTCGAGCTGAGCCCGCGTCTTCGCGTCCAGATCGGAGGCGAACTGGGCGAAGGCGGCCATCTCGCGGTACTGCGCCAGATCCAGCCGGAGCCGGCCGGCGATGGCCTTCATGGCCTTGATCTGGGCGTTGCCCCCGACCCGGCTTACGGAGATGCCGACGTTGATCGCCGGCCGGACGCCCGAGTAGAAAAGGTCGGTCTCCAGGAAGATCTGGCCGTCGGTGGTGGGGATGTACGCCGAAACGTCGCCGGCCTGCGTCTCGATCACCGGGAGCGCGGTGAGCGAGCCCCCGGAGTGGGGATCGCGGGCGATCTCGTACTCGCTCTGCTGCAGCTTCTCCCGGAGCTGCCGCGCGAGCTTCTTCTTCTCCTCGCCCTTGGCGTCCTTGGCACGGCCGGCGAGCTCCGGGTCGGCCAGCGCCTGGGCGGCGTGCTCGCACTTCTCGCGGCCGAGCTGACCCAGGTAGAGTTGGCCGTCCACGCCGCGGAAGCCGGGATCGCCCGGCGGCACCTCGGTGCCCTTGCGGACGATGTAGCAGCGGTCGGCGATCTTGGCGGCGCGCTCGAGCAGCCGCGAGTGCAGGTAGAAGACGTCGCCGGGAAAGGCCTCGCGGCCGGGCGGACGGCGCAGCAAGAGCGAGAGCTGCCGGTAGGCAACGGCGTGCTTCGACAGGTCGTCGTAGATGCACACGGCGTGGCGGCCCGTGTCGCGGAAGTACTCGCCGATGGCCACGCCCGCGTAGGGGGCGATGAACTGCAGCGGCGCCATCTCGCTCGCCGCCGCCACGACCACGGTCGTGTACTCCATGGCGCCGTGGCCCTCGAGCCGGGCCACCACTTGGCGGACCGTGGACAGCTTCTGGCCGATGGCCACGTAGATGCAGTAGGCGTTCTTGCCCTTCTGGTTGATGATCGTGTCGACCGCGATGGCCGTTTTGCCGGTCTGCCGGTCGCCGATGATGAGCTCGCGCTGGCCGCGGCCGATGGGGATCATCGAGTCGATGGCCTTGATCCCCGTCTGCAGGGGCTCGCGCACCGGCTCGCGCTTGATGATCCCGGGCGCCTTGACCTCGACGCGGCGGCGTGCCGATGCCTCGATTGGTCCCTTGCCGTCGACGGGCTGGCCCAGGGCGTTGACCACCCGGCCGAGAACGGCATCGCCGACCGGCACGTCCATGATGCGGCCGGTGCGCTTGACCGTCGTGCCCTCCTTGACGAGCAGCGTCTCGCCGAACAGGGCGCAGCCGACGTTGTCCTGCTCCAGGTTGAGCACCAGACCCAGGACGTTGTGATGGCCGTTGCCGCCGCCGCCGGCCTGGAACTCGACCAGCTCGCCGGCCATCACCTGGCTCAGGCCGTGCACGCGGGCGATACCGTCGCCGACGCTGAGCACGGTCCCGGTCTCCGCCACGCTCGGCGCGGCGTCGAGCTCTTGGATCTGCCTCTTGATGATCTGGGAGATCTCTTCAGCCCTGAGCTGCATGTGCCGTCCTCTCAGATGCGATGCAGCGACGCGCCGAGCTCCGTGAGCTTGCCGCGCACGCTGCCGTCGACCACCCGGTCGCCCAACTGCGTGACGATGCCGGCGATGAGGGAGGGATCTTCCTCATAGTCGATTACCACCTTCTTGCCTGTCGCATCCTCGATCTTGCGCCGGAGCCGATCGAGGTAGGCAGGCGCGAGCGGGGCGGCGCTGCGCACGCTCGCCCGCAGAACGCGCTCGTGCTCGTCCACCAGCTCTCCGAGCTTCTGGACGATGGCGGGCAGGGCGCCGAGGCGGCGCCGGCGCGCGAGAAGGCACAGCGTGCGCACGCCGGTCTCGGATGCGCCCAGCCGCGCGCCCAGCTCGCGGATGACGCGCTCGCGCCGCTCGTCGCCGACCAGCGGGGTGCTGGCCAGGGCCTTCAGCTCCGGGTGGCCTTGGTAGAGCGCGGCGAAGGCGCCAAGCTCGCGACCCAGCGCGCCGAGCTCACCCTTCTCCTGGCCGAGCTCGAAAATGGCCTGGGCGTAGCGGCGGGCTACCGCCTCGGCGCTCATGGGCCACCTCTAGTGTCGCGCGAAGGGGCTCGCAGCGCCGGCCCCACGAGATCCAGGTACTGCTCGGCGATCCTCTCGTGATCGCGCGGCGTCACCTGGTGTAGGAGGAGATCCTGGGCCGCTGCCAGCGCCTCCCGCAGCGCCTCGTGGGACAGATCGTCGCGGGCGGCCTTCGTCTCCTGCGCGAGCAGGAACTGCGCGTCGACGAGCAGGCGGTGGCGCTGCTCGCCCATCTCGCGCACGAGCCGCTCGGTGTCGGCCTCGTGGTCGGCTTGGTAGCGCGCGCGCAGCTCCTCCAGCTTCTCGTCCAGGTGGTCGAGCCGGTCGTTGTAGTCCTCCAGCCGCTTGGCGGCCTGCTCCTTGACCGCACGGGCCCGCTCGATCTCGGCAATGATGCTCTGGCGCCGCTTCTCCAGGGCGGCGGCGAGAGGACGTCGCCCGAAGCGGACGAGCAGATAGCCCAACACCGCCACGTTGATGATGCTCGCCCCGAGCGGCGGCGCCTCAGAGCGCGGGTCGCAGGCGAGCTTGTGGTTCTCGTAGCGCCACAGGCTCGGGGTAAGCCGCCACTTCCACCATTCCCAGGTCCCCTTGGGAAGCGGTGGCGGCGGCGGCGCCTTGTCGTCGTCCACGCCGAGAAAGCCGTGCACCAGGTTGATGTCCGGTGGCCGCGCGCCGGGGTCGCGATGGCACTGGGCAGTCGGCTCCGGCTCGGGCGAGGGCGCGCTCCTGGCCGCGCGCTCGTCGCGCTGGCGGCGCGCCTCCGCGATGCGCCGGCGCAGCTCCTCGAGTTGCTGCCGGTCCCACGTCGGCGGTCCGTGGATCCGGGGTGGCCTGCCGCCCGGCTGGGCGCCGGGGGGCCCCGGCGGCGGCGCCGGCCCGGGCGGACCGGACTGCGCCTGCGCTCCGAGGACGCCGAGCACGCCGGCGGCGAGCAGCAGCACGGCCACTTGGCGGTGCGCACCACGCCAGGCCCGGGAGCTCATCGTACCTCCCGGCCCAGCACGCGGGTGGCGATCTCGGCCGCCAAGTGCTGGCGCTGGCGCTGGAGATCCTGCCGGATCCGCTGCACCTCGGCGAGGGCTCGCGCGCGGCCCTCGCCGAGGTGGAGGCCGGCCGCCTCCCGCGCCGCCGCAGTGAGCTTGGCCTCGAGGGCGTTGAGCTCGCCGCGGAGCCGGTCGCGGTCCAGCCCCGCCTCGCGACGCACGCCCTCGAAGCGCTCGTCGTAGTGCTGCTTGAGCACGATGGCCTCTTCGTCCATCGCCCGCGCCTGGCCGATGGCCCCCTCGGTCAGCCGCTCGCGCTCCTCCCAGACCCGGATCAGCGGATCGAAGATGAGCGGCTTCATGAGCAGCACGAAGGACGTGAACAGCACGAAGTGCACCAGGAACGTCGGGTCGAGATCGACGTTGACGGCCGCGCCGGAGGCGAGAAGCGGGTGCATGTCGGAGATGGCTCGTAGCATGGGCCGTGAGCCCCGCGCCGCATCTAGCACGACAGCGCGGACAGGGAAAGAGGGGGCGCACGGCCGGCTACGGCCTGGTCCAGTCCTCGATTCGGAGCTGCGGGTAGCAGCGGAAATCGTCCGGGCGCGTGGTCACCAGCGTCAGGTCGTGACCGGCCGCGATCGCGGCGATCATCACGTCGTCGGTGGGGGCGCCGGGCGCCACCGTGGCCCTGAACTTGGCAAAGGCCTGCGCCGCGGCAAGATCGTACGCGGCCACCCGGATGGCGGCCACCAGGCGCACGACGTTCTGCATGAGCCGGGGCTTCTGCCGCTTGCGGGCCGCCAGCAGGAGCTGGCTCACGCTGATGACGCTGGTCCAGCGCTCGGCGCTTGGCACCAGGCTCAGGCGCCGGACAAGATGAGGAGAGGGCGCGGCGCGCAGGATCTCGACCAGCGTGCCGGTGTCCAGGAGGTAGCTCATGGCGCTTGAGTCCCCATACCATTCCTCCGCCGGATTTGCGCCAGTCGCGCAACATGCTCACCGGGAAGGGCGAACGGGGTTGGGGCCCCGTTCGCGGGGTCTGGGGCGAAGCCCCAGCGTAAAACTCTCCCGCGGACGGCACCCCTGCGTCCACAGGGGGCAACAGCCGCGGGGCGTTGCTGCGGGCACTAGCCCGCTCCGGTCGCGCAGGTCATCGGTTTCATCCTTGGGTTGCGGGCGAAGCCCGCGCTAGGTCTACTGGCGCAGGAACAGGACGCTCCGGCCGAGCCCGCCGCACAGCTCGTCGGCGAAGTCGTCCTCATGGCACGCGCCGCACAGCGCGAGCAGCGCGTCGGCCCCACCCGCCTTCGCCGGAGGATCGAGCCTGTCGAGATCGGCGACCGGCACGATGAGCGCGGTCGGCTCCGAGCCGTGGAACACCACCGTGCGCGCCCCGCTGCGCTCCGCGGCGCGCACGGCTCGCTGCTCGGCCGCGGCGAGCTCCGGCAGGGCCACGCCGTACTTCTGCGCCACGGCCGAACCCTACCAGGCCGTCGCGCGGCGCGCACTACATCTTGCGCCAGATCTTGCGCCAGCGCACTCTGGATCGCCCGGCGGGCCTCGCCGAGCGCCCCGTCTACGCGCGGCTCGTCCGGCGGCTCGTCGTGGCCCGCTCGCAACGGCTTGATTTGCCTTGCCTTCTTTGCTGGATCGCATACGGTATCTTCTGTCCGATTCCGACGGGGCGCGTTGCGCGCCGATGAGGTGGTGGTGGTTTCGGGTACGGCCGCGGGAGCGACATTCGCTTGCGTCGTCTACCCGCCTCGACGGGGAGGACTGGCAACTACGAGGGCCGGGGCGCTGTTGTTGCTGTGTGTGACGATCGCGGCCGCAGACTTCCAGGTGGGCTGCGGCCATGGCTGCCCCGCGATCGCGTACTCCTGCGGCGGTCACGTCTTCGAGATCGAGCTTCGTGCCGCGGCGCCTCCGTTGCCTGATACCCTGGTGGCCAAGATCGCCGCGAGCAGCAGCCCGACGAAGTTCGAGCAGACCTACACCATGGACAACTTCGGCGTGAGCGGGGATCTCGGCTGGTGCTTCTTGCTCCGGGAGAGCGACGCGGCAGGCGACGGTGATCTGGTGGTCTGCGAGTGGGGAGCCGGGTCGTTCACAGAGGGGATGACGGCTAGCGGGACGTTCGATGCGGCTGCGCCGGGCTTCCGCGACGTGCACGCGGACCTTCGAGCCGCTGCAGTCGCGCTGGACCCGGACGATTGCGGGGAGCTCGCGTGTCTCGGGGACCAGTGGACAGGTGTCCTGGAGCCGAGGTGACGAGAGCCTTGCTGCGGCTGGTGGGCGTGACGGCCGTTGCGGCGGGCCTCGACCTGGGCTGTGGCGACGCCTGCGAGCCCATCACCGATCTCTGTCCGGAGCACTACTTCCGCGTCGAGCTTTGGGCCCGCAAGAGCCCGCTGCCGCAGGACTTGGTGGTAGGGATCGCCGCGAAGAATGGTGCCACCAAGTTCTCGCGGACCTACGCCATGGACGACCTCGGTCTCAGCGGGGAGCTCGGCTGGTGCGCTCTGATCCGGGACGGCCACCCGAGCGACCCGGCGGTCGGTGACGATCTGGTGCTCTGCGAATGGGGAGCAGGCCCGTTCTACGGGGGGGCGGTCGTCGGGACGTTCGATGCGGCCGGAAGCGGGGTTCGGGATGTGCACGCGGAGCTCGTGGCGCGCTCGATAACCTGGGAGCACCAGTGCGGGCCGCCCCAGTGCTTCTCCGACTACAGGACGCTCGCGCTGAAGCGACGTTGACGACCCGCCGCCGGGGACGAGCGGCCCTTCTTCTCAGCGCGGGCTTCGCCCGCAACCCAACTCCGTCCGACCCGCTCCCGCTCCCGCTCCCGACTTCCGCACTGCGGGAGCGGGAGCGGGAGCGGGAGCGGGCGGAGAGAAATCCTCGCGCCGCGCGACGATTCTCGGGAGTAGTAGACCAGACTCAAGCACCTCGATGACTTGCTCTTCGCCTTCCACCCTGGGCTTGAGCACGAGCGGGTAGCCTGCTACCATGATAGCCGTGCAGGGGCAGGAGCTGAAGATCGAGTACGTCCGGGTCGACGATCCCTCAATGCGGATTGGGCGTATCGTGCTCCTGGATGACGAGGAAACTTCGCGCGATGTCCGTCAGAGT
>JACQWT010000156.1 GCA_016209145.1 Deltaproteobacteria bacterium | reverse complement strand
TCCCGTTTGCATTTGAGCCAGCTCAAGGGTGCTGCATCCGGCCCGTCGCGTCAAACGCTCGGGAACGGCCGACAAGCGAAACGCACCCCTGCGTAGGGATCCGGGCCAGCGCTGAGGACCGCCCCGGCCCAAGCCGAGCCCGGCCGTCAGTCCAACAGCTCCGCGGCCGACGCTACCGTCACTGCCCGGCGCAGCCACTCGTCGAGCTGCGCGAGGTCGGTGCAGCCGCCGAGCCGCTGCCGCAGGGCGGCGGGCACATCGAGCCCGCGCGCTTCCAGCACGGCCACCACCGCCTCGGCCCTGCCCTCGGCCTTGCCCTCGGCCTTACCCTTAGCCTCCCCCTCGGCCCGCCCCTTTGCCACGTATCTCCTCGCAAAGTCACTCTGGTACTCGTACGTCCCATTCGCCATGACCGCCTCCAGCGCCCGTCGCGCCGCCTCGCCGAGCGACGCCATCACCAGATCAAGATAGAGCCTCGCCCGCTCGTCGTCGAGCCCCTGGATCGCCCCCAGCGCGGCCAGCGCCACCTGCACCGCGCTCTCGCCCGAGCCGTGCGCCAGCGCGCTCAGCACTGCCAGCTCCGGCGCAGCCGCAGCCTGCTCGACCGCGGTGACCAGGGGCACCGCGTCCGGGCCCAGCACCAGAGGGCGCAGCACGAAGCCCGGATGGCCGAGCGCGATGGGCCTGGCGCACCAGCGCGCCACCGCTCGCCGTGGCGCGACCACCAGCAGGCAGACGGGGCAACGCAAGCGCGCGCGCAGCCCGGCGAGGTAGAGCGGCCAGCTCAGCCGCTTGTCCTCGTCGGGTGCGAGCTGTACCTCGACGACGATGCCGAGCACGGGCTTGCCCTCGAGCAGCAGCACTACCAGGTCGGCGCGGTACTCGGCTGGCTTCAGGTCGGTCAGGTCGGCGGGCGCGATGCGCAGCTCGGTGTAGGCCGGCAGCTTCACGCCGAGCGCCTGGCCGAGCAGCTCGGGGGCCAGCGCGGGGCGATTGCGGAACAGGGCCACCAGGGCCTCATGGAGCATCGAGGTGCACCGCCGGCTCGACGCAAGGAACAGCACGCGCCGTGCCAGCTCTGGTGCGAGCCTTGTTCCACGCACTTGCGCGCGATCGATGCGCGCGCCGGGGTGGCGGGCGTTAGCGGCCGTTAGCGCCCGCCAGGGTCGCCCGGCCCGCAGCAGAGGGCGACCTGCCGGCCCCAGTCGTCGACCAGGCGCACGGCGTGCTCGTGCTGGAATACGTGAACGGCTGCGGCCCCTCTAGGCACCCGCCAGCGACAACCCGCTTGACCCGAGGCGGCACGGCGGCTCACACTGGCGCCGTGGAGGATCTCGGGCCCTACATCACTGCGTGGCGGGCACGCTGGGCCCGGGAGGCGGTGGAGACCGCCGCACGGGCGGGCCGCATGCGGGCACTGGCCGGCGTTCTGGCCGCGGCGCTGCGAACCGAGTTCGGTGCGCGGCGCGTATGGCTCATCGGCTCGCTGGCGCGCGGGAAGTTCGGTCCGCGCTCGGACCTCGATCTCGTCGCCGAGGGGATCGCTCCCGGGGATCTGTTCCGGGCGTGCGCCAGGGCTCAGCAGCTCGCCGGCGATGTCGAGGTGGATCTCGCCCCGGGCGAAGATCTGCGACCGGCGGCGCGCCGGGCGCTCGAGCGCGAGGGGGTCGAGCTGTGACGCGCGAGGAGCTCCGGGCGTTCGGTCTGGAACTGCGCGAGCAGGTGCGTGCCTTGGAGCGCGCCGCGGAGGACATGGCGGAGGCGCGGCGGGCGGCCGGCGTTGCACCGAGCCGCGTCGTGCTGTGGGCGTGCGCGGGAACGCTTCACGCCTTCTACACGGGTATCGAGAAGGCGCTGGAAACCATCGCGGCGTCGCTCAACAGCCTTCCGCCGGCCGGGCCGTCGTGGCACCGCCGCCTGGTCGAGCGGATGGCCGTGGACGTTGCCGACGTGCGGCCCGCGGTGCTGAGCCGCGCCACGGTCGCCGAGCTCGACGACTTCCTCGCCTTCCGCCACCGCTACCGCAACCTCTACCTGTTCGACCTGCGCTGGGAGCCGATCCGCGATCTGCTGGACCGGGCGCCAGCGCTGTGGGCCCGCGTCTCGGGCGAGCTGCTCGCGTTCGCGGAGGCCATGGAGCGCATTGCCGCCGCCGACCAGTGACCTGGCCTCTCGCACGCCCGGATCGCCGGCGGTCGCCCTCGCCGCTCGTCCGGAGATCGGTCCCTGAGCGCCGCAGCGTACTCCTGTACGTGAGGACCCGGGCCGAGGACGCAAGTCCGTCCCTTCGGGACGGGGTTGGGGTCCCGACGCGCCCTTCGGGCGCGTCACCCCTGCCCCGCGATCGCGGCCGACTCGGCGAGCCGTCGTTGCCAGCGCCGCAATGCGTGAACGTATACCTCGTCCGCCGCCTTGACGCGCCGCCCCAGGAGCGCGATGCCTGCGGCGATGACCAAGGAGACCTTCGATCTCGCGCTGCAGACGGCCCAGGCGGAGCGCGCCGAGGGCGGCGGCGCAGTCCTGCCGGCCGGCTGCACCATCACGCTTCACGCGGCGCACGACGGGGTCTCTCTCGTCGTCGGCCGTGTCACCGCGGTGGCGCTCGACGGTGACACCGTGAAGGCTCAGACCGGGAAGGGCGAGAGCGTGGTGCTCTCGCTGGGGGATGTGTTCGCCGTGTCGGTGGCCGGTCTCCCATCGCCGCCGAGCGCACGCAAGGCGGGGTTTCTGGGCTAGCCGCCTCGGCTGTGCATCTCGACGCGCGGCGCGGTGGCGGGCGGCGTGTGCTCGTGCCGCCGCGAGCGCTCCTCGGCGCTGCGATCGCGGCGCTCGCTCCAGATCCGCTCCACGAGGTCGGCCAGCTCGGCGACGCTCGCTCCGGCGCGCAGAGGCGCCTTCAGATCCGTTCCCTGCGTGGCGTACAGGCAGCCGTAGAACGTGCCGCCGGCCGTGAGCCGCCCGCGATCGCAGGCCGCGCAGAACGGCGCGCTCGTGCCGGACACGATCCCGAAGATGAGGCCATCCGGAAGCTGGTAGCGCGCGGCCGGCGCCGAGCCGCGGTCGCCGAAGGGTAGGGGAGCGCCGTAGCGCTGCGCCACGCGCGCGAGGATCTCGGCCTGCGGCACGACCTGTTCGGGCCTCCAGCCCGTGGCGCCGCCCACGTCCATGTACTCGATGAAGCGCAGCTCGGCCCCGATCGAGCGGGCGAAGTCGAGCAGGTCGAACAGCTCATCGTCGTTGGCGCCGCGCAGCAAGAGCGCGTCGAGCTTGATGGGCGAGAGGCCGGCGTCCCGGGCGGCTTCCAGGCCGGCCAACACCTGGGCGAGGCCGTCGCGCCGGGTGATCCGCTCGAAGCGATCGGCGCGCAGCGTGTCTAGGCTCACCGTGATCCTCCCGAGGCCGGCCTCGCGCAGCGGCCGGGCCAGCGAGGCGAGCAGCAGGCCGTTGGTGGTCAGGGCCAGATCGCGGATCGCCGGCTTGGCGGCCAGCATCGCGACGAGGGTAGGCAGGTCGCGGCGCAAGAGCGGCTCGCCGCCGGTGATGCGCACCCGGCCGACGCCGAGCTGCACGAACGCGTCGGCGAGCGCGGCCAGCTCGGCGAAGCTCAAGATCTCGCTGCGCGGCAGCCAGTCGTGGCGCTCGGCAGGCATGCAGTAGCGACAGCGCAGGTTGCAGCGGTCGGTGACCGAGAGCCGCAGGGCGCCCAGCGGCCGGTCGAAAGCGTCATGGACGGCCATGGCAAGGTGGGAGCATAGCGCCACGCCGCGGCGCGCGCAGCCTGGTTTCGTGATACATCTAGGGCACGCGTGCGAGTGCGCGTACGCCGCGCGCCGCGCCTGTGTCCGAGGAGGCTGCGATGACTAGCTCCACCCGTTCCCGGCTGCCTGACTCGCGTACCGCGCTGCTCATGCTCGCGGTCGGCCTGGCTGCCGCCTGCTCGGCGGCCGCCTCGGCCGACGGCAACCAGCCGGGCGGCGGCGGCATCGGCAGCAGCGGCGTCGCCAGCAGCGGCACGGCCTCCGGCGGGGCGACGAGCTCCGGTACGGGCGCCGCGGCAGGGCAGGGCGGCCACAGCGGGGGCGCGGGTCCGGGCGGGAGCGGCGTGGGCGGCGGCGCCGGCAATGAGGGGGGCGGCGGCGCGGGCGCCGCCGGTGGGGGCGGGTCGGGCGGGGCAGGGGGCGCGTGCTCCCCGGCCGACGACTGGAAGCCGGATGCGCCTCCGGGCCCGGTCACCAACGTCATCGTGGGCGGGGCGCCGAACGACGCGCCGAAGAAGTTCGGCGGGGCGAACGAGCCGGCCAAGGCTCCGACCCTCGCCTACCCGGCCGACGGGACGCTGCTGCCACCCAACCTCAACGTGCTCGAGGTGCAGTTCGTGCCGGGCGCCGGGACGACCCTTTTCGAGGTCCGCTTCGCCAGCCCGGCGGTCGACCTGCGTGTGTACACGCCGTGCGCCGCCGTAGGCGGCGGCTGCGGGCTGGCGCTCGACGCCGCCACTTGGGGACAGCTCCGCCAGAACAACGCCGGCCACGGGCCGTTCACGCTCAGCGTGCGCGGGGTCAACGGATCGAGCCCCGGCGGCGTCGGCACTTCGGCCTCGCGGCAGCTCGAGATCGCCAAGGAGGAGATGAAGGGCGGCATCTACTACTGGGCCGCCACCCCCGGCAACATCATGCGCTACGAGTTCGGCGCGTCCGTGCCCAAGGGCGAGACGTACTTCCAGCCCAAGGATGCGCCGGGCGCCCCGTGCGTGGGCTGCCATGCCTTGTCGGCGAAGGGCTACCGCATCGCCGTGGGCACGACCGCGCCGACGCAGGTCTCCGGCCTCGTTGTCGCCGATGTCGCAACCAAGAAGCACCTCTTCACGCTCGGCAACCCGATGTTCGGCGGCGGCTCGAACTTCCAGGCGTTCTCGCCGGACGAGAAGGAGATCATCACTTCCGACGGCGGCTCGCTCGTGCTGCGCGACGGGGCGACCGGAGCGCCGATCGTCAACCCGCTCGCGGCCCTGGGCACGATGGCCGACTACGCACCCGACAACTCGGCCATCGTTTTCGCCAAGCCCAAGATCTCGCCCTGCTTCATCCCCAACGCGATGTGCACGCCGGGGATACAGAACGGGTCCATCGTGCTCCTCTCGCGCAACGGCAACCAGTGGGGGCCCGAGAAGGTGCTCGTCGCCGCCGGTGGCAGCGAGAACAACTACTACCCGGCCTGGTCGCCGGCGACCGGCTTCATCCTGTACAACCGCTCGGCGAATGCGATGTCATACATGGCCCCCGACGCGTCGCTGCGCGTCGCCTCCATCGCCAAGGGCAAGCCGCTCGCGCTCGAACGGGCCAACGGGGCGCAGGGGGGGAACTCGTGGCCGAAGTGGGCGCCCTTCGTGCAGTGCCACCGGGGCGGCAAGCTCCTGTGGCTCACCTTCGCGAGCAACCGCGACTACGGGCTGCGCCTCGTCAACTCGGCCCTGCCGAGCGAGGAGCAGATGTGGCAGATCTGGATGGCCGCGTTCGACCCCGCCAAGGGGGACGCCGATCAGGACGGGAGCTCCCCGGCGTTCTGGCTGCCGTTCCAGGATCTGCAGACCGGCAACCACATTGCGCAGTGGGCGCAGAAGATCGTGCGCAAGCCCTGCTCGAAGCAGGAGGACTGCGCGGAGCTCGGCCCGCCCATCACCTGCAAGAACGGGTACTGCATGCCTTGACGATAGGGCTACTGGCAGTTGTCCCACGCGATCAGGCTGCCGCCGGCGCAGCCGGCCCCCTCCTTGTTCGAGTACCAGCCCTCCGACTTGGAACCTACTGCGTCGCAAACAGCCTCGGCCTTGGCGCACGACGCCGCGCAGATCTTGCTGCCGCCTCCCGGCCAGTACCAGCCCTCGTCAACTGTGTCGATCTGGTCGCACTCCGGCGGTTCGGGAAGAGGAAGGCAGCAGCCGACGCCGAGGCCACCGCCGCAGGAGTAGGAGTTGGCGTCGCCCCAAATCCCGTCCTTGCAGGCGTTGGGGTTGATGCCGACGCACTCGCCGCCGGCCGCCACGCAGGCGTTGGGGGCGGGCTCGGGCGGGCTCGCGGCGAAGCAGCAGCCGACGCCGAGGCCGCCGCCACACGAGTAGGCGTCGGCATCGCCCCACTCACCCTTCGAGCACGCGCTCGGGGTGATGGCCACGCACTTGCCACCCGCGCTCGCGCACTTGCTCTGCTTGTCGTACGCGGAGTCACTCTCGCCGTCATCGGCCCCGCTGCACGCGGCGATGGCCAGCGCCAGCGAGCCTCCGAACAGCACGCACGAAGTCACGGCAGCCCAATCAGCTCTGGTTCGGGTCGGTTTCATGGGTACGCTGCGCCTCCCTCATTTCCCCGGCCGGTTGCTCGGGGAGCGCCCGCGCCCATTGCATGATTCGTGCCAGCGCCCTGACGCTCGGCAGGAGTTGACCGCTTCTACTCTTCAGAAGTTGACCACGTGCCGATCGGCCCACGGGGCGGTGTTCGGGATCGTGTTCTTCGTTCCGATCGGTATATGAGGTAGAGATTCTTCCGGCGTCTGCTTCG
>JACQWT010000155.1 GCA_016209145.1 Deltaproteobacteria bacterium | reverse complement strand
CCGCCGGCAACCCCGAAGCCCACGCGGTTCTCGGCGCCCGTCTACGGCCAGGTCAGTGCACCGTAGCGGACACCTTGCCGGCTTGACTGCCCGACATCTTCCCGGATGACCCTGCCGACGTGCTCGTCGGTCACGTACTCGCTTTCTCGACGTTCACTCCGCGATCACCTTCACGGTGCCGGGCACCTTGCCGGACGACCCCGGCGAGGAGATCGTCGGTCAGCTCGCCGAGCGCTTCGAGATCCGCGAGGGAGGCGGTGGCTGATGTGCTCAGCTCGCTCGGGCCTGCCGCCGAGCTTGCCCTTGACCGTTGCCCCGGCGCTGACCTGATGAGCCCCGCTGCCCGGGCCGCTCTGGGCTGATCTCTCGAAGTCGCCGAGGGTCGCGGTCGAGAAGCCGCAGCAAGTTGCTCATGGGCACGCTCACGGCCTGCTTGCCGGACTCGTACTTCTGAAAAGCCCTCGGGCCACCCCTGGAGGCCGAACAAAACGAGAAAGCGGTGGAACTTCCACCGCTTCCATGGTCGGGGCGACTGGATTCGAACCAGCGACCACTTGACCCCCAGTCAAGTGCGCTAACCAGGCTGCGCTACGCCCCGGTCGCCCGGCAGCGTTGCCGCCGGGCGCCTGCGAAACCTACCGCATCCGGCGCCGATTGCAAGCCGTTCGCACTTGGTGGCGCACCTACCGCGCAGCCGCCAGGATGAGCTTCTCGCTTTCGTCGTCGTCGAGATCGCTTGCCAGCGCGTACCCGACGCCGCTGCGCTCCGAGGCGGCCACGGCGTAGCCCCGCATCCGGCCGACGAAAACGTATACGTTGCCGGGGGTCACGTGGCGCCGCACGAGCCGGGTCGACTGCGACCGCACCGGCACGCGCTGCGGATCGAAGACGTACATCGTCACCTGGTGCCGATTGCGCACCACGTAGCGGAGCATGGCGGCCCGCCGGTCTTGCACCGAAAGCACCCGGGCGCCCATGTAGCGCGCCCCGAGCGGATCGAGCGGCTGGGGCCGCACCCGCACCCCCACGAAGCGGTCGAGCTCCGGGAGCTTCTCCGGATCGGTGTACTCGGGCGGAAGCGGCTGGGCGTGCTGGCAGACCAGATCCTCCAGCAGGCCATCTAGCGTGGCGCTGCTTGCCTGCCACCCCGCGCTGTCGGCGTGGCGGGCTCCGAAGCCCAGCCAAGGCTCTCCCGCGCGCGCCCGCATGCGCAGGGCCCCCAACACCAGGACCAGCACGGCCGCCGCCGCCAGCGGCGCCACGTAGCGCAGCCGCACGAGCCGGGGCCGGCCAGGCGCCTCGCGCTCGGCCCCCGTCGCGGCGCCCGCGGCGCGCTCGCGCTGCATGGTGGCCTCGATCCGCGCGCGCAGCGCCACGGGAGCCGGCACGCCGGAGACGCGGCGCAGGCTCCCGCGCACCGCTCGCACGAGGGCCACCTTCTCGGCGCAACGCTCGCACCGATCGAGGTGGCCCTCGACCTCCACCGCGTGCACGATGTCGAGCTCGCCGTCGACGTAGGGCGTCAGCCGGCCGGCTACGCGCCCGCAGTCTGCCTCCGGCTCCGGCCGCTTCACGGGCACCCCCGCTTGCGCCGGTAGGCCGTCAGACTGACCGGCTCTTCCGCGCCGCACGCCAGCGCGGCGGGCTCGGCAGGCTCGCACTCCGGCACGATGCCAAGGGCCACGGCCTGCTCCCGCAGCAGGTCCTGGAGCAGCGCCCGTGCCCGGTGCAGCCGCGACATGACGGTGCCGACGGGGCAGCCCAGCGCCTCGGCGATCTCGCGGTACGACAGGCCCTCGACGTCGGACAGCATCACGACCATGCGGAAGGCGTCCGGGAGGCTGTCGAGCGCCCGCCCCAGCTCGGCCTCCAAGAGTGGCACCAGTGCCTCGCGCTCGGGCTCCCGCATTGCCCGCAGGGTAGCGGCTCCGGTCCAGAGATCGGACAACGGCGTCGCATCCGGCCCGTCGAGCACCTGTCGCTCCAGGCCCTGCCGGCGATGCCGGTTGATGAAGGTGTTGGTCAAGATGCGCAGCAGCCAGGCCTTGAGATTCGTGCCCGGGCGGAACTGGTCGCGGCCGCGTACCGCCTTGACCACGGTGTCCTGCACCAAATCCTCGGCGCTGGCGGCGTCCTTGGTCAGGCGCAAGGCCATCCCGTAGAGGGCGTCGAGATGCGCCAGCATCTCGGTCTCGATGCTCGTCTCGCCGTCGGCCTGCGCGGCGTGGCGGCTCTGCGTAAGGTAAGCCATTGCTTGCAGAACAGAAGGCCAGGCGGCCCTATTCCCGCTCCCGAACTATGACCCATCGCCGGGGGCGGATCCAGGGGGGCCGTCACCCGCGCCGCCGGCATCATCACCGCGGTGGTCCGTAGCGCCCCGCTCCGGCGCCGGTCCGACGAGCCGTTCGATCGCCTCGACGCGTCGCGTCAAAGCGGCCACCTGCTCGCGCAGCTCGCGCACCAGGCCCACGCCGGGCACCACGGCGCGCACGCGCTCGTCGAGTGAGGTTTGCAGCTCGCGCACGCGTTCGTCCAGGTTGCCGTGGAGCTGCTCGATGGCCTGGCGCGTGGTCTCGACGAGCTCGCTGACCCGCGTCCGGGCGTCGCGCGCCGGCTTCTCCTCGGCCGGGGACCCGACGGCAGCAGGGATCGAAGACGCCCCGGCCGGCCCGGCCGGCGCCGCTTCTGCTTCCGGCGCGCCAGCCGGCGGGGCGCCGGCTTGCCCCTCGCCCAGGGCGCCGGGAATGAGGCGCCCGATCGGACCGTCGCGGAGCTGGGACAGGAGCCGCTCTCCGCGCTCCTGGAGCAGCGAGCGCAGCGCGCCTAGGGGCACCCGGCGCGGCGTCGACTTGAGGTCCTCGGAGAGGATCAAGGCCAGCGTGGCCTCGGTCTTGTCTTCCTTGGTCTCGTTGTCGATGATGCGCACGTCCTCGCCGCTGCGCACCATCTCCCCGACCTGCTGGAGCGTGACGTAGCGGCTTTCGGCCGTATCGTAGAGCTTGCGATTCGAGTATCGCTTGATGATCCGGGAGCCCGAGCGCGTGGGCTCCGCTGCTGTCTTGGTGTAGCTCGTCATCTTCCCCTGACGTGGCCCGGCCGGCCGGCAACAGGCCTACCAGCGGGGCCGCCCTGACCCATTGGAGCACCAGAGGGCCGCGCATGCAACCCGCGTGCGGCGACGCGCCCGAACCTGTTGGAACCATCATGGCTGCCCCGCCCGTGGAGCTCGACGACCTTTGGGTGAGCTACGGAGCCGACTCCCGCGCCCGGGACCGTGCTTTCCAGCTATGCGGCTTGGCTCTCCGGCTCGAGGCCGGACAGCTCTGTGCCGTGCTCGGCCCCAACGGCGCCGGCAAGACCACGCTGGTGCGCGCCGTGGCCGGGCTGCTGCGCCCGGCCCGGGGCCGCGTGCGCCTCTTTGGCGCGGACGCGGGCAAGCTCGGCCGGCGCGCCGTCGCTCGCCGGGTGGCGGTGGTTCCCCAGCGGACGGAGGTGGCCCTGGGGTTCACGGTCCGAGAGGTCGTGGCCATGGGCCGGGCGCCGTACCAGGGGACCATGCTCCGGCCCAGCAGCGAGGACGAGCAGGCCGTGGAGCGGGCCCTGCGGATCTGCGAGCTTGCCGATCTCGCCGTCCGGCCCGTGGCCGAGCTCTCCGGGGGCGAGCAGAAGCGGGTCCACATCGCCCGCGCTCTGGCGCAGCAGGCGCCGGTGCTGCTGCTCGACGAGGCCGCCGCGCATCTCGACATCCGGCACAGCGTCGCCCTGTACCGGCTCGTGCGCGAGGAGGTAAGCGCGCGCTCCCTCGCCTGCCTGGCGGCCACGCACGATCTGAACACTGCTGCCCGATACGCCGACCGGGTGGTTCTGCTCAAGGCCGGCCGGATCGTGGCCGACGGCACGGTGGAGCAGGTGATGACCGGCGCGAGGCTCGGCGAGGTCTTCGAGACCGCCATCCACGTGGGCTGCGACGCAGCTTCCGGGGGCGCCTACTTCGTGGCGCAGGGCCCGGAGGGCTGAGCCCGGAGGGCGAAGAACAAGAGACGCTGGCGCGGGGCGCTTGCCAGTCGCGCCCGCTCGTGTCAGATCGCCACGCGGAGCCGGGAGGTTGTGCCATGACGATACGCTTGATCCGTGCCCTCTCGCAGGGACGCGTGTTTCCGAGCTGGCTGGCCGTCGGGGCCTTGGCGGCAGCGATGCTGCCGGGCTGCAAGAAGGAGGGGCCCCCGGCGCCGCCGGCCGAGGAGTCCCCGGCCCAGGGCTCGTCCGCCGCTGCCCGGCCCAAGCCGCCCGGGCGCCTCGACCGGGCGCCGATTGCGCGCATCAGCCCCCAGGCGATGAAGGCATACCGCCTCGACTCCTGCTACTTCGGCACCGCCGGCCTGCTGCTGGCGCGGGAGGCGTACCGGAAGAGCCTGGGTACGGCCACGCCCGGCCCGGGGAAGATCCCCGCGTTCGGTGACTACGAGCGCGAGCCCGAGGAGCCGGCCGGCGCGGACGCGGGCGCTCCGGGCGCCGACGCCGGGGCCAAGGGCGCGAATGCGGGCGCCAGGGACGTGGACGAGCGCCTGCTGCCCGGCCGCCTCGGCCGTGGCCTGCGCCTTCCCTTCACGCGCCACGTCCGCTCCTGCACCATTGCCAAGGGCCTGAAGCAGCCTCCGGCCGGCGAGCTGGACGAGGTCGTGCAGCAGTACGAGCGCTTCGTGACGCAGCTCGACCAGCGGCTCAACGAGGCGAAGCGCTACTACGCGGACAAGCGCTACGAGACCGACCAGTTCGAGCAGGGCAAGAAGCTGCACGCCTCGCTCGCCGAGGCGTTCGCCTCGCTCGACGCCGAGCGCGACAAGCTGGGCGCCGCGCTCGATGCCTGGCGGGCGAAGGCCGAACCGGCCACCGACGAGCTCAGCGAGGGCGCGAAGATCGCGCAGCGAGCCGTGGCCGGGGCCCGTTCCGTGGTGACGGCGCTGCTCGTCAAGAAGCTCGACCGCAAGGCGGCGGGCGAGCTCACCGACGCGCTGGCCAAGACGGTGGCGGAGGTCGAGGCCTACCGCGACGCGCACCCGGACGACTTCTACTGCAAGAAGGTGGCCCCCGATCTCGGCGCGCTCGTCGCCGTGGCGAAGAAGCTCCAGGCGAAGCCCGCCGCCGCCGGGCTCGACGCGGCGCAGATCTACCGACTCACCAGCTTCTTCCTCAACGTGGTCGAGTCGAACCACATCGCGCTGGCGCGGCTCGTGCGCGGCCACTCCGGCGGTTCCCCGGGCGACATCTTGCGCCTGCGCCAGCCCCGCGTCCGGCCGGAAATGGTCACGCCGCATCCGGGGCTGCCGGCCGAGCGTCCGGCCGAGGGCGAGTAGCGCCGGCCGGGGGGGCCGCAGCGTTCTACAGGAACGGGTTCAGGTGCAGCGGCACCCGGGCCTGCCGCAGGTTGTAGCGTACGCGCCGGGCGAAGTGGACGAGCAGGGCGGCGCAGACGAGGCACGTCACGAGGCCCGTGAGGAGCTGCACGCGCGGCGAGGGGTCGGCGACCACCCAGAGGGCTGTCAGCAGGAAGCCGAGGAAGGAGAGCGGCACGAGCCACTTCCAGCACAGGCTCATCAACTGATCGATGCGCACGCGGGGCAAGGTCCAGCGCACCCAGATGACGACGAAGATGAGCAGCCAGCTCTTGACCAGGAAGACCGCTGCCCCCAGAAGCTGCAAGGCAAGGCTCGCCTCCTGCTGCGCGGGCGTCAGGCCCGGGATCTGCCAGCCGCCGAGGAACAAAGCGCTGGCAATGCCGCTCATGACGAACACGTTGGCCCACTCGGCAAAGAAGAAGAAGACGTAGCGCATGCCCGAGTACTCGGTGGAGTAGCCGGCCACGAGCTCGCTCTCGGCCTCCGGCATGTCGAAGGGCGCGCGGTTGCCCTCCGCCAGGGCGGTCGTGAAGAAGAGGAAGAAGAGGCAGAAGGTCACGGGGTTGCGGAAGACGAACCAGTACCAGGGCCAGCCGCCCAGCTCCCAGAGCGCGCCGCCGGTGCCACCTTGCGCGAGGATGATGTCCTGCAAGCGCAGCGAGCCGGTCATCGTGACGATGCACACGACGGCGATGGCGGCCGGGACCTCGTAGCTTACGATCTGCGCAGCGGCGCGGATGCCGCCCAGCAGCGACCACTTGTTGTTCGAGGCCCAGCCGCCCGTCAGCAGGCCGATCGCCACGAGCGAGGTCACGGCGATGACGAAGAGGATGCCGATGTCGAGATCGGCGGCGATGAGGTACTGACCGAAGGGCATGACCACGAAGGTGGCGGACACGCCCATGAAGACCAGGTAGGGCGCGAGACGGAAGAGTACCTGGTCCGTTTCGGCCGGGACGATGTCTTCCTTCATGAACGACTTGATGCCGTCCGCGAGCCAGATGATGACGCCCTGGGGTCCGGCGCGGTTGGGTCCGATGCGCGACTGCATCCGGCCGGCGACGCGGCGCTCGACCCAGGTGATCACGCCCGCCGTCGGCGCCATGAAGACGAGCAGCAGCAGCACGGCCACCGCCAGGATGACGATCGCGCCGAGCATGTCGGGCGAGAGCCTGCTCGGCCGGAAGCCGGCGACGGCGATCTGCTGCGGCAGCGGCTCGGCCTCGCCGCGCTTGAGCTCGATCGTCGCGAGCCCGGCGCCGGAGCGCGGCACCAGATCCGCCGCCGTCAGCACCGTGAGCCCGTCGAAGGTCACGACGAGATCGCCGGCCACGATCCCGGCCCGCGCCGCGGGGCTGGCGGAACGCACCGCCGCCACGCGCAAGCCCGGGCCGGGCGTCGCCTCCGCGGCGGGCTGGATGCCGAGGAACTCGAGCGCGCGGGCTCCCTCGGCCTCGCGCGCCGCCATCACCACGCGCCGCATCGAGGGCGGCCGGAAGTCGAGCACGACATGCTTGACCGCGCCCGTGACGGGTGGGGCACCCGGGCTCCGGCCGTCGAAGGTCACGGTCACGTCCCCGAAGAAGGTGGTGTGCACGGCCTCGTCCCCCCGGCCGCAGAAGCGCGCGAGCAGGCTCTCGGTCAGCACGAAGGAGAGCTTGTCGCGCGTGCTCCTGTCAGGCTCGACGCCCATGCCCGTCAAGCCGAGCGGGCTGCGCCCGGGACGACGAAGCTCGCCGTTGAAGGCGATCGTCACGCGCCGGGACTCGGCCGCGGGCAGATCGCAGCCGAGCACCTCGACCACGTCGCCCACCTCGAGGTCGCGCGGCGCCACGTCCAGCAGATCGACCAGGTGAGCAGAGTCGTCCACGGCGCAGCCGAGCAAGGGCAGCACGGCGAGCACCACGAGGGCGACGGGCAGGAGCAGAGCAGCTCGTAGCATCGCGCGCCACATATAGATCGGGAGGGCGGCAAGGTACAGTTTCGCTCGCGCGGCGCCCAGGGCGACGGACAAAGTCCGTCGCCGGCTACGGGCTACGGGCTACTGGCTGCAGGCTACGGGAAAACGGGCTCTTGGCTTCTCCCGTAGGCAGCTTCTCAAAAGGCGCTGCGGCCGGCGCGCTGCAGCCGCTTGACGGCGACGTACAGCTCGCCCTTGTGGCGGTAGAAGTCCCGAGTCTGGCTGGGCAGCGCCGCGATCTCGACCCCCTTCGTCTTCTCCGCGTCCCGGAGCGCGCCGAGGACGCTCTTGCCATCGGCCAGAAGCTCCGCTCCTCCGCCCCACGCGGCCAAGGCGGTCTGGTGCCTCTCAAACGCCTTGACCACCAGATCGAGGCGCGCGACCACCCGCGGGACCGCGCGTCCGATGCCTTCGCGCAGCCGGAAGTCGTCCGCCTTCGCGGGATCGAGCATGAAGGCGTTGCTTGCGACGAGCGTCGCCCGGCGCAGCCACAGCTTGGCCGCGCTCAGTGCCTCGTCCCGTCTCTGCGTCGCCGCGATCGTGTCCTCGCGGGCGAGCCGGCTGTCCGCGAACGCGGTGGCGGTCTTCTGGCGCAGCGCCGCGAGCTCCTGCGTGCGCTCGGCCGACCAGCCGTACGTCGCGAGCGCGTCAGCGTCTTCGGCGGCGAGCCCGGCGAAGTAGTCGGCCTGCGCCAGAAGACGCGCCGAGGGCATAGGCTTTAAGCAAGCAACCGCCCGGCGGCCGAGGCGCCGCGCCGGCCGAGCGCGCCCGCAGCGCCGGGCCCGAGCGTACTCCTGTACGTGAGGGCCCGGCGCGAGGACGTGCCCGGCGGCCGAGGCGCCGCGCCGGCCGAGCGCGCCCGCAGCGCCGGGCCCGAGCGTACTCCTGTACGTGAGGGCCCGGCGCGAGGACGTAAGCCGGCCCGCGCGGATGGATCGGCCGCCGTCGTTGCTATCGAGGGATTTTTGCTTAACGCGTATGCGCGCCGAGGGCCACTGCCCGCCAATTTCCTCCAGCGCAAGCTGTGTCATCGGTTGCTCCTTGATCCAAGGGGAGTCGGAAGTCCCCCGCACGCTAGCGCGCGGGCGCGACAGGCGCAACGGTTGTGCTTCGGAGAAGGGCGCCGCGCGAGCGCCCGCACCGGCCGGCACACCATGTAGGAGCGCCCCCCCCCATTTCCCTACATCGCGGGTGGCTTCGTCCGGTGGCCCGGCGACCGCGCGATTTTTGTTGACGGCGCGCCCGCACCCCGTACGATGGTTGGTGGACCGGGTGGCCCTGGGCGCCCGCATCGAAGGGAGAAAGGAATGCCGGCAACCTACTTGCTCCAAGATTGGAAGTACGTCTCCGGCACGGCCGGCGACGAGATTGTGCAGGAGGAGAGCGGCTGGCTGGACCTGGGCGGCCTCACCGACGTGACCTTCTACCTGACGGTGAAGTCGTACTCCGGCGCCCCAACCATCCACTACCAGACCTCGCCATCGAAGGACAACGACCTCTTCGCCTCGATGGACTCCGTGACCCCGGGAGCGGCGGGCCGCACGGTCACCATCGTGCGCTACTCGTCGGCCTCCGAGCCGCTGGCCCGCTGGGTGCGCTGGCGCATCACCGCGGCCGCCGCCTTCACGATGAACTTCCGGCTCTGGGTCGCGGCCGTGGCGACCGGATAGCCCCGCGCGCCGGCAAGGAGCCAGCACATGGCCGCAGTCTTCCTGCTGCAAGACTGGCTGTCGCTCTCGGGCCCTGCCTCCGGCGAGATAGTCCAGAGCGAGCCCGGGTGGCTCGATCTCGCCGGGTTCACCCACGTCGCCTTCTACCTCACGGTCAAGGCGGTCAGCGTCGCCAACCTGAGCCTGGAGTACCAGAGCGCTCCGTCGAAGGCCGCCGACCTGTTCGCGGCCATGGCGAGCTGGACGCTCACCACCACGGCCCGGCGGGTCACGATCGTCAGGTGCAGCACTGCCACCGAACCGCTGGCGCGCTGGGTGCGCTGGCGGCTCAACGACACGGGCGGCTCGGCGTGGTCGGTGACCTTCCGCATCTACGCCGCCGCGGTGGCGACCGGGCGCTCGCGCTCGGTGGCCGCGGCGGCCGCGGGGGCTTCGGCTGCTTCTGGCCTCTGGGAGGCGGGCGCCACGGCAGCCGCCACGCCTGCCGGTGTCCTTGGCGGCGAGGCGGCGTCGCTGGCGGGGGGGATCATCGTTGCCGGGCATCCGGGCACCGAGGAGCTGGTCATGCCCGTTAGCCGGGGCTCAGCTCGCGGCGCGCCTCTCCGGCGCTGAGGCAGGGGGCGGCAGTGGCTCGGAACTTCGCTCCGTGTCGGCGCCCCGGCCAATCCACCGGACTTGATCGCGCCGGGCCGTCACTCGGGCGGCAGGGTGCCCCTCCACGATGCCGACAGGAGGCGCGTTAGGAAATGCCCATTGCCATCGATCCCTGCCTGAGCTGCAAGCACGATGCGGTCTACGGGGTTCCCCCGGACTGCCCGCCCGTAGTAAGGATCGTGAGCGGAGGAGGCTCGTACAGGTACAAGTCCGACAACACCGGGCTGCCGCTCTGTTGCGACTTCTTCGTCGTGGACGTCTGGATGTACCACAACTCGAACCTGGGGGCTGACAAGAAACCGAACCCCGTCTTCATCGCGGTAGAGCCAGATGACTTGCCCAGCTCGGCCACATGTGGCGGGATGGCCCCGACGACCCCATGCGACGCCACGACGTTCGCCATGCACGCGCGCCTCTACCGCAAGTGGTATGACGAGGACCACCTCAAGCCGCTGGGCTACTGGAAGTGGAAAGGCACTTGGAACGGATCCTCCTTCGGCAAGGACATTGTGAAAGGAAGCTACGACTACCCGCTCAATGGCCAGCCGTCGATGGATCCCAAGATCGCAAACACTTACCGCGTGGCTGTGTCGCTCACGCTGCGCGGAACGGCGCAGCGGGTAGCAGTGATTCTAAAGCCCGCGGTGGGCTGACGTGTATCAGTCGGGAGCCGTTCGGCGCAGCGGGGCCTTTCCGACCGGCCGTCGAGGCCGCTCGCCCCGCGGACGCCGCCGCGTGCGGCCAGGCGTCTCACCAACCGGCGACATCTACCGGCACGCTGCTGCCCTGGTCGCTGCCGTCGCCGAGCAGGCTGCCGAAGCCCCAGCAACGCGCTGCGCCGGAGCCGAGCACGGCGCAGGTGTGTTCCGCGCCTGCGGCGACGCTGACTGCACCCGCCAGGCCCACTACGGCTACGGGCACCTTGCTGTCCTGGTTGCTGCCGTCGCCAAGCTGCGCCGCCTCGTTCCAGCCCCAGCAGTGGGCGGTGCCGTCGGCCAACAGCGCGCAACCGTGCCCAGTCCCTGCGGTGATGTCCACAGCACCTGACAGACCGGCAACAGCCACGGGCACGCCGCTGTCTTGGGTTGTGCCGTTGCCAAGCTGCCCCGCGTCGTTCCGGCCCCAGCAGCGGGCCGTGCCGTTGGCGAGCAGCGCGCAAGCATGAGCCAAGCCGGCGGTGATCGTAGTCGCGGACGAAAGGCTGGCCACCGGGACGGGGAGGACGCTGTACTCCTGGACGGTGCCGTTGCCGAGCTGGCCAAACTTGTTGTTTCCCCAACAACGGGCCGTGCCGTCGGCGACAAGCGCACAAGAAAGCGAGCCGCCGGCGGCGATGGCGACCGTTCCCGACAGGCCGGCCACCGGCACCGGCGCCGTCTTCAGCTTGGTGCCGCCGTATCCAAGCTGCCCCGACCCGTTCCAGCCCCAGCAACGGGCTGTGCCGTCGGCAAGCAGCGCGCAAGCATGCATCGAGCCGGCGGTGATGGCAACCGCGCCGACAAGGTCGCTCACCGGGACCGGGGTGATGGACCCCTTCTGGGTTCCGTTGCCAAGTTGCCCGTCCTGGCCCAGACCCCAGCAGCGGGCCGTGCCGTCGGCGAGCAGCGCGCAAGTGTGCCAGGCCCCGGCGGAGATGGCAACGACCCCGGACAGTCCGGCAACGCGCACGGGCACCTTGCTGTCCTCGTCGCTGGCGTCTCCGAGTTGACCCATGTCGTTCGATCCCCAGCACCGGGCCGTGCCGTCTACAAGCACGGCGCAGGTGTGGCGGGCCCCGGCGGAGATGGCCACGGCCTTGAGCTTCTGGCACACGCCCGTCTCGCACCAGCCGCCCTGGCAGTCGTCGGCCTTGGCGCACGTCTCGCCCGTCGCGCACGGCTCGCAAGTGGGGCCCCCGCAGTCCACGGCCGTCTCCTCGCCGTCGAGAACGTCGTTCGTGCAGGGCGCGGGCACGCACTTGCCGGCGAGCTCGTCGCACACCTTGCCGGCGGCGCACTTCTCCTCCTGCGTGCACTCGACGCAGCGGCCATCGCCGCCGCAGACGTGGCCACCGCCCTCGCTGCACGGGCTGCCGGCGGGCACGACGTCGAGGCCACAGGCGCCCGACACACACGCGGAGCGCCGGCAGCCGCCGGCCGCCAGCTTCGGGCAGTCGGCGGCCGTGTTGCACTGCACGCTGTCGAGCGAGGGCTCGCCGGCGCAGCCTGCGCCAACGGCGACGGCAGACGCGCCGAGCAACCACATTCTGGAAGGCACGATCATGAGGCGAGGTCCCTCGTGGCGGCGTCGCTTCTCGTGAGCCCGCACGTGTGACACCGAGATCCAGAAACGATCGGTCGGTGGCGGGCCCAAAAGACGCCCAGCACAAGGCAGCATAGCACATCGCGGCAGGTACGCGTTCACGCATTCAAGCACCCGGCTCGTCAGGCGGCCGCGC
>JACQWT010000219.1 GCA_016209145.1 Deltaproteobacteria bacterium | reverse complement strand
GGCGCACTGGACGCGGGCACCACCCACCGCCGATGGAACTCGCCCTACGCCGGGGATTCTGCGTCCCCGCCGTTCAACATCGCGAGATCATTCGGCCCGGTTTTCGACGAAGAGCCGCTATTTCGGGGGTGCGAGGAGGAGGGGAAGAGCGATGTGAGTGAGGTGCAATGGGAGTACGCGGCCTCGGCGGGTGGCACGAGGACGTACCCGTGGGGCGATCGCGAGCCCACTTGCGAGGATGCGAACTTCGATCCCGGCCGCTGCGGGCTGAAGCCGGACCTTATCGCACAGTATCCGCCTTCGCCGGAGGGCGTTTACGACCTTGCCGGCAATGGCTATGAGCTGGTGGTGCCGGACTGGAAGCATGACGGGCAGGGACCAGAGGGGTATCCCGCGGCGGCACCGGTGGTGGCGGGTGGGGGCATAGGCATTAAGCGGGCAATCAGCCGGCGGCCGAGGCGCCGCGCCGGCCGAGCGCGCCCGCAGCGCCGGGCCCGAGCGTACTCCTGTACGTGAGGGCCCGGCGCGAGGACGTAAGCCGGCCCGCGCGGATGGCTCGGCCGCCGTCGTTGCTATCGAGGGATTCTCGCTTAACGCGTATGGCGGGTGGGGGAGGGGTGGTGCCATACTGCGAGTCCGCAGATCTTGAGGTGGAGCTAGTATGGCAGAGTTGCGGCACTGGCGTGTACCGCGGTGGTGGCTCAGGGAGCCCGGCCTACCGGCTGCGGGCGGCGCATCGCGGGGTGTCCCGGACATGGATCCCGTGGGACGCGGGCATCGGATACCGCTGCGTCAGGGAGCTCTAGCGCTACCCCCTGGTCCGCACCAGCCGCGACTCCATGAACTGGTACAGGATGCGGATGGCGTCGAAGGAGCTGACGGCGCTTTCGACCATGACCTCGCGCACCGTGCGCTTGCCGTCGATGGCCGCGAGCAGGCGCGCCTCCGCCTGTCCGAGCTTGCCCTGGTCGAGCGTGCCCAGGGCCGCCGTGTTGACCTCGGGCACGGCGTTGAAGTCCACGGTGCGCTCCATGACGCGCCACTCGTCCACGCGGCGGAAGCCCTCGAGCACGAGCTCGGTCGTGGCCAGCCCGAGCGCCGCCTTGCGTGCCTGCGGGCTGAAGGGCTCGTCGGTCAGGCTGAAGGCACCTTCTTGCCAGCGCACGACCTCGTAGACGAGCTCGCGCGACTGCTTCTCCAGTGCGGCGGCAAGCTGCTCCGCGGTGACGTGGCCGGCCTCGACCAGGAGCTCGCCCAAGAGCTTGCCCGTGCCGGTCTTGTCCAGGGCTGCCTGGAGCTGTTCACGCGTGAGCAGCCCCTGCTCGATGAAGTAGCGGCCCAGGCGGAACTCCTCGCGCGTGCCGCGTGACTGGACGAAGTCGACCAGACCGTCGCGGATCCAGATGGTCATTTCGCTCCGGCCGTGCGTGGCGCGCAGGACCGCGGTGCGGCGCCCGAGCTGCAGCATCTGCAGTAGCTCGGCCAGCGGCATGCCCGAGAGCGAGCCGCGCAACATGATCTTCTTGTCCTGCGCGGCGCCCAGATCTTCGACCGCGGCGGCCAGCGCGCCGAGCCGGTCCTCGTCGAGGACCGTGGCCAGCACTTGCCGCAGGGACTCCTCCTTGGCGCGCAGCGATGGCCGCAGCTCCTTGATGGCCGGGGCCAGGACCGGGGCGAGCTGCGCCGCGAGCACGCCCGCCAGCTCCGTGCTGCGGGCGAGCCCGCGCAGGCTCGCCGGACCGGCCGCGGTCAGCTCCTCCTCGGGGAGCATGGCCTCGGGCGCGGGCGCGCTGCGGCCGGCCGCGCCCCCGGCGGTCTTGGCGAGCACGCTCTCGACCACGGCGACCAGGGCCCGGCCGTCGAAGGGCTTGCCCAGCGCATCCAGGGCGCCGGTCTGCTCGACGAAGCGGTCGCGGATGGCGTCGGAGCGGGCGCTCATCAGCACCACCGGCAGATCGGCGTGCACGGCGTGGGCGCGCAGCTCCCGGCAGAAGCGGTAGCCGTTCATGCGCGGCATGACGAAGTCGAGCAGCACGAGGTCGAAGGGCCCCTCGGACGAGAGCCGCGCCATGGCCTCGACGCCGTCGCCGGCGCCGACCGCCTCGAAGCCGTGACGAGCGAGGATCAGGCGCACGACCTTGCGGATCGTCGGGCTGTCGTCGACGACGAGCACCCGGGCCCGCGCCGCCGTCTGCTGCTCGCTGTCCACCCCGCTACCCATCTTGTCCCGGCGCCGCCGGACGCTAGCCTCCCGTCTCGCGCTCGCCGGCAGCCGAGCGGATGCGCAGCTCGGCGAGCTGCTCCGCGGCGACGGGGACGGGGGCGCCGCTCATCAGATCGACGCCCTGGTTGGTCTTCGGAAACGGGATGACGTCCCGCAGGCTCTGGGCCTCGGCCACGAGCATGGCCAGCCGATCCATGCCGATGGCGATCCCGCCGTGGGGCGGCGCGCCGGAGCGCAGCGCCCTGAGCAGGAAGCCGAACTTCTCGCTCGCCTCGTCTTCGCCGATGCCGAGCGCGGCGAAGATGCGGCGCTGGACGGCGGGATCGTGCACGCGGATCGATCCGCCGCCGATCTCGAAACCGTTTAGCACGAGGTCATAGCGATAGCAGAGCACCCGGTCCGGATCGGACTCGAGCCACGAGAGGTGCTCGTCCCGGGGCCGCGTGAAGGCGTGGTGGGCGGCTACCAGGCGCCCGCTGTCCGGGTCGCGCTCGAACAGCGGCGGGCCTACCACCCAGAGGAACTGCCACTTCCCGCCGCTGCCGTGCTCCGGGACGAGCCCCAGACGCCTGCCCAGATCGAGCCGCAGCTTGGCCAGGGCCGGATCGACCACCGCGGGCGGGCCAAACTGGAAGCAGATGATGTCGCCCGGTCCGGCGCGGCAGGCGTCGCCCAGCGCCGCGCGCAGGCCGTCCGTCACTTGCTTGGCAAAGGCCGAGCCGGTCCAGCTCCCGTCGTCCCCGAGCTTGGCGCGGCCCAGGCCCACGAACCCCTTGATCTCGCGCAGGCCCGCCTCGAGCTGCTCCAACTGCTTGCGCGACAGGCCGGCGCTCGCGGGGATGACGAGCGCCTTGACGACCTCGGCCGGGTGCTCGCGCCGGTAGGTGCCGTCGCGGAACTTGGCCGCCAGAGCCGCGAGAGGCGGGACGGCGCCGCCCCCGTGCTCGATGACGATGTCGGTCAGATCGACGAGCTCCAGGCCGAAGCGCAGGTCGGGCTTGTCGTTGCCGTAGCGCCGCAGCGAGTCGGCGAAGCTCATCCGCGGGAACTGCCCCGCGGGGTAGAGGGCACGCAGATCGGCCGCGCCCGCTGCCTCGAAGATCCGGAACATCAGCCCCTCGACGATGCGGAACACGTCTTGCTCGGTGCAGAACGACAGCTCGATGTCGATTTGCGTGAACTCGGGCTGCCGATCGAGGCGCAGATCCTCGTCGCGGAAGCACTTGACGATCTGGAAGTAGCGGTCGAAGCCCGCGACCATGAAGAGCTGCTTGAAGAGCTGGGGGCTCTCGGCCAGGGCGTAGAACTTGCCCGGGCTCAGGCGCGAGGGCACGAGGAAATTGCGCGCCCCGCCCGGCGTGTATTTGACCATCATGGGCGTCTCGAGCTCGAGGCAGCCCTGCTCTGCGAGGTAGTGCCTCGTCGCCTGGTTGATCTCGTGGCGCAGCCGCAAGACGTGCTGCAGCGGCGGCCGGCGCAGATCCAGGTAGCGGTGCTCGAGCCGCAGCTCGTCGCTCGCGTCGACCTGGTCACCCAGGGAGAACGGCGGCGTCTCGGCGCGGTTGAAGACCGCGGCCTCGAGCGCGCGCAGCTCGATCTCGCCCGTGGGGAGGTCCGGATTGACGTTCTCGCCCCGGTGCACGACGAGACCACGCACGCCGATCACCCACTCGCGGCGCATCTCGCTGGCGAGCGCGCTGGCCGCGGCGATCTGCTGCCCGTCGTCCGGCGCCGGGGCGGCGGGACGCCAGGTGGCGTCGAAGATCACCTGGGCCACGCCTTCCCGGTCGCGCAGATCGATGAAGACGCAACCCCCGAGGTCACGCCGCCGCGCCACCCAGCCGAAGAGCACGACCTCGCGGCCGACGTCGCCGGCGCGCAGCTCGCCGCACATATGCGTCCGCTTCTGCTCGTCGATGAAACGCGCCACTTCTCCTCCGGACATGATGCGGCCGGGTTGCCGGCCGGGTCACGGCACTCTACCCCATGTTCGGCTGGCCGGCGTAGGACACTCTAGCCGTGAGTAAGCGTTCACGCCCCCTCCCAGTCGGCTCGTCAGGCGGCCGTCAGCGCGAGCGCGCCCGGAGGCCCGGCCCGGAGCGTACTTCTGTACGTGAGGAGCCGGGCCGAGGACGTAAGCCGCGCTCACGGCCGACTCGGCGAGCCGTCGTTGCTGGCACGGAAATGCCGTGAACGGCTACAGCCGTGAAACCCGGTACCAGACGGCGCACGTGCCCAGAACTTGCACGCCTCCATGCCGCTCTGGCACCTTCGCCCGCGCCGGCGTTTGCGCCGTGCCGAGCCATCCATGTCCCCCCGCGAGATCCCGCAGGCGTCGGCGCCTTCGCCCCAGGCCGGCCCGCCGGCGGAGCCGGGACGAGCGCTCGGCTTGCTGGTCGCGTTGCTGGTGCTGGGCGTCACGATGCTGCGGGGCGCTTCCAGCGCGCAGTGGCACGGCGACTTCGCGGCGGTGCGCGACCAGGGACTGGGGGCAGCAGGGCTGGGCGGGACGCTGTCCATGCTCGCCGCCCAGGCGCTCGGCCTGCTTCCGCTCGGCACGCGCTCCTTCCGCGCCTCGCTCGGGGCGGCCCTGGCGCTGGGCCTGGGCGCCTACCTCCTGGTCGGGCTCGGCCGTCGCCTGCTCGCCGCGGCCGGGGTACCGCCTCGGCTCGCGGCCCTGGCGAGCGCCGTGGCCGCGCTCGGCGCCGTGCTCGGCCCGAGCTGGCAGCGCGAGTCCACGGTGGGCGGCGGTGCCGTGCTCGCCGCGGCGCTGGTGCTCGGCGCCCTGGGCGTGCTCTGGGATCTCGTCGCGGCGGAGGCGCCGCGGCTCGTGCCGGCGACCGGGCGGCGCTGGCTCCTCGTCGCGATCCTGTGCGGGGGGGCCCTGGGCGAGAGCGTCCTCGGCGGCGCGGCGCTCCTCGTGGCCGCGTTGGTCGGCGTGGCCCTCGCGCGCAAGCCGCCCGTGGCCCGCCTGAGCGCTCCGATGCTCGTCGCCTGTGCCGGCGCGGCGGCGCTCTTCGCGGCGCCGGCGCTCCTGCACGCCTACGCGCCCTACCGCATCTGGTTGCCGGTGGGCCTGCTCGATGCCGCCGGCTTCTCTGCCGGCAGCCTGGGCGGGCGCTGTGCGCCGGCTTCCGCGGCAAGCGCGCTGTCCTCCTGGGCGGCCGAGGCCGGCTGGCTGCCGCTATGCCTCGCCGCCCTGGGCCTGTGCTTCGGCGCCTTGCCCGCGCGTACCCGCGCGCCCGTGGGCACGCTGCTCGTACTGCTCTCTGTCGCCCTCGTCGTTCCCGGGCCTGCCGTGGCCGTGCTCGGTCCGAGCTGTGCTGCGGTGCTGCGGCTGCTCGCGCTCGCGGCCCTGTACCTGGGCGCCGCCCTCGGGGTGGCAGCGGCGGCGCTGCTGCTCCTGCGCCTGCAAGTGCCGCTGGGACGGGCGGCCGCCGTGCTGGTCGTGGTCTTCCTCGCCAGCGCCGTGGCGCTGAGCTCCGAGCAGGGAGGCTTCGAGGCCGATCGGAGCGGGCAATTCGCGGCCGAGGAGTGGACCGACGAGGCCCTGGGCGCGCTCCCGCCCCATGCGGCCGTCGTGGTCCACAGCCCCCGCCTCGCCTGGCGGCTCTGGGCCGCGCAGATCGTGCAAGCCGAACGGCCTGATGTCGCCGTGGTAGCCGCGCCGCTGTTGCGTCGCGCCGCCGCGGCGTCGTACCTGCTGCCGGCCGAGCCCGTGCTCGCGCCGCTGGTGCGCGATCTGAGGCTCGTGGGCCGCCCGAGCGAGGCGGCGCTCGCGGCGTTGGCGGACGCACGTCCTCTGTACCTCGAGCTCGATCCCGGCTTCGAGGCGCGGCTCGTAGCGCATCTTGGCGTGGACGGGCCGTGGCTGCGCTTTGTCCCCCAGGCCCCTGCCGCGGCCGATCGCGAGCCGCGCCGCACCGAGATCTTCGCCGCCAGGGGCCGCATCGTCTCGGCCATCAGCAGCGGCGGCCGCGACGAGGACAGCGCCGTGGTCGTTGCCCACATCTTGAAGGAGCAGGCCGCCGTGCTGTCGCTCTTCGGCATGTGGGAGGCGGCGCGCGGCGCGCTCGAACGCCTCGAGCACCTCAGCCCGCGCGACTCCTTCGCCACCGGGGCGCGGCTGCGGCTCGCCTACGCCGAGCAACGGCGCGACCGGCAGGCGGAGCTGCGCGATCTGCTACCGTACTGATCTAGCAATTTGCAGCCCGCGCGCGCTTGAGCAGCCCCAGCAGCTCGTCGATGCGATACGGCTTCTGGATGAAATGGTCGGCCGCCTCGGGCTGGAGCTGCTGCGCGATCTGGCTCTCGGGATAGCCGCTGCTCACGATCACCGGAACGCCGGGGCGGATCCGCCGCATCTCGCGCAGCGCCTGCGCTCCGTCCATGCCGGGCATGGTCGCATCGAGCAGCACGGCCGAGAGCCCGTCCGCGTGCTTGGCATACAGCTCGACGCCCTGCGGGCCGTCGCCCGCGGTGAGGATCTCGTAGCCTGCGCTGGCGAGCATGGCGGCGGCAACGTCTCGCACGGTGCGCTCGTCGTCGACCACCAGCACCGTACCCCGGGCCGGCTCGGGCGGCTTGCTCGGCAGCGGGAGGTCCGAGGTGGCGCTCTTCTCGCTCGCCGGCAGGTACACGCGCACGCGCGTGCCCGCGCCGGGCTCGCTCCAGACGGCGATGCCGCCGCCGTGGCCGCGCACAATCCCGCGCACCGCCGACAGTCCTAGCCCGCGACCGGCGAACTTGGTCGTGAAGAACGGCTCGAAGAGCCGTGCGCGCACGCGCTCGTCCATCCCGCAGCCGGTGTCCGCCACCTCGAGACACAGGTAGCGGCCGGCGCCGATCTCGCCCTCGACCAGCGCGGCCGTCCGGTCGATCTGCTCGGCGCCGACCTCGCTGGTCGAAAGCGAGATGGTGCCGGTGCGCTCGCCGATGGCCTCGGAGGCATTGGTGATGAGGTTCATGATGACCTGCCGGAGCTGCGTCGCGTCCCCTTCGACCGCCGGCAGATCCGAGGCGAGCCGGCTATGGAGCACGATCTTCTTGGAAATGGACAGGCCCAACAGAGAGCGCATCTCCGCGATGAGCTCGTTCAGATCGAAGGCGTCCCGGCGCCGCGAGCCGCGGCCGGAGTACGCCAAGAGCTGCTGGGTCAGATCGCGGGCCCGGTAGGCAGCGGACTCGATCTTCTGCAGGCGCTCGCGCTGCGGCGAGCCCTCGCCCAACTCGGCCAAGAGGATGCTGGCGTTGCCCAGCACCCCCATCAGCAGGTTGTTGAAGTCGTGGGCGATGCCGCCGGCGAGCACACCCAGGCTCTCGAGCTTCTGCGCGTGCAGCACCTGCGCGCTCAGCCGCTCCTTCTCCGCCTCGGCCTCCTTGCGCTCGGACAGGTCCCGGACGACGCCGATGAACGCCTTGGGGGCCCCGTCGGCGTCGCGGATGAGCGACACGCTCATCTCCGTCGGCACCTTGCGGTCTTCCCGGGTGAGCACATGGTACTCGACGCCGGCGATTCTCCCCGTCTCGAGCACCTTGCGGGCATTCTCGAACGCCCGCTCGCGGTCCTCGGGCGCGATGAAGGCGAAGGCGTCGAGGCCGGCCGCGAGCACCTCCTCGGCCGACCCGTATCCGTGCAAGGCGGCGGCCTGGCGATTGGTCATGAGCAGCTTGCCCTGCAAGTCGGTGACGGTGATGGCGTCGGGGCAGGTCTCGACCAGCGCGCGATAGAGCGTCTCGCTCTCCCGCAGGGCGCGCTTGCCGGTCAGCGTGAACGGGCGACAGACCAGCAGCACGTCGGTCAGGCGGCCGTCCCGCGCCATGGCGCGCATGGCGTAGGGGGGCACGTCCTGGCCGGCGGCGAACCGCGCGAGAGCGGCCGTCACGGCCGGCCGGGATTCGGGCGCGACGAGCTGCAGGTAATCGAAGCCGGGCGCGCACAGCTCCCCCGCGCCGTAGCCCGTGACCTCGGCGCACCGTTCGTTGGCGTAGGCCAGCCCGCCGTCGCAAAGTAGGAAGATCATGCTCGGCGAGTCCGCCGCGAACAGGCCGAAGAGGCTCGCCTCCTCTTGCAGCGACGCCACCTGGCGCTCCAGCTCGGCGATGCGGGCCAGCGCCCGATCGAGCGCCGACACAGCGGTCCCGGCATCTCCCGGTCCCCCCGCTGTCGCCTGTGCGCTCCGGTTTGGGCTGCCTGCTACCACGTTGCCTTCGATCCGGCCGGCGAGGGACGCTATCCCGGAAGAAACCGCAAGGCAACCGCCGTTGCCGGCTTGGGCGCGTAGCGCTATGCGTACGGGTGCGCCGGCAGGCCTTCCGGGCCGCGGCGCGCTGGCAAGACATGCGTGGACACGGTCACATAGCGCGGGCTTCGGCCGCAACCCAGGCCGCGAACGCCAGCGTTCACGCCTTCGCGTTCCCCCACGAACCCCGGGCGGAGGCGCCAGGGCCGCGGTTGCCGGCCGACCGGAAGTTTCACGCTGTCCGTCCCTGCGGGACGGGGTTCGGGTCCCGACGCGCGCTGCGCGCGCGTCACCCGTGCCCCGGCTGCCTCGGCGTCGGGGCCCCAACCCCGACGCCCGTCTCGGGCGCTTCGCGCAGCCCAGAATCGTCGCGCGGCGCGACGATTCTGGGACGTAGTAGAACAGCAGCGTGCGGCATCCTCCTGGGCGCTCTCGCCGCTTTGTCCGGGTGCCGGGAGACGCCCGAGCAGGCGGCGGAGAAGAATCGCCACCTGGCCAAGGTGCGCGAGACGCCGGTGCCGAGCCGCTCGCTGCGCGAGCTCGATGCGCCGCCGCCCGTGCTCGTGCCGGGCTCGGGCTACGAGCTGGTGCCGCCGTTTCGCGGGCCGTTCGTGCGCGGAGGGTGGAGCCGCCAGAGCCGGGGACGGTGGCAGCGGCTGGACTGGACCGACGGCCGCACCCGCTTCGCCGTTGCCGCCCTGGGTGGGCCCGAGGGGGCGGATCAGGCAGTCGGCGAGGCCCTCGGCGCGCTCGATGTCGTGCCCGTGAGCCCGTCGTTCACCTTGAACGTCGACCACAAGCAGCCGGCGCCCGTGGGCCCGGAGCGGCTCCGGCTCAAGCGCTCCGATGCCGTCGGCCAGTATGCCGACGACGTGCGCTGCCGGCTCGAGTACGCGGCCGTTTTCCTGGGCGGCGCCGATGAGGCCCGTCCGCCCAAGATCGCGGTGGTGACGGCGCGGCCGGGGAGCCTCTCGGAGCCGTCGCTCCTGGACCAGTTTGCCGACTCGATTCGCCGCACGCCGGCGCCGGCGCCCGCGGCCTCGCCGGCGCCGGGCCACTGACGCGCCGGCGTGCATAACGCGGGCTTCGCCCGCAACCCAAAGGGGTCAAGGGGTCAAGGGATCAGGGGCCGGGGTTTGCTCGACCCCTCGACCCCTCGCCCCCTTGAATCCTCGGCCCCTGCTTCGGCAGCCGGCCCAGAATTTGCGCGCGGCGCGCAGAGAGCCCAAATTAGTAGATCAGTGCTTCGTCTCCGGCACCTCGGTCGGCCGGGGCGGTGGCCGCAGCACCAAAAGCTCGCCGGCGGTGGCCCGCACCACGACCGGCAGATCGATGGCGCCCACCACCTGCTCGAGCTCGTGGCGCAGCAGCAAGGCGAGCAGCGGGACGCTGACGCCCGGGGGCGAGCCGGGGTTCAGCACCACGGCCAGGCGCACCCGGGCCGAGCGCCACCACGCCTTGGCGATCTCCGTGGCCACCTCCGGCACCGCCGGGCGTCGCGCCGCCATCTCAACCACATCGTGCTCCGTGATCTTGGGGTTGCCGAGCAACCGGCGCACGACCAGCGGATGCGGGTCGCGCATGAGCTTGCGCAGGGCGGCCCGGCTGGGAGCGCGCGCCAGCGCCCGCCGCTCGCCCAGGGTGAGCGGCCGGCCGTCGCGGGTGGGCACGCCCTCGCCGCCGGCGAGCTCCTCGTCGCTGGAGGCGAAGTGATGCGCCGCCGTGGCACAGCGCAGCAGCCGTCCCAGCGAGGGTAGGGGCGTCGCGAGCGCCGCCTCGCGCAGGGGGCCGAGTTGCTCGAGGTGGCCGGGATCGGCCACCGTCGGCACGAATGCGCCCAGGGCCTCGCGGGCCGCGGCGTCGCCCTGCTCGGCCATCTGGCAGAGCCGGTCGAGCGCCGGGGCAAGCTCCCGCGCCGCGCCCGCGTACAGCTCGCTCCTGGCGAACTGGGTGCGCAGCTCGTGCTCGGCCAGGGCCGGGAAGAGGGCAAGCCAGCGCCGCGCGAGCGGGCTCATGGCGCCGTGCCGGGCTCGGGGCCGCGGCCCGCCGCGGCCAGGCGCTCGTCGGTCTGTGGCTCCGGCTGGACCGTGACGTGCAGGATGCCGTGCCGCCGCCCCAGCGCGCGGCCGGCCTCGGCCGCCACGGCGGCTCCGTCCTGGCCCCCGCCAATCACGACGTGCACGGTGAGCACATTGAAACCGTCCGAGATGCACCAGAGGTGCAGGTCGTGAAGACCCACGACGCCCGGCACATCGAGCAACGTGCGCTCCACTGCGGCAAGGTCCACCTCCGTCGGGGCGCCTTCCATCAGGACGTGCGTCGTTTCGCGCAAAAGGCGCCAGCCGCCGTAGAGCACGAGCACGCCGATCCCCATCCCGGCGGCGGCGTCGGCGCGCAGCCAGCCCAGGCCGAGCACGAGGATGGCGGCGGCCAGAGCGCCGAGCGAGCCCAGGCCGTCCGAGAGCACGTGGAAGAGGGCAGCCTTGGTGTTGAGGTTCTTCCCCGCTTGTCCGCGCCAGAGCACGAGGGCGGCAAGGGCGTTGACGACGAGGCCGCCCAAGGCCGTGACCAGCATGGGGCCGGCGAGGATGGCGCGCGGCTCCGTCCAGCGCTGGGCCGCCTCCTTGAACACCCAGAGGGCCACGACGGCGAGCGCGATGCCGTTGACGAAGGCCGCCAGCACCTCGGCGCGCCGGTGGCCGTAGGTGCGCGCCCGGGTCGGATCCCGCGTGGCGATGCGCTGGGCGGCGATGGCCAGCGCCAGGGCCGCCGCGTCCGCCAGCATGTGGCCGGCGTCCGCCAGAAGCGCGAGGCTCTGCGCCCACCAGCCCACCGCGGCCTCTACCAACATGAACCCCGCGGTCAGCGCGCCGGCCAGCGCCAGCCGGCGCAGGGGCGAATGGCGCAGCTCGGCGCCCGTGCCGGCGCCTGCCGCGCCCGGCGCCTGTGCGCGGGCCTCCCGGCAGTGGGGTGCGCAGGGCTCGGTCATGAGCGTCCCAGCTCTCCTATCGCCTCGACCACCACCTGTGCCACAAGCTCGAGGTTCCCTTCCTCGATGGCGAGCGGCGGCATCAACACTACCACGTTGCCGAGCGGCCGCACGATCACGCCCCGTGCGCGGCAGCGCTCGCTCACCTCGTAGCCGAGCCGCCGCGACGGGTCGAAGCCCGTGGCGGCGGTGCCGTCGGCGCTGAGCTCGATGCCCACCATGAGCCCGCGCCGGCGCACGTCGAACACGAGCGGGTAGCGCCGTGCATCCCGCAGCGGATCGAGCTGGCGGGCGAGCAGCTCCGCCTTGCGTGCCACCGCGGCGAGCAGCCCGCAGCGCTCGAAAATCTCCAGCGAGGCGAGCGCAGCCGCGCACCCGAGCGGGTTCCCGCTGAAGGTGTGCCCGTGGTAGAGCGTGCGGTGCTCCGCGAGCTCGCCGCAGAAGGCTTGCTCGATCTCGTCCGTGGCGAGCGTGGCGGCGAGCGGCAGGTAGCCGCCGCTCAGGCCTTTTCCCAGGCAGAGCAGATCGGGCGTCACGGCCTCGTGCTCGCAGGCGAACATGGCGCCGGTGCGGCCGAAGCCGGTGGCCACCTCGTCGGCCACGAGCAGAGTGCCGTGGCGGCGCGCGATTTCTGCCACGGCCCGCAGGTAGCCCGGGGGCTGCACGATCATGCCGGCGGCGCCTTGCACCAGTGGCTCGATCACGACGGCCGCTACCCGCTCGCCGAGCTCGCACAGAAGCGCATCCAGCGCGTCGAGGGCCTCGTCGCTCACCGCACTACAGGCGGCATCGTCCTCTTGCGCCCAGGTGCGCCGGCAGGAGCTTGGCTGGGCTGTGCGCCGCCACAGGGCGGAGTGAGACACGTCCGGCGACGGGGCCCAGGCCGTGCGAAAGACCATGTGCTTGAACGGCCGATGGAAGAGCTCGTGGTAGCCCACGCTCATCGCGCCGGTCGTGTCCCCGTGATAGGCGCCGGCAATGCCGACGAAGGTGTCGCGCTCCTGGGCGTGCGCGTGGAACCAGTAGCCGGCGGCCATCTTGAAGGCGACCTCGGTGGCCGCCGCGCCCGCGTCGGAGAAGAACACCTTGGTGAGCCCGTCGGGCGCCAGCCGGGCCAGGCGCGCGGCAAGCCGGATGGCGGGCACGTTGCCCAGGCCGAGCAGCGTGCTGTGCGCCACCAGCCCGAGTTGCTCGCGCACCGCCGCATCGATTTCGGCCACTGCGTGGCCGTGCACGTTGCACCACAGGCTCGATACTGCGTCGATGTAGTGGCGTCCCTGCACGTCTACCAGGAAGTCGCCCTCGGCGCGCTCGATGATGAGCGGGGCCCGCTCGCGCCACTGCCGCATCGGCGTGAACGGATGCCAGAGGTGGGCGTGGTCGAGGGCGACGAGATCGTCGATGTCGGACGCATCCATGGCCGCCGAGCGTACACCCGGACGCCGCCCCTCATGGAAACCACGATGGAGGACGGGCTCCGAGCGGCTTGATCCGCTCCGACCCGCAGTGTACGACGCACGCACTCCCCGGGAGCCGCACCGCAGGATGCGGGTTCCCGAGGGAACTCGATGCAGCTCGAAGGGGACAGCCCCGGCGGGTGGTCCCCCAGTCGTTTTACCGCGAAAGGGAGTGGCGCAATGCTAAACAAAATCGGTGTCATCGGCGGCGGATATATTGGCGGCGTGCTCGTGCAGGAGATCGTCCAGCGTAGACTCGCGCGGGAGGTGGGGCTCTCCGATCCCGCGCCATTTCCGAACCCGGCGGATCCGCCCGACCGGCAGGCGGTGACCAAGAAGCAGTCCGTGTCCATCGGCAAGGGGCTCGACATGTCCGAGGGCCTGCCCGAGATCCGCCGCGACGCGCGCATCGTCGCGTCCAAGGACCACTCGTGCCTGGCTGGCGCGGAGCTCGTGATCAACACCGCGGGCGTCCCGCGCAAGGCGCGCCCGGACGGAACCTACCCGAGCCGCGAGGAGCTCTTGGCGATCAACCTCAAGGTGACGAATGAGGTTGCCACGGGCATCAAGGAGCACTGCCCCAACGCCACCATCATTTCCATCGCGAACCCGCTCGACGCCATCGTGTACACGCTGCACAAGCGCCTGGGGCCGCCCAAGAACAAGCTCATGGGCATGGCGGGGGTGCTCGACTCGGGCCGGTACTGCTACTTCGTGGCCGAGGCCGCGAAGGTTTCGGTCGAGAACGTCAATGCCATCGTGCTCGGCGGCCACGGCGACGACATGGTGCCGGTGCGCTCCTCCTGCCAGATCGCCGGCGTGCCGGTGGAGAAGTTCCTCGATCAGGAGACGCTGAAGAAGATCGAGGAGCGCACGCGCAAGGCGGGCGGTGAGGTGGTGGGCTTGCTCGGCTTCGGCTCGGCCTTCGTCTCGCCGGCCTGGGCCGCCCTCGAGATGGCCGAGGCCATCATCTTCGACAAGCGCAAGATCCTCCCTGTCTGCGCCTACCTCGACGGCGAGTACGGCGTGAAGGGCCTGTTCGTCGGCGTCCCGGCCATCCTCGGCAAGAACGGCATCGAGAAGATCGTCGAGCTCGATCTCACGAGCGCCGAGAAGGATGCCTTGGCCAAGAGCGTTGCGGGCGTGCGCAAGACCTGCGACGAGGCCGACGGGATGCTGAAGAAGCTCTAGCGGGAACGCGTCCTCACTGCCCGGGTCGGAGCCGTTGGCGCAGCTCGGGCGAGAGCGCCACGCCTCCGGCCTCGGCCCGGGCGCAGCGGCTCCGGGCCTCGTCGAGCCGTCCCTCCGCCGCTGCCCGCCGGCAGAGCACGGCGTTGGCACGCGGATGCTGTGGACTGAGGGCGAGGCACCGGTCAAGCTCGGCCTCGGCCTCGGTCCTGCGGCCGGCGCGCGCGAGCGCGACGCCGAGCTCGAAGTGCGCGTCCGCATCGCCCGGGCTGAGGTAGGCCGCACGGCGGTAGGCGCCAATGGCGGCGACGACGCTGCCGCGTGCCAGGTGAGCGGCGCCGAGCCTCTTGACATGGTACGCGGGGCCCGCCAGCAGGCCCTTCAAGTACTGGCTGCCGTCGATGGCGGCGCGGGCGCCGGCGTCGCCGCCGAAGTTGGCGCCGTCCTGCTCGTCGTCCCGCAAGAAGGCCCCGCTCCGGTAGATCCTGCCCGTGACGCGCAGGTACGCCTCCAGGCCCGGGACCTCGCTCCGGCAGGCCGGGCACCAGGCGTCGATGCCCGAGACGTCGAAGAGCGCGGCAGGGATCCGCGCGCGCTGCATGTTCGCCGGCTGGGCGTACTCCAAGAGGGGCCGGTCGTCGCTCAGGGCAGGCACATGGCGCGTAGCCGCCAGCATCGTGCTTGCCGCAGCGGCGAATGAGCCGAACAGCTCGAGCGGCGTTCCGAGCTGGATCGCCTCGAGATCGGCCTGCACGGCCGGCCGCGCGCGCATGCGGCGCAGCACGGTGTCCGGGTCGGTGGTGATGGACGGGCCGCGAGTGCCCATGAGGATCATCTCCCGGCCGTCGCCGGAAAGCAGCACCGACTCCGGGAACGCGTCGCGGAAGGCGCGCACCATCGCGAGCAAGGCGTCACCCGGGACCTGGTAGACGGGAAGCCACTGGGTGACATAGCCGCCCGGCCGCAGGCGGCTGCGAGCGAGCTCGTAGAGCTCGTGCGAGTAGAGGGCGGAGACGCCGGCAAAGGCGATGGGAGGGGGCTCCAACGTGACCAGATCGAAGCTCTCCTCCGGCTGCATGAGTAGATGGTGCCGGCCATCGTCCACGAAGACCCGCACGCGAGGATCGCGCAGCACTCCGCCGTTTGCGCGCGCGAAGTAGCCCGCGTGGGCCAGCACGTGGCGCGACAGATCGACCACGTGCAGGCGCCGCACCGTGGGGTGCAGCGAGGCGGCGTGCGCGGTGTTTCCCACGCCGAAGCAGATGACCAGCACGGCGTCGGGCTCGTCCATCTGCAGGAGCGGGAGGTGGGCGAAGGCGCGCATGTAGCGCTGGGCGACCGAGCCCGTCGCCGACATGGGGTGTCCGTTCGTGTACAGCCCTCGCTCGACCCCCGGGATTTCGACGACGGCCAGCGTCTCGGTCAGCCCCTCGCTCAGCGCGAGGCCGATGCGGGTGCCGCCCTGGTCGGAGCGCGGGATGGCCGGGAGCAGCAGGCGCTCGGGCGGCAGGCGCCAGAACCAGACGAGCCCCAGGGCGGCACCGAGCACGCTGGGCGCGACCACCGAAGCTCGCATATGCGCCTGCGCGCAGGCGGGCAGCAAGAGCGGCAAGGCCGCGGCGGCGGCACAGGCCCCCAGCAGCACGCCGCTTGTCCGAATGCCCCACAGCGGCAGGAGCACGAAGCCCGTGAGCACCGCGCCCACCACGTTGCCCACGGTGTTTCCGAGGTAGAGCAGGCCGGCCCTGGCGCCCACCGCCTCGGCCGCCCGCTGGGCGTGGGCATTGGCCAGGGGAAACGCGAGCCCCATGAGGAGCGCCGGAAGCGCCACCACGGGGGCGATCGCGCGCAGATTGATGCCCAGCGCCAGCAGCGCCTGCCACCCCGGCGTGGCGGCGAAGTAGCGCCCCTCCATCTCGCTCAGGTGGCGGTGGAGGATGGCGTCGTGGTCGAACAGGCCGAGCAGCACGAGCACAGCGAGCGAGAGCAGGCACTGCGCCACGACGAATGTCTCCGCGGGCCGCCCGAGCCTGCGGTGCAAGTAGCCCCCCAGGGTCGAGCCGAGCCAGAGGCCGACCATGAGCACGACCAGGAGCAGCGAGAAGACGGCGCGCAGCGCTCCGAGAAGCTGCGTGAGGTAGCGCAACCAGAGGATCTCGATGCCCATGGCGGCGCAGCCGGAAAGGCACAGGGCCGCGGCCGACCGGAGCGCCAACGTAGAGGCGCGAGCGCGCCCTGCCGCGCGCTCGGGGCGGGGCGCGGGCGATGCGGTGCGGGCCGCCGGCGCCGGCCGGCGTCGCGCCAAGAGCAGCGCCGCGCCGCCTGCCACGACGCCAAGCGCGACGGCCACGAGCCCGGTGCGAACGATGCCGAGGCCAGGGATGAGCGCGAAGTCGCTCGCCAGCGCGCCCCAAGCGGCCCCTGCCGTGTTCGTGCCGTAGAGCAGGCCGATGCGCCAGCCGGCCTGCTCGATCTCGGCGCCTACGAGGTAGCGGATGAGCAACGTCAGGGTCCCGCCCATGAGGAACGTGGGCAGGGCGAGCGCGGCGATGGCCACGGCGTACTGGCCTGCCTGGGTGCCGGCGGACAGGACGTACCAGCCGGCGCCGTTGCGCTCGTACCAGGACAGCGCGGCCGAAAGGGCCGTGAGCCGGGGCAGAAGCAGGCCGAGGAGCAGGCCACAGACGGCGATGGCGAGCTCGGCGTAGCCGTACAGGCGCAGGGGAGCGCGCGGATCGGTCCGGTAGCGGCGATCGCCCAGGCGCCCCATGACGTACCCGCCCGCGCCCAGGCCGCACATGAACACCGCCGTCACGAGCGCGGCCGAGTGGATCGTGTTGCCGAACACGTGCCCGAGTTGGCGCACCCAGACGATCTGGTAGATGAGGCCGCTCGTCCCCGAGAGAAGGAACAGCACGGCCACGGCGGCCCGCAGCCCCCGGGACGGCGAGGCGGTCACGCGCGCGGGCGCCATCTCCAACGAGGCGCTACTTCTGCGGCCCGGCCTCGCGCACCTCGCGCGAGACGACGTCGGCGTACTTGCGGAAGTTGTCGATGAAGCGGGCGGCTAGCTGCCGGTAGGCGCTCTCGTAGCGCTCCCGGCTCGGCCAGGCACTACCCGGATCGAGCACCGCGTCGGGCACGTCGGGGCAGTGCCGGGGCGTCATGAAACCGAAGACCGGATCGCGCGCGTAGGGCACGGCCTCGAGCTCGCCGTCCAGCGCCGCGTTGAGCATGCGCCGCGTGTGGCGGATGCTGATGCGCTTGCCCACGCCGTACTTGCCTCCGACCCAGCCCGTGTTGAGGAGCCAGGCCCTGGCGCCGTGCCGGAGCATCTTGGCCTTGAGCAGGTCGGCGTAGACGCTGGGCCGGTGCACCATGAAGGGCGCGCCGAAGCAGACCGAGAAGGTCAGCTCCGGCTCGCGGCCCAGGCCCACCTCGGTGCCGGCCACCTTCGAGGTGTAGCCGGAGATGAAGTGGTACATGGCCTGCTCGGGTGTGAGCCGCGCGATGGGCGGCATGACGCCGGTGGCGTCGCAGGTGAGGAAGATGATGTTCTTGGGGTGCCCGGCGCGCTTCTCGGGCAGGCTGTTGCCGATGAACGAGAGCGGGTACGAGGCGCGCGTGTTCTCGGTCATCCGGTCGTCGTCGAGATCGATGTTGCGCGTGACCGGATCGTAGACGACGTTCTCGAGAATCGTGCCCCAGCGCCGCGTGCACGCGTAGATCTCCGGCTCGGCCGTGGCCGAGAGCTGGATGACCTTGGCGTAGCAGCCGTTCTCGATGTTGAAGATCCCCTCGTCGCTCCAGCCGTGCTCGTCGTCGCCGATGAGCCCGCGCCGCGGATCGGCCGAGAGGGTCGTCTTTCCCGTGCCCGAGAGGCCGAAGAACAGGGCGGCGTCACCACCGTGGCCCACGTTGGCGCTGCAGTGCATGGAGAGCACGCCGCGCAGGGGCAGGAGGTAGTTCATGATGGTGAAGATGCTCTTCTTGATCTCGCCCGCGTACTCGGAGACGCCGATCAGCACGAGCTTGTGCTCGAAGCTGAGCACGATGTACGTGTTTGATGCCGTGTTGTCGATCTGCCGGATCCCCTTGAAGCCCGGCGTGGCCACCACGGTAAACTCCGGTACGAACTGCTTGTACTCGTCGGCGCTGGTCGGCGGGATGAACATGTTGCGGGCGAACAGGCTCTGCCAGGCGAGCTCTGTCACGATGCGCACGGGCGCGCGGTGCTCGGGGTCGGCGCCGGCGTAGGCGTCCTGCACGAACAGGTCGCGGCCCTGCAGGTAGCCGTTCACGCGCGCGAACAGCTCGTCGAACTTCTCGCGCGGATAGGGGCGGTTGTACTCGCCCCAGAACACGCGCTCCTCCGAGCTCGGCTCCTTGACGACGAACTTGTCGGGTGCCGCGCGCGCGGTGTGGCTGCCGGTCGAGACGCCGAGCGCGCCCTGGCGGGTGATGCGCCCTTCGCCGCGGAACACGATCTCCTCGTACAGCGCCTCGGGCGGGAGGTTCCAGTACACCTGGCGCAGGTTGTTTAGGCCGCTTGCTTTCAGGTCGTAGTCGCTCTTCAGCGCCTGGGCGATGGGCTCGGCCGGCGTCTTGATGTTAAGAATATTGTTCACAGCCAGTCCCTCACGAACTTGCGCTCGCCGATGAAGATCTCGTTCGGCGCCTCGGGATCGATCGCCCACTTGATGCGCTCGATGCCCTCCTTGATCTCCTTGATCGTGCCGCAGAAGCTCAGGCGCAGGTGCCCCTCCACGCCGAACTCCTTGCCCGGCACCGCGACCACGCGTGCCTTGTCGAGCAGGAGCTTGGAGAGCTTCACCGAATCGGCCTCGTAGGCGCGAAAGTCACAAAGCAGGTAGAAGGTGCCGTCGGGTGGCACGCACCTCAAGCCGCGGCAGGTCTTGAGCTCGTTGAGCATCACGCGGCAGTTGTTCTCCAGCATCTGCCGCAGCGACTCGATGTGCGATTGCACTCCGAGCAGGACGCTCGCGGCCGCGGCCTGCAAGACAAGGCTGGCGGTGGAAGTGGTCTGCCCCTGCACGTTGGCCATGATCTCGACCAACTGGCGCGGGGCCACCGCCCAGCCGATGCGGAAGCCGGTCATGCCGTAGAGCTTGGAGACGCCGTTGATGGAGACGACGCGGCTGTCCTCCAGGTGCTTGGTCGTGAACTGATAGGGGCTCGGCCAGGAGCGGCCGTCGAAGAGGAGCTTGTGGTAGATGTCGTCGGAGATGAGCCAGATCCCCTTCTTCTCGCAGAACTCCACGATCTCGGCGATGAGCTCGCGCGAGTACATCAGCCCCGTGGGGTTGTTCGGGCTGTTGACGACGATCGCCTTGGTGTAGGAGCCGACCACCTGCTCGATGTCCCGCATCCGCGGGTGATACGTGCCGTCCTCGGGCGTGACGATGACCGGGACGGCGTACATCATCCTGACCATCTCGGGGTAGCTCACCCAGTAGGGCGCGAGGATCACGACCTCGTCCTGGGGATTGAGGATCGTGTAGAGCAGGTTCCACAGGGCCTGCTTCGCGCCGTTCGAAACGATGACGTTCTCGGGCGCGACCAGGCGGCCGTAGCTCTCCTCGGTGTAGCGGATGACGGCCTTGCGCAGCTCGGGGATGCCCTCGGTCGGGGTGTACTTGATGTCGCCTTCCTTGAGCACGGCGGCGGCGCCCAGCAGCGCGGTGACCGGGGCGCGGTTCTTGGGCTCACCGGCGCCCAGGTGAATGACCGGCTCGCCCTTCAAGCGCAGCAGGCGGGCCTGCTCGTTCAGGGCAAGGGTCGGGGAGGGGGCGAGATCTCGTGCGACTTGGCTCAGGCTCATGGCGTCTCCGGTGGCGAGCGGCCCTCCCTCATAGCGCGGGCTGGCGCCCGCAACCCACTCCGACCCGCTCCCGCTCCCGCTCCCGCTCCCGGGGCCGGCAGTCGGGAGCGGGAGCGGGAGCGGGAGCGGGCAGAAGGGAATCCTCGCGCGGCGCGACGATTTTCGAAAGTAGTAGAGTAGCGCAGCGATTGGGCCCGCACAAGCCGGGGCGGCCGACCGCGAACCCCGGATCGGCGAGCGCCGCCTCGAGCACGTCGGCGGGCGCAGTCAGCCTGCCCGACCGACGAGATCCACGGCGATGGTCTCGGCGAGCTCGGTCGGGCGGGGCGCGCCCGAGGCGCGGCCCAGCGCCGCGCCGTGCTCGTCCCACCAGGCCCGAGCCTGCTCGCGGCCCCAGCCGCCGCATCCCTGGCACGACTCCAGCCGCCGCAGCAGCTCCCGCGCGCTCTGGGGACGCTGCTCCGGCTGCTTGCGCAGGCATTCGAGGATCAGCGCCTCGAGGTCGGCAGGCACGGCGCGGCCCAGACGCGCCGAGGGCGGCTCCGGCTCGCTGCGCAGGTGATGGCTGCAGATCTCCAGCACCGAGTCGCCTTCGAACACGTCCTGGCCGGTGACGAGGAAGTAGGCCACGGCGCCGAGCGAGTACAGATCGCTGCGGGCATCGACCTCGTCGGGGCTGACCAGCGCCTCGGGCGCCAAGTACAGCGGCGTGCCCGTGACCATGCCCTCCTGGGTGAGCCGCGCGTCCTGCGGCTCGCCCACGCTCTTGACCAGGCCGAAGTCGAGCACCTTGGCCACGTCGAGCTCGCCGCCCTGCCGGCACAGGATGATGTTGGCCGGCTTGATGTCGCGATGGATGAGGCCCACCTCGTGGGCCTCGGCCAGGGCGCCGGCAACCATCGTGAGCACCCGCAGGACCCGGCCGGCCGACTGGGGCCCGCTCGCCTCGACCACGTCCTCGAGATCCGCACCGTCGAGCAGCTCCATGGCGTAGTAGAAGACGCCGTCCGGCGTGCGCCCGTAGTCGTAGATCGTGATGGTGTTGGGGTGGGTCAGCTCCGCGGTAAGCTGCACCTCCCGCTCGAAGCGCGCGACGCTCGCCTCGCCGGCCCGCTCCGGCGGTAGCAGCTTGACCGCGGTCGGCCGGCGCATCATCGCGTGCCGCGCCCGGTAGACGGTGCCCATGCCGCCCTCGCCCAGCTTCTCGAGCAGGGTGTACTGGCCGAGCTGCATGACATCGCGCACGCGCGCCTGCAGGCCGTAGATGGTGCGCGAGATCACCGCCGAGACCGCCACGAAGCTCATCGCCCAGCCCGCCACCATCCAGACCGTCTCGCCGGGCGCCGACCACAGCGGGCGGCCGACGTAGGTGGTCAGAGCCCGCTGGACCGCCAGCAGCAGCGGCAGCATGGAGACTACGCCCACCACGATGGTGCGGCTGGTGCGGCTCGGCACCAGCGCCGCGCGGACGACCAGGGTGACGGCCACGAGCAGGAACATCTGCCAGAGCTGGCTCGATCCCCGCGCCACCGCGGCCGCCACCGGCGGCGCGACGAGCACCAGCCCGAAGGCCCAGCAGATCAGTACCGTGCCCGTGCCCTCGAGCAGGTGCAGCCTGCCGGCGCTCCGCAGCCTCTGCCCGCAGTGGTGCCACGCGACGGCGAAGAGCACCACGAAGGCCCCGTGGCCGATGACCTGCCCCGGATCGGCCGCGAACAGAGCGCCGATGCCCAGCTTCGGATCGAGCGTTGCGCGCGCCACGTACAGCAGATAGGCAGCGCCGCTCAGCACAGCCTGGACCTGGAAGTAGAACGCCACCCGCCGCTGCAGGAGCGCGCGCGCATCGGCGATCAGCGACGGCGAGTCGCTCGGCGCGGCCAGCCGCGACCACAGGCGGTGGCGAGACGGTGGGGTCGTCATGGGCGGCGAGCATACCAGCGTCGGTCGGGTACGGGCGGCGCGGCGCCTCGGCCGCCGGGCGATTGCCCGCTTGGAGCCTATGCCCCTCGTGAACCCCCCGGGTCGCCGCTTGCCCGCCCCGCCGCCGCGCGATATGTTCCGAGCTCCCGCCCCACGGACGCGGCGCAGCGACACGGCGAGGTGCACCATGGCTTACGGCAAACGCACGGCTACGGCGAAGCGGGACGGGTCGCCAAGATCGGGCGGGCGCTCGAAGGCTGGCCCTTGAGCGCGGCCGGCGGCGCAGTCGCACCGGTCCTCGTGCTCGGCGGCACGGGACACTACGGGCGGCGCATCGTCGCGGCGCTCGTTGCACAGGGCGTGCCGGCCCGTGTGCTCACGCGCGATCCGGCTCGAGCGCGGCTGGCGCTGGGCGATGGCCCCGAGACGGTGCCGGGCGATCTGGAGGATCGCGCCGCGCTGGCCCGTGCCGTGGCCGGCGTCCGAGCGGTCGTGGTCGCCGTCTCGGCCTTCCAACGCGGCCAGTACCGCCGGTTGCGGGAGATCGAGCGCGACGGCGTGCTCGGCGCCGTCGAGCAGGCGCGCGCCGCCGGCGTCAGGCGGCTCGTGTACCTGTCCGGCTACGACCGGCCTCGGGCCGCCGGGGCCTTCGCCGAGATAGGGGCGATGGCCGAGATCGGCCGCATCAAGGCGGAGGTGGAGGACGCGCTGGTGGCCACCGATCTCGACTGGACGGTGCTCGGTCTGTGCCCGTCGATGGAGCTGTTCTTCTCGCTGCTGCGCGGCGACCGCTTGATCGCTCCAGGCGGCGGCCCGCCGGCGCTGCCCACCGTCTCGGCCGTGGACGTCGGTGCCATCGGCGCTGAGGCCGCGCTGCGCGACGACCTGGGCCGGCAGCGCTTCCGCGTCGTCGGGCCCCGGGCGCTGTCCTTTGCCGAGGCCGCGCGCATCCTCGCCGAGGCTACCGGCCGCCCCATCCGGGTGCGGGCCGTGCCGCTGCTACCCTTCCGGCTCGGCTACGCCCTGCTGCGCCCGTTCAGCCCGTATCTCGCCGCCGCGGTCTCGCTGCCGCTGGCGCTGGCGCGCTTCCCCGAGGAAGTTGCGGCCGGGGCCGCCGCGGACCACCGGCGCCTGCAGGAGACCTTTCACTACCCGCCGACCAGCCTGGCCGACGAGGCGCGCAGGAGGTTCGGGGCGCGCCGCGGTCTCCGCTCGACATCTGGCCAGTAGTCCCATAGACTATGGACAGAAGACCAGAGGCACTCATGGGCGACCAGGAGATCGTGGCGGCGCTGGGCGGACCCGGGGTGCTGGGGCGGCGCGGGCGCGGCCGGCTGCGGCTCGCCGACAGCGTGGCGCGCGGGCTGCCGGTGGCGGCGCTCGATCGCGTGAAGGCGGCTCTGCGCCTCGCCGACACCGAGGTGGCAGCCGCCCTAGGCGTGAGCCCGAAGACCGTGAGCCGGCACCGCGGCGCGCCGGCACGAGCCCTCGGGCCCATGGCGAGCGACCGCCTCTACCGGCTGGCGCGCATCTACGCGTTCGCCATCGTGGTGCTTGAGGACGCGGACCGGGCGCGGGAATGGCTGCGCACGACGCAGCCGGGGCTCGGCCACCGCACGCCACTGGCGCTGCTGACCACGGTGGCGGGGGCGCGCGAGGTGGAGGATCTGCTCGGGCGCATCGAGCACGGCGTCTTCTCGTGATCACCGCTTGGCGGATCGTGAAGGCCCGCCATGCGGCGGACGCCTTCAGCGGCGAGGGCGCACGGCTCTACGGCGGCCGCTGGAACCACCGCGGCACGCCGGTGGTGTACCTCGGCGGCAGCCTGGCGCTGGCGGCCCTCGAATACTTCGTGCACCTCGGGGCGTATGCGGCCGGGCTGCGCTTCGTGGCGCTGCGCGTGGAGATCCCACGCGGCGTGCGCGTGCGCGAGGTGGCGCTGGCCGCGTTGCCGCGCCTCTGGCGCGCCGAGCCGCCCCCGGACGAGACCAAGGATCTGGGCACGCGCTGGATCCGCGCCGCCGCGACCGCCGTGCTCCGCGTCCCTTCCGTGATCGTGCCCGCCGAGAGCAACTACCTGGTCAACCCCGCCCACCCGGACTTCCGCAAGCTCGCGATCGGTGCGCCCGAGCCGTTCGCGTTCGACCCGCGGATGTGGAAGTAGCCCCGCGGCGAGCTTGTCGACTACCCCGGCCGCTGCCGCTTGCCGGGCTCCGCACCGCCGGGGCGCGATGGGGCCGGCAGGCGCCCGGCCCGGCGCAGTGCCTCGCGCAGCAGGAACTCGATCTGGCCGTTGAGGCTCCGAAGCTCGTCGGCCGCCCAACGGGCCAGCGCCTCGTGCATGTCTGGCGCGAGGCGCAAGAGGAACGGCTTTCGCTCGGGCATCGTCGGCTAGCGGTAGAGGGTGCCGGTGTTGACCACCGGCTGGGTCTGGTGGTCAATACTAATATGATATCACCGAGCTAGCAGAAGTCAAGGGCCGGCGGCGGCCCTCTTGTCGCCCGGGCCCAGAAGGCCCATAGAAACCGGGCACGGAGGTGAGCCATGAGCGAGGGCCGCGAGGCTTCCTACGACCGCTTCACCTGTCCCCACTGCGACGCCGAGCTCAACCCCGGCCGGGGGCCGATCATCCAGATGCGGGGCGAGCTGGAGGCGCCGTGCTTCTCCGTCACGACGGACGTGTTCGTCTCCTCCGGCCTCGGCGTGTACGAGGGGCTCACGGCCACGGGCGTCGTGCTGCGCGAGGGCGCCAAGATCGAGTTCTCTTGCCCGCAGTGCGGCGCGAGCTTCTCGCAGTCCGGGCAGGACGAGCTCGCGCAGGTGCGCATGCGCGACAGCGCGGGGCGCGCGTTTCTCGTGAGCTTCAACAAGCGCTTTGGCAAGCGCAGCACCTTCGTCATCGATCCGGACAAGCGCCAAGTGGAGCGCCAGTTCGGCGACGACGCCGCGAGCTACCGGGCGGACCTCGACAAGGCGCTGAACTTCTTCGGATCGTGAGGCCCTGGTTGGCGGCCCCCGTGGATCTCGCCCTCCCGGTCGCGCCCGTCGTGGCCTTCGTGGGCAACTACGGCAGCGGCAAGACCGAGGTCGCCGTGGGCTATGCCCTGGAGCTGGCGCGGGGCAGCTTCCGCGTCAACATCGCCGATCTCGACATCGTCAACCCCTACTTCCGCTGCCGGGAGGCGATCGGCCCGCTCGAAGAGCGGGGCGTGCGCGTGGTGGCGCCGCGCGGGGTCGGCTTCCACTCCGAGCTTCCCATCCTCTTGCCGGAGGTGCGCGGCCTGCTCGGCCGCAAGGACGAGGTTTCGATTCTCGACGTGGGCGGTGACGACTCCGGCGCGCGCGCCTTGAGCCATCTCGCGCCCGACTTCCCCCCGCCGGGCGAGCACAAGCTCTTGCAGGTGGTGAACCAGCGCCGGCCGTTCACCGACACCGTGCGCGGCTGCCTGCGGATGCGCGACGAGATCGAGCAGGCGAGCCGCCTCCAGGTCACGGGGCTCGTGGCCAACACGCACCTCATGGACGAGACCACGGCCGACATCGTGGCCGAGGGCTACGCCTTTGCCGCCGAGGTGGCGCGCGCGGCGGGCGTGCCGATCGAGATGGTGGTGGTAAGCTCCCGCGTGGCCGCGCTGGTGGACCGCCGCTCCTTTTCCGCTCCGGTGCTGGTCATCGACCGCCAGATGCTGCCGCCCTGGGCAGACGCAGGGGTTGACGGCGGCGGCCGGCTGGGTTGGGCTGGCGAACGCGAGCGGCTCCGGCTGCTGCGAGGCTGACAGCCATGCCCAGTATGCGTTCACGCCCCCTACCAGACGGCTCGTCAGGCGGCCGTCAACGCGAGCGCGCCCGCAGGGCCGGGCCGCAGCGTACTCCTGTACGCGAGGACCCGGCCCGAGGACGAAAGCCGCGATCACGGCCGACTCGGCGAGCCGTCGTTGCCCGCTGGCCCAAGAGGCGGTGAACGGCCATGCCCAAGGTCATCGTCGACGCGGATCGCTGCAAGGGGTGCGAGCTGTGCGTGCGCGCTTGCCCCCAGCAGATCCTCGACCTGTCGAAGGGCTTCAACGTCAAGGGCTACTCCTACGCCTGCGTGCAGGATCAGCCGCGCTGCCTCGGCTGCCGCCTGTGCGCCATCACCTGCCCGGACGTGGCGATCGCGATCGGCCTGAACGGAACCATGTATCGGTTCTTCGAGTACTGAGCCATGGCCAAGGTTCTGATGAAGGGTAACGAGGCGATCGGCGAGGCGGCCGTGCGCGCCGGCTGCCGCTTCTTCTTCGGCTACCCCATCACCCCGCAGTCGGAGGTGCCCGAGTACCTGTGCAAGCGGCTGCCCGAGGTAGGCGGCGCTTTCGTGCAGGCCGAGAGCGAGGTGGCGGCGAGCAACATGATCCTCGGCGCCTCGGGCGTCGGCGTGCGCGTGCTGACCACCTCGTCGAGCCCGGGCATCAGCCTGATGAGCGAGGGCCTTTCCTACATCGCCTGCTGCGAGCTGCCGGTCGTGCTCGTGAACGTCGTGCGCTCCGGCCCGGGCCTGGGCGGCATCCTGCCGTCGCAGAGCGACTACTTCCAGGCGACCAAGGGCGGCGGCCACGGCGACTACCGGCTGCTCGTGCTCGCGCCGGCGAGCGTGCAGGAGGCCGTCGCGCTGGTCGTCCTGGCCTTCGAGCTCGCCGACCGGTATCGCAACCCGGTGATGGTCATGGCGGACGGAATGATCGGCCAGATGATGGAGCCGGTCGACTTCAGCGGCTATCCGCTGCCCGGCCCCGAGCACAAGCAACCCGAGAAGCCCTGGGCCCTGACCGGCACGGGCTCGCGCGGCCGCACCGGGCGCAACATCGTCAACTCGCTCTACCTCGATCCTATCAGTTGCAACGAGGTCAATCTCAGGCTCAAGCGCAAGTACGATCTTGCCGCACAGCAGGAGAAGCGCTGGGAGGAGGTGTTCGCCGACGAGGAGGTAGATCTCCTGGTCGTCTCCTACGGCAGCATGGCCCGCATCTGCCGCACTGCCATCGACCGGCTGCGCGCGCAGGGCAGGCGCGTCTCCCTCTTGCGGCCCATCACCCTCTGGCCGTTTCCCGACGAGGCCGTCCGGCACGCCGCGCTCCGGGCGCGCCGCGTCCTGTCGGTGGAGATGAGCATGGGGCAGATGGTCGAGGACGTGCGGCTGGCCGTCTCGGGGGCCCGTCCCGTCGACTTTTTCGGCATGGCCGGCGGACGGGTACCCACCGTCGAGGAAGTGCAGGGGGCGGTCGTCAAGCTCATCGAGGCCTGAGGGAGAAAGCGCAACATGGATATCGTCTTCTCGCGCCCCGACGGCTTGGTGGACGTGCCGACCCACTACTGCCCCGGCTGCACCCACGGCATCATTCACCGGCTCGTGGGCGAGTCGCTGGCCGAGGAGGGGCTCGTCGGCCGCGCCGTCGGCGTGGCTCCCGTGGGCTGTGCCGTCCTGGCCTACAACTACTTCAACTGCGACATGTTCCAGGCGGCGCACGGCCGCGCCCCGGCCGTGGCCACGGGCGCCAAGCGCGCGCGGCCCGAGCTCATCCTGTTCACGTACCAGGGCGACGGCGATCTCGCGAGCATCGGTATGGCCGAGATCGTGCACAGCGCCAACCGCGGCGAGAAGATCACGGTCATCTTCGTCAACAACGCCATCTACGGCATGACCGGCGGCCAGATGGCGCCTACGACCATGCCCGGCCAGCGCACGACGACCACGCCGGGCGGCCGCGACGTCAACCTGTGCGGCTACCCCGTGCGCGTGGCCGAGCTCGTCGCCAGCTTGACCACGCCCGCCTTTGTTGCGCGCATGGCGGTGCACACGCCGGCGCGCGTCATCCAGGCCAAGCGCGCCGTGCGCCAGGCATTTGCCTACCAGAAGGCCGGCACCTGCTTTGGCCTGGTCGAGCTGCTCTCGACCTGTCCCACCAACTGGGGCCTTTCGCCGCTGGAGGCCTGCGCCTGGCTGGAGCAGAACATGGTGCCCTATTACCCGATCGGGGTGCTCAAGCGACCCGAGGACGGGCCGGGCCCGGGGAAGAGGGGCTATGATTGAGTGCCTTTGCGCGAAGCGCCCGAGACGGGCGTCGGGGTTGGGGCCCCGACGCCGAGGCAGCCGGCAGCGTGAAATCTCCGGACTGGCTCGTCTCCGGCGGCGGCCGCGCTGCCTGCCACCGGAAGCGTCCGGGCGAACGCGGCACTGGTTTCGTCCGAGGCGGGTGGCGCGGGCGACCCGTGGAGAATCACGATGCAGACTGACGTGATCCTCGCTGGCTTCGGCGGCCAGGGCATGCTGCTCATCGGCAAGCTCCTGTCCGAGGCGGCGATGGCCGAAGGCCGCGAGGTCTGCTGGCTGCCCTCCTACGGGCCGGAGATGCGCGGCGGGACGGCAAACGTGACCGTCACCATCGCCGATCATTCGATCGGCTCGCCCGTGGTGAGCACGCCGCAGGCGGCGGCGGTCATGAACCAGCCCTCGCTGGAGAAGTTCGGACCGGCCATCGTCCCGGGCGGGCTGCTCATCGTCAACAGTTCGCTTATCAAGATCCGCTGCGAGCGCGGCGACATCGACGTCGTGTACCTGCCGGCCAACGATCTCGCCAACGGCATCGGCGCCCGGCGCTCGCCCAACGTGGTCATTCTTGGCGCCTACGTGGCCATGACGGGGGTGGTGCCGGCCGACGCGGCGCGCCGGCAGATCTCCGAGCACTTCGGCGACAAGCCCCGGGCGGTCGAGCTCAACTTGCAGGCATTCGGGCTCGGCTGCGACGCGGCCATGCAGCACCTCGCGGCCACGGGCCGAAGCCCGCGGCTCCCGGGGCTGTCGGCGGCGGCAAGCCCCAAGGAGAGCTGACCATGGGAGTCGATCTGTCGCGCATCAGACCGGTCTTGCAGCGCCACGAGCGCGGGGACAAGACCGCCCTTGTCCACGCGCTGCAGGATCTCCAGGCAACCTACCGCTACCTGCCGGAGGAAGGGGTGCGAGAGGTGTGCGCGCACCTTGGCGTGCCCCTGAGCAAGGCATTCGCCGTGGCGACTTTCTACAAGGCGTTCAGCCTCGAGCCGCGCGGGGAGCGCATCTGCCGCGTCTGCCTCGGCACGACGTGCCACATCCGCGGCGCGCCGCTGCTCGTCGAGGAGCTGGAGCGGCTCTTGGAGGTCCGGGCCGGCGGCACGACCAAGGATCTCAGCTTCACGCTGGAGACGGTCAACTGCGTGGGCGCGTGCGCCATGGCGCCGGTGGTGTTGGTCGATGGCAAGTACCACGACGGCGTCGTGCCCACCGATCTTCCCGGGATCGTCGGGCGGTGAAGGCCATGCGAATCACGAGTGCGCGGGACTACCGGACCATTGCCGAGCGGGCGCTCGCCGCCTATCCGCCCGACCGCCAGCGGATTCTCGTGTGCGCCGGCACCGGCTGCATGGCGCGCGGCAGCCTCGCGGTCGCCGAGGCGCTGCGCGCCGAGCTCGGGGCCCGGCGGGCGAAGGCCGAGGTCACGCTCGCGGTCGACGCTGTCGGCTGCCACGGCTTCTGCGAGATTGGGCCCCTGGTCGTGTTCCAGCCGCGCGGGCTGCTCTACCGGCGCGTCAAATCGCGCGACGCGGCCGAGATCGTCAAGAAGACGGTTGTCTCTGGCGACGTCATCGCACGCCTGCTCTACCAGGATCCCAACACCAAGCAGAAGCGCGAGCGCTACCAGGACATCGACTTCTACCGGCACCAGACGCACCTCGCGTTGCGCAACGTCGGAAGGATCGATCCCACGAGCCTGGAGCAGTTCCTGGCGCGGGGCGGCTATGCCGGCGCGGTCAAGGCGCTGACCGAGATGAAGCCCGACGAGATCATCGCCTGCGTCGAGCACAGCGGCCTGCGGGGCCGCGGCGGAGGGGGCTTTCCCACCGGCCGCAAGTGGAGAAGCTGCGTGCGGGCCAAGGGCGAGAAGCGCTACATCCTGTGCAACGGCGACGAGGGCGATCCGGGCGCCTTCATGGACTGCTCCATCATGGAGGGCGATCCGCACAGCGTGATCGAGGGAATGATCGTCGGCGCCTTCGCGATCGGCGCCCACCAGGGCTGGCTCTACGTGCGCGAGGAGTATCCCCGGGCCCAGCAGCGCCTCGTCGGCGCCATCGCCCAGGCCCGGGAGGCGGGCCTGCTCGGCGACGACATCCTGGGCACGGGCTTCTCGCTCGAGCTCAAGCTCGCGCGGGGCGCAGGCGCCTTTGTCTGCGGCGAGTCGACGGCCCTGATGCGCTCGGTCGCGGGCGAGATCGGCGAGCCGCGCGCCAAGTACGTGCGCTCGGTGGAGCGGGGCCTCTTCGACCAGCCCACGGTCCTGAACAACGTCGAAACCTACGCCTGCGTGCCCGAGATAGTCACGCGCGGGGCCGACTGGTTCCGCTCCATCGGCACCGAGAAGAGCACCGGCACCAAGGCGTTCTGCCTCGTCGGCAAGGTACGCAATACGGGTCTCATCGAAGTGCCGATGGGCACTAGCCTGCGCCGCATCGTTTTCGACATCGGCGGCGGCATGCAGAAGGGGCGCAAGTTCAAGGCGGTCCAGACGGGTGGGCCCTCGGGCGGCTGCCTGCCCGAGAGCTGCTTGGGCGAGCCCGTGGACTTCGACACGCTCACGGCCAAGGGCTCGATGATGGGCTCGGGCGGCATGATCGTGATGGACGAGCGCACCTGCATGGTCGACGTCGCCCGCTACTTCCTGGGGTTCCTGATGGAGGAGTCGTGCGGCAAGTGCGTCCCGTGCCGCGAAGGCGTGCGGCAACTGCACGGCATGCTCACCGAGATCTGCGAGGGGCGAGGGGACGAGAAGATCATCGGGCGCATCGAATCGCTCGGCAGGGCCGTGCAGGAAGCCTCCCTGTGCGGCCTGGGCAAGAGCGCGCCCAACCCGGTGCTGGCCACCCTCAGCTACTTCCGTGACGAGTACGAGAAGCACATCCGCGAGCGCAAGTGTCCGGCCGGGGTGTGCAAGGCCCTGGTCACGTTCCGCGTCGTGCCGGAACAGTGCGACGGCTGCGCCGCCTGCGAGAAGGCCTGCGCCTTCGGCGCGGTCGTGGGCGAGCGCAAGAAGCTCTACGAGATCGTGCAGGACAAGTGCACGCGCTGCGGCGCCTGCTTCACGGCCTGCCCGATCGACGCCATCGTGGCCGAGTGAAGGGGCACCAGATGATCGAGCTCACCATCGACGGCAAGGTGCTCTCGGCCCGAGAGGGGGCGAGCATCCTCGATGCCTGCCGCGCTCACCGTATCCCCGTGCCCACGCTCTGCCACCACGAGGGGGTCGAGCCCTACGGCGGCTGCCGGCTGTGCATGGTGGAGATCGGTCATCCCGAGTGGGGCGACTGGACGGGTCTCGTGACCTCGTGCCTCTACGCGGTCAAGGCGGGCCTCGTGGTGCAGACGGGGAGCCCCAAGGTCGTCGAGGTGCGCCGGCAGCTTCTCGATCTGCTCCTCGCCCAGGCGCCCGCGGCCAAGGCCGTGGCCGCGCTGGCGCGCTCCTACGGCCTTACGCAGTCGAGCTACGCGGCCCGCGATCCGGAGAACAAGTGCATCCTGTGCGGCCTCTGCGTGCGGGTGTGCGCCGCACAGGGCCCCTGCGCCATCGCCGCCCAGGGCCGCGGCGCCGGCAAGTACATCGGCACGCCCTTCAAGAAGGAGCCCGACGCCTGCATCGGCTGCCTCTCGTGCGCGCACATCTGCCCCACCGGGCACATCACCTATGCCGAGACGCCCGCCGGTCGCAGCATCTGGGGCCGCACGTTCGAGCTGTTGCGCTGCGGCAGTTGCGGCCGGTCGCACATCACGGTTGCGCAACGCGACTTCCTCACGGGGCGTACGGGGCTCGGCACCGCCTACTTCGAGCCCTGCGCGGAGTGCAAGCGCCTGGAGAGCGCCAAGCGCTTCGCGAGCGTGGGCACCCCCGCCGCCGGCTCGATCCAAAGGGAGCGCCGCGATGCTCAGTAGGAGGCTCTACGTCACGCCGAGCCGGTGCACCGCCTGCCGCACCTGCGAGCTCGCGTGCGCCTTTCGCCACTCGGGCGCGGCCGTGAGCGCGCAGGCGGCGCGCATCAGCGCCCACGTGGTCGTGCCCGAGAAGAGCAACGTGCCCATGGTGTGCCTCCAGTGCGAGGAGGCGGCCTGCGTCAAGGTCTGCCCGACGGCCGCGCTCGCGCGCCACGAGGGCACGGGCGCCATCGCAGTTGCCCAGGACAAGTGCGTCGGCTGCCGGCAGTGCGTGGCCGCGTGCCCCTTCGGCCAGGCGCGCTTCGACGAGGCCCGGCTCAAGGCATACAAGTGTGACCTCTGCGGCGGCGTCGATCCGGCCTGCGCCGCGTTCTGCCCGACACGGGCGCTGGTGTGGGGCTGAGGGGGTTCAGCTCTGCCCCTCGCCCCCACCCACCCGCCTGAGAATCCCCCCGCCGCGGGTCTCGACGGTCACCTCGTCGGCGAACACCCTTCCTCCCAGCTCGACCCGGAAGCGCGCCCGAAAGCGCGAGGGCGCGGCGAAGTCGTGCTTGTGCTTCATGCCGAAGTGCGACCTGCTGCGGTAGATGAGCTCCTCGCGGTCGCGGTAGAAGGCGTACAGCCGCTCCTCGATGATGGCCATGGCCTCGGCCTGGCTCAGGCCGCCGCGGTTCTCGAAGGGGACGCAGTTGTCGAAGCCGCGGTCGGTCGGCCGGGGCTCAATCCCGAAGCTGTGGGGGCTGCGGTGGATGCGGGTCCCCGGCTCGAGCCGGAAGATCTCGGTGTAGGACTCGTGGACGGCGGGGGCGTAGCGATCGACGAGCGCGAGCGTGAGGTCGAGATCTTCGCGGCTCTCGCCGGGCAGCCCCGCCATGGTGTGCAGCGTCACGCGGAAGCCGAGATCGATGGCATCGTCGATGATGCGGCGCGCCGTCTCGAGGTCGTGGCCCTTGTCAAGGAGCTCCAGGATCCGAGCGCTGCCGCTCTCCAGGCCGAAGTTGAGCTTGAGGCAGCCGGCACGGCGCATCCGTTCGAGCAGGGAGCGGTCGAAGCCAGGGTCGAGCCGCACGAAGGCGAACCAGGGCAGATCGATGCGACCGTCTTCCATGATCCGGCAGAGCTGGCGCATCCGCGCGGGGCTGACGCTCAGGTCGGCGAACGCCAGGTAGCGCGGGGCGTGCTTGCGCACGAGCTCCGCGATGTCGGCCGCCACGAGCGCCAGGGGGCGCAGCCGCACCCTGGGACCAAGGGCCGCTTGCCCGCGGCCGGTGTGCACGCAGAAGGCGCACCTGTCCCAGTAGCAGCCGCGGCCCGACTGGAGCAGCACCGGCCGGGGCGCGCCGTAGCAATCGAGATCCAGCCCGTCGAAGCTCGGCGTGCCGATCTCCGCCAGATAGGCGACGAATCGGTCCCGCGGCGGCGCGAGCCCCTTGGCCGTGCGCACCCAGGCGTTGGGGACACTCGCACCAGGGGCTGCCCCACCGGCGCGGGCGATTGCCAGCCACGCCGCCTCGCCCTCGCCTTCGACCAGCACGTCGAAGAAGGGGCGCAGCGGCGCCGCGGCGGCAAGCTCGGCGGCGAAGAGCGAGACCCAAGGGCCGCCCAGCACCACGACGAGATCGGAGCGCAGCTCCTTGAGCCGCAACGCCAGGGTCAGCGTGGGGACGACCTGGGTCGGCCCCATGAGCGAGAAGCCGACCACGGAGAAGCGCGCGGCGATGGTCTCGGCGTGCCCGGTCTCGTCGAGGAACTGGTGGTAGTAGTTCAGGGCGCGATCGCG
>JACQWT010000572.1 GCA_016209145.1 Deltaproteobacteria bacterium | reverse complement strand
GATCAGGGGCGACCGCCGGCACGGCACAGCCCTCTGTCCACCACGGACTCGACCGTGCGGGTGCTCATCCGGCCCGCGATGACCTCGGGATCGTCGAGCAGCGCCTGGTGCAGCGGGATGTTGGTGCGGATGCCGGAGACGACGAACTCCCGCAGGGCGCAGCGCATCCGGCCCAGGGCCTCGGGGCGCGTGGCCCCGTGGGCAATCACCTTGGCAAGAAGCGAGTCGTAGGAGCTCGGCACGCGCCAGCCGCCGTAGACGCCCGAGTCGACCCGGACGCCGCCGCCGCCGGGCGGATGGTACTCGGCGATGGTCCCGGGTGAGGGGGCGAAGGTCAGCGGGTCCTCGGCGTTGATCCGGCACTCGATCGCGTGGCCTCGCGTGCGCCACTCGCGCGTGTCCGGCAGCGCGAGCGGATCGCCCGCGGCCGCGCGAAGCTGCAGCGCCACGAGATCGACGCCCGTTACCATCTCCGTGACCGGATGCTCCACCTGGATGCGGGTGTTCATCTCCAGAAAGTACAGCTCGCCCCCCTCGTCGAGCAGGAACTCGAGCGTGCCGAGCGTGGTGTAGCCCGTTTCCGTCATCGCCCGGCACACGCACTCGGCAATCTGCCGCCGCTGCGCGTCGCCGAGCGCGGGGCTCGGCGCCTCCTCGACGAGCTTCTGGTGGCGGCGCTGCAGGGAGCACTCGCGCTCCCCGAAGCACCAGGCGCGCCCGGTCCGGTCGGCGAGGATCTGGAACTCGATGTGCCGGGGGCGCTCGACGTATCGCTCCAGGAACAGATCGGCCCGGCCGAAGCCCTTGCGCGACTCCTCGGCGGCGCTCGCGAACGCCTGCGCCATCTGTGCCTCGTCCCGCACGATGCGCATGCCGCGCCCGCCACCCCCACCCGCGGCCTTGAGCATGACGGGGTAGCCCACGCGCCGCGCCTGCCGGGCGGCATCGGCCGCGTCGGCGAGCACGTCGCTGCCCGGCAAGAGCGGCAGCCCGAAGGCGCGTGCCTGCGCCCGGGCGCTCACCTTGTCGCCCCAGATCCGCATGGCGGCAGGGCTCGGACCGACGAAGCGCAAGCCGCACTTCTCGCACAGCTCGGCAAAGGACGCATCCTCCGACAGGAAGCCGTAGCCCGGATGGATGGCGTCCGCGCCGCTGAGCTCGGCCGCGGCAATGATCGCGGGCACGCTGAGGTAGCTGCGCGCGGCCTCGGCCGGCCCCACGCACACCGCCTCGTCGGCGAAGCGCACGTGCAGCGCCCTTTCGTCGTCGGCCGAGTGGATGGCCACCGTGCGCACGCCCAGGACGCGGCAAGTGCGGATGACGCGCATGGCGATCTCGCCGCGATTGGCGATGAGGACCTTGCGGAACATTCCGATCTACTGGATCAGCGTCGCCTGATGCGGAACAGAGCTTGTCCGAACTCCACGGGCTTGCCGTCCTCGATCAAGATCGCGGCCACCGCGCCGGCGCAGTCCGCCTCGATCTCGTTCATCAGCTTCATGGCCTCGACGATGCACACGGTCTGCCCTTCCTTCACCTGGCTGCCCAGCTCGACAAAGGGCGGCGCATCCGGCGAAGGGGCGCGGTAGAACGTGCCCACGAAAGGCGAGGTCACGACCGCCACGTCGGGATCCTCGGCCGGCGCCGCGGCCGGCGCGGCGCCCGCCAGGGCCGGCAGGGACGCGACCGGAAGCGACGGCGAGAGGCTTGCCGCGCCGGACGGCGCGGGGCGCACCAGGCGCATGCGCACCTGCTCGTCCTCGAGCTCGAACTCCGAGACCCCGCCCTCGGCAAGCGTGCGCAACAGCGCTCGCAGCTTGCGCAGATCGACATCCATCCTCAGGACAACTCCTCCAGCAACTCGGGGGCGCGCGTGCGCAGCAGGTATCGCCCCCGGCCGGCGTTGCCGCCGGGCCGCAGCGTGAGCGCGATGAAGTAGCGGGGGCTGAGCAGGCGGATCAGGGTCACGAGGCTGTCCGCCACGATGGTCACCTCCTGAGCGTTGCCCGCGGACAGCATCTGCGCCGCCTGCGCGATAGACTTGATCACGACGCCGAACTCGACGCCGACGGCCTTGATGTCGAAGGGGGCGTCTGGCCGGGAGTAGCTGTCGAGCGGGATGCCGTCCAGGTCCATGACGAGGGAGGCCACGGCGCCCTCGGTCGACTCGACGACATCCCTGAGCACGGCCTCGAACATGGTGCCAGCGTAGTACCGTACCCCGCTCCTTGGCCACTGTCTTGCGCTTTCCGTCCCCATCCGGGCTTCCCTATTGCTTCCCGCCCGCCGCCAGGCGAACGTATCCGAGCGGCGGCTTCTTGCTTCACACACCTTGACCGTGCTCGGAAGAAGGCGCTAATTTGCGCCTCGAGCGACTCCTCGCTCCCGAGTGGCAAGAGCCGACTGCCAGGCAGCTCCCGCGCCGCTCGCGTCAGCCAGGCACGCGGACTGATCAGTTCAGCCGCCGCACCAGAGAGACAGTATGCGCGCACGAGCCGGGGATCCGCCCCGCACCATGCCCCAGAAGGTGCTGGCGGGACGCGCCAGCGACCCGCAGCTCAAGGGCGAGCTGGTCGAGGCCAAGGTCGACCAAGTGATCCTGTCGCGTGCCCCCTGGCGCGCGCTCTCGGAGGCCCTGGCGCTGGGGCTGAAGAAGGCCGTCCCGGAGCTCAGCATCGCCTACGACGACGCGACCGTCACCGCCCGCAGATCCGCGGCCCGGGCGGCGGGCGGCTCCGCCGCGCCCGAGGCTTCGGGCGAACGCTCCCTGTCGGCCGTGCTGCCGAGCTTCGGCATCCTCGTGGCGCGTCCGGGCATCGGCTTCCCTGGCCCGGTGCACATCGAGCGGTTTGCCGCGCCGGCCCGGCTGGCCCTGACCGACGACCCGCGTCTGGGCACCGTGGGTGGGGTCGGCATGCTTTGCCTGGTGGTTTCGCCCGCCCAGCTCGGGATGGCGCTGGCCACGGGTACCATCTGGCTGCGCCCGCCGCGCTCCATCCAGATCCATCTTTCGGGGCGCACAAGGCCCTTCGTCTGCGCCCGTGACGTCGCCCTGGAGTTGCTGCGTCGCGACCTCGGCGAGGTCGTGCGCGGCGTCGAGGAGCAATTCCAGGCGCCCGTCGTGCTGGAATTCGCCGGCCCGAGCGCGCGCTTGCTGTCCGTCGGAACCCGCGCGGTGCTCTGCGGCATCGCGCCGCAGGTGGGCGCGGCCGCAGCTCTCTTCATCAGCGACGACAAGGCCGAGGTCTTCCTGCGCGACCAGCGGCGCTCCAAGGCCCACCGTGCTCTCATGCCCGACCCGGGCGCGCCGTGCGAGGAGGTCCTGACCATCGACCTTGCCACCGTGGACCCGCTCATCATGGACGAGGCCGGGCGGGTGCGCTCGGTGCGGGAGCTGGGGGGCAGGCCCGTCGGGCAGGTGGTGCTGGGGGGTGACTCGGGCGTGACGCTACGGGACATGCTGGCGGCGGCGGCGCTGCTCAAGAGCAAGCGCATTCCCCCCCAGCTCGACCTGCTGCTGGCGCCGCCCTCGCGACAGGTGCTGGAGGTGCTGGGCCAGTCGGGTGCGCTCGTGGATCTCGTGGCTACCGGCGCGCGCATCGTCGAGCCGGACCGCCGCCTGATGACCGGCGAGCTGTACCCGCCACCGCCGGGCGAGGCAGTCTCGCTGCGCACCTCGGATCCGGAGCCCCGGCTGGACTCCGTCCGTCCCTACCTGGTCGCTTCCGCGGAGGCCCTGTCCTATGCCGTGGCGCACGGCGTGGTGGGGGATCCCCGGGCCTTCAAGCGGCCGGCGCGGGTCACCGTCCCGCGGGTGCTGCCCACGGAAGACGTGCTCGTGGTCCGGGCCCGCCCGCGCAAGAAGGGAGGTGCCGAGCCTCTCCCGCCGATGCCGGCTCGCGCCGCGGCCCCGCCGTGGGCCCCGGGAATCGTCCTTGGCCTGAGCCACGGCCTGCCGGCCGACGGCGCGGCGCTCGGGTCCAGTGACGCGGCGGCCAAGGACCGCGGCCTGGCCGCGGTGGCGAGCAGCATGGACGAGGTGCGCCTGCTCGCCGACCGGATCACCCGCGGCGCGCCCGTGCGCGCGCTCATCGCGCGCTTCCTGCCCAGCCAGATCGCCTCGGCGCTGGCGGCCGAGGGCGTGGCCTGCTTCGAGGCTTCGGCGAGCGCGCTCGGGACGCTGCGGGGACAAGATCGGCTGAGCTTGCCCAAGCCCGGCGCCTGGGGCGCCGAGACGCCCGCCTTCGCCGGCAAGAGCAAGGTGACGCTGCGCTGGCTGGCGGTCGGCCGCGAGAAGGCATGGATGCAGTCCGGAGGGGGCGCGCGCAGCGCGGGCTGAGCCATCGCCAACGCGGGGGCAGCCCTGGCACGCTATGGTGGCGAGTCTGCCAAGTGGCAGACTTGCCACTATGGAATCCCGCTTGGTGTGCAGGTGAAGCGGTCGGCGCTGCCGCTGCGTTTCGACAAGGCAAGCTGGAGCCGCATGCTGACCGATGCGCGGCGGTTCGGCTGGAAGTGGGTGGTCGTGTCCGTGGCGCCGGAGGGCGAGATCACCGCGCTCGATCCCGCCCGTGCCCGTCGCGGGCGCGAGTGGTGCCTCGGACCGGACGCCGCCATCGCGAACATTACCGCCTGGGTGCTCGCGTGAACATGCCGCGCGCGGCTGTAGTATGCGGTTCTTGCAAGGACTTGCCGGTCAAAGCGAACGGGGTTGGGGCCCCGTTCGCGGGGTCTGGGGCGAAGCCCCAGCGTGAAATTTCGCCGCGGACGGCACCCCTGCGTCCCCAGCACGCAGCGGCCGCGGGGCGTTGCTCGTCGCGGCTGGTTGCCCCGATCGCGCGGACGTATCGGTTTCACCCCTGGGCCGCACTCTTCACCCGCTCGCGGCATGGCTCCCCGCGGCCGGTGCTCGCTGTGCTGGCGGCGCTGGCCGCCGCGGCTTGCGCCGGCCCCGCCAACCCCGGGGTCCCGGCCGCGCCGCCGCTCGTGGCAAGGCCGCCCTCGGCGCCGCGCGCGGCACAGCCCCGGCCGCGTGCATCCGTACCACCGCCCGTCATGGCCTTCGCCGCCGCGGCCGGCACCGGCGCGTCCGCCGCCGATGCGTCACCGAACTTGCGGCGGGTGCCACTGAACGTGCTGCTCGTCGTCGTCGACGCGATGCGCGCGGACATGCCGTGGGCGGGATACGCGCGCGACATCGCGCCTCGGCTGACCGCGCTCGAACGCCAGTCGGTCGCCTACACGCGCGCCTATGCCGTCTCCTCGTACACTGCCATGAGCGTCGGCGGCCTGCTCGCCGGCCGCTACCCCAGCGAGCTCGACCGCTCCGGGTACTTCTTCAGCCACTTCCCCGCGAGCGTGCTCACCTTCCCGGAGCTGCTCCAGCAGGCCGGGATCCGCACGCTCGCCGCGCACGCGCACTTCTACTTCGACGAGAAGGCCGGCTTCCGCCAGGGCTTCGACGACTACCGCATGGTCCCGGGACTATCGGCCGACAACGTGACCGACCGGAACATCACGTCGCCCCAGCACGCCGATCTGGCCATCGCCATGCTCTCCGACCCCAAGACGACGGCCGGCCAGTTCTTCGCCTGGTTCCACTTCATGGATCCCCACGAGCAGTACATGCCGCACGATGACGTCGCGCCCTGCGGGTCCCGGCCGCGCGACCGCTACGACGGCGAGATCCTGTTCGCCGACCGGCACATCGGACGACTGCTCGACTTCGTGAACGCACAGCCGTGGGGCGGGCGCACGGCGATCGTGATCACGTCCGACCACGGCGAGGCGTTCGGCGAGAAGGGCGCCGGACGCCACGGCTTCGAGCTATGGGAAGCGATGGTGCGCGTCCCGCTGTTTCTCGCCATCCCGGGCGTTGCCCCGCGCCGGATCGACGTGCCCCGGAGCGCGATCGATCTCGCCCCGACCATCCTGGAGCTGATGGGGCTGCCGCCGCACCCCGGCTTCCAGGGCCACAGCCTGCTCGCCGAGATCCGCGGCGAGCTCCCGCCCGAGCCCCGCGACGTGGTGGTCGATCTGCCACGCACGAACGACAACGACCGCCGCCGGGCCCTGATCGGCGGGCGGCACAAGCTCATCAGCTTCGGCGACGACTTCCGCTACGAGCTGTACAACGTCGTGGCCGATCCCGAGGAGCGCATCGATCTACGCCGCCGCGATCCCAAGACCTACCAGGAGCTTCTGGAGCGCTACCGGGAGCGCAGCAAGACCATCCGCGACATCTGCCCCGAGATGCGGCATAGGCTCAAGAACAAGCTGGCGTCGCGGCCGTGCTGAAGCCACCTGTGGCCTGCTTCTCCCGACTTTGCCTCCTTTTCGTCCGAAATCCGAGGATCCTCTACAGGCCGAGCCCCACGGTCAGGCTGAGCAGCGGTTGGTCGACCCGAAGTTGTCTTGCGATGCCGCCCATCCTGCCTAGACCCCTGCTCTCGACCAGCGGCAGTCGGGTCCGCAGACCGAATCCGAGAGCCACGAACACGCCCGGCGGGCGGCTTGCCCAGGCGTAGCCAACCTGGGGCTCGGCAAGGAGCTCGACTCCGGCGCCGCGCCAGCCCGAACCGACGTCCTCCTTGAAGGTGCCAGCCACCCCGAGCCTGAAGGCCGTGAATGCCCCTTCGAGCCCGCGGCGGCCGAAGCCGCAGCGCGGCCCGACTCCCAGTGCGAGCTCGGAAAGCATGTCGTTCGGTTCCAGCATCCGGATACGCGCCATGAAACCGGCCACAAGACCCCATGGCTCGGCCAGGCTCGCGTGCAGCTCGTACGGAACGGAGAGGTAGACGTCTTGGTCCACGACGGCAGATGCCGCGCGCACCAGCAGGGGCTCGATCACGTCCAGCCCGACAGCGACGACGGGAGTCTTGCGCCTGGCCCGGGGTCCGCCGGCATTCCCTGGCCCGAAGCGCAGGGACTCGACCGGGTCGCGCCCCCAACCGCCGGCACGGACGCGAGAGGCCGGCGGCTTGCCCTTCGCCGGGACCCGGCTCCTGCCTGGCCTGGCCGGCGTCGACTCGTCTGGGACGCTCGGCTGCCCTGCACCGGCCGTCGCGATCGCGGGCGCATGCGCCTCCACTTCCGACGCGCCAGAACGCGGCTCACCCGCCGCGGTCGGCGCAGGAGCCGCCGGGGGCTGAGCTCGCACGACGCTGCTCGAGGTCAGCCCCACTGCGACCGCTGCCAGCAGCGTGAAGCGCATCATGACGCCGCCGCGGATCAATCCGGCGGCATGCCGGGCCCGAGCGAGTCGAGCCGCACGCGGATCAAGTCCATTTGGCCGTTGACCTCCCCGGCGACGAACACCTCCTCGCAGTCCACACCGATGGGGAGCTGCAACTTCAGCTCGGGCCAGGCATCCGGCACGATCCAGGCGACGCCATCGCTCAGCCGCACGACGAACGTATTGGGGTTGAAGAGGCCACCGCGCACGGCGTAGCCGCAGCCCACGTGAAACGGCCTGAGAGCGATCTGCCCGTCGGCCGAGCGGAGCCGGCGGGGCTGGAGCGCATCCGGGTCGGTGGTGAACGGCGCGGTCATCACCGATTGGACCGGATACTCCCAGTCGTTCGGCTTCTTGCCCTCGCCATAGGCCCAGACCATGTCGATCCCGTCGGTGCCGAGATCGTCGGCGCCACGGGTCCAGTCATCGAGCCAGCGGATGAACGGCTTCGCGCCCCCTGCCTCGGTCCAGACGTTGAGCCCGTTGTAGCCCAAGACGTGCGTCGACCAGAACACGGCCTCGCCGCTTGCGAAGAACGCGTTGATGTCCATGTTCATCGGATCCTCGGGCGGCGCGATCACGTGCAGGTCCTGCGTCTTGGCCCAGTCGAACACGCGGATCTCGGCGTACTTGGCATCGATCCGCATGACCCACTTGGAGCTCACGCGCCAGGAGTACTTCCTGTCGTCGTTGTAGTCAGCGATCACGGGCAGGTGCAGCATGCCGACCGGCCCGCCGATGGCGCCGCTGCGCGGCGAGTCGCCCTCGCGGCTGGCGTATTCGCCCCACGCGCTGATGACGTACATCCCCTCGCGAAGATCGTGGCCGCCCAGGAAGCAGCTTGGATCCTTCTGGCCAGGTGCTTTCACGCGCATGATGGCGGTGCGCACCGGCCCGTCGACCTCGGCGACCAGATCGAGCAGGTAGTCCTTCGCCACCCTGCGGAACGCGAGCAGCCGCTTGCCTTCGTGAACGCTGAAGACGGGATCGACCGCAATCGACCCGGGCCCGTCCGTCCAGTCCACGAGCATGGCCTTGCACGCGATGCCCTGCGGCTTGACCGGGCAGTCCTGCCAGACGATGGGCGCAGGCATGACGTCCTTGGAGCCAGGTATGTAGAAGCGGCAGTTGCAGGACCAGTCCGTGTACTCCACCCAACCCGCCGGAACCACGGCGGGAATGGCCTGGGGCTCGCAGAGGCCCGAGCCGCCGGCGCCGGCCGCGCCCGTGCCCGTCGCGCCCGAGGAGCTCGAGCTCGAGCTGGCCGAGCTCGTTCCCGTGCTCGCGTCTGCTCCACCGGCCGAGCCGTCCGGCGGCGCGGACGCAGACTCGGAGCTCGTGCAGCCCGAGCCGCGGCATCCCCGGGGCAGCAGGATCGGCTGCAGCACCGCGGCGGCGAGCAGCAGAAGCAGCGCGCGGCTCACAACTGGCCTCCCACGTCTGCCAGCACCGCCGGCTCGAGCTCAAGCGCGGACTTGCGCTCGTGCAAGATCTTGTCGTTGCCCTCGTCCTGCTTGAGCACGAGGCTGTAGCCTGCGCCATCCGCGAGCGGAGGCAGGAGCAGCGCCCGGTGCCCGCTCTCGATGCCTTCGAGCACGGGCGCCCCTGGCCCCCTGACCCGGAAGCGGGCGGGGTCGCCGTGCTCGCAGCCGGGCAGTCCCAGGATGGGCGGATGGATCGGCTTGGTGATCCAGAACGGCACTCGTCGGCTCAGCTTGACGAGGGCCAGGTCGCGCCAGGACTCCGCGGGCGTGGGCAGCTCCGAGAACGGCGGGCCGTCGTTGTCGATCGGGATCGCGCTGTCGGCGAAGTAGTGAGCGAAGTAGGGAGGCGCGAGATCGAACGTGCGGGTCTCGGACGTGTTGGCGTAGAACGTGCGGGGGGGATGCGGACGACGACGGTGCCCGGCATCGTGCCCCCGTGGTCGGAGAAGCAGTGGTGTGCGGTGAGCACCCAGAAGGGGGTCACCAGCACGCCGGTGCACGAGAACCCGGGTTCTTCGGGATCGTCCGGCTCGGCGGCGACGCCTTCGAGGTGCACGGCGAACTGGCGGTCGCTGGCACTGCCGTTGGCGATGGCCAGGGCGTCAGGGCTGGCCAGGGACGCGAGCGCGAAGGCGGCAACGCCCAGTACGGTCAGGCAGCCGGGGAGCCGCGGGGAGGAGGGCAGGCAGGCAGGCGTGGGCGAACGGAGCATGGGAACCTCGGGTGGTGAGCGGAGTCGGCGGAAGCGGACGGGCGCGGGGCCGGGCGTCGAGCGGGCGCCCGGCACGGGGGATCTCGCGGCTCGCGCGGAGAGTGCCGCGGCGGTCGTGGTGCGAGGCGCTGCCGTGGCGCAAGCCGACCCGGCCGCCGGGCCGACGATCACCCGGGCGACTCGCCATCCAAGCCGCTGGCTGCGCACAGCGCGCGGCAGCATGCAGGTATTCTACCACGGCGTAGGGCCGGCAAGGACGTCCAAGGTCCACGGCGGGGCCCGAGGCGAGACCGGCAACGGCCAGCGCGCGCGGGCCGTTCACGGCAGGGCTCCGTCAACGCCGCACGCGCAGCGACGCCTCGCCCCGCGCGCTGCCGTGGAGCTGGGCGATGGCGATCTTGTACTCGCCCTCGTTCACCGCGAACGCGATGGGCGGCGGGCTCTGGGGCTCGCCCGTGGGCAGCGCGCGAATGACGCGATCGAGAATGGCCCGCCCGCTGGGAGCCAGGATCTTGACCTGAAACGGCGGCTCGACCTCCACGACCGGCCGGAACACCAGCCGCGCCATCTTCCCCGGCGCGAGCGCCGTCGTGTCGCACACGACCTCGATGTCCCCGTGCGTCTCCAACGATGCCGTCACGACGTTGCCACCTGCTCCGAAAGGCCCAACACCGAGAGCAGCAGCCGCACCGCCTCGGTGCGCTCGAGCCCTTGGCCCAAGGCATCGTAGATCCGCTCCTGCGCGCGGTCGAGATCGAGCTCGATGCCGAGCCCCTCGCCGAGCTCGATCAGCTCCAGCACGTCGGAGACCGCGACCTGACGCGCCAGGGGCCGGGGCGAGCGCTCGCTCGCGGCGCTGGCGTCGAGCCCCGCGCAGATCCGGTCGAGCACCTCGTCCAACATGGCGGCGAAGCGACGGCTGGCCCCCTCGCGCTCGAGCCGATACCCGCCGCGCTCGGCCTGCTCGGCCAAGGCCAGCGCCTCGCGGTAGGCGCCGGCGTCGTGGCGGCCGTGGGCCCGCTCCAGCTCCTGCTCGAAGCGCCGGCTCAGGGTCACCTCGGCGATGACGCGCAGCTCGGGCGGCAGGGTCAGCCCCGCATCATGGAAGGTACCAATTATGCTGGCGTTGTCCTCGTAGAGGTGAGCATACTGGTGGGCGTAGCCGCGCAGCAACTCGCCGAAGACTGCCTTGGCAACGCGGTCGCGGGCATGCGGCAACACGTGCTCCAGCCCGTAGTCGTCGGCGCCAAACTCCTCCTGCGCGATGCGTAGCACCGTCAGCAGCGAGGCACGCTCCAGCTCCGACCACAGCCGTTGCCGTGACTGCTCGAAGGCCTGCTTCCCGGCGAAGGGCCGCAGCACGCAGTAGACGTCGACGCCGCCAAAGTGCACGACCGCCATGCCGAGCTCGCTGCGCGCGCCGGTCGCCAGCCGCTCCAGGCCCACGCGGCCGACGGCGACCTCGAGGCGCCCCTTCTGGCGCTTCTCCCAGGAGCGCACGCGATAGCGATGGCCGGCCACCTCGCCCGTGGGCTCGATCTGGCCGGGCAGGCTGCTGATCCCGACGTGCGCGGCGAGCGAAGCCTTGGTCACCCGCGCCGGGACCACCTTGCGCCGGAAGATGTCGGCGCCGTTGCCGCGCTTGGCCACGTTGCTCTGCGCTTCGGCCAGCACCTCCAGAAAGCGATCCCGTGGCGCCTGCGCGCCCAGCTCCTCCAACTGGTCCATCAGCCGGCCGGCATAGCGCAGGATCTGCACGGTCTCGATCCCGCCGGGGTCCGCGAAGTACCAGCCGCAGCTCGTGTACATGAGCAGGGCGGAGCGCTGCATCTCGCACAGCTCGAGCAGGCGCACGCGCTGCTCGCCGCTCAAGGTCCCCCTGCTGCGGCGCCGGCAGTGCTCGGCGAAGAACGCCGCCCGCTTCTCCCGCCCCCCTTCGCCCAAGAGCTCGATGTAGGCGTCGCGCACGGCCCAGGGATCCTCGCACAGCTCGCCCGCGGCCTGCTCGTAGTGGGCGGCCGCGTCGTCGCGCAGCAGATCGAGGGCCGCGCGCAGCGGGGTACGCCAGCGCTGGTTCCAGCCGGGCCTGCCGCCCGTGTGGCAGCCGCAGTCGCGCATCCACCGGCCGACCCCGTGCCCGCAGCTCCAGCTCGTACCCCGGCCCTCCTCACCGGCCTTGAGCTCCACCTCCCAGCCCGGCTCCAGCCAGTCGAGCAGCGCGCCGTAGTTGGTCACCAGGAAACCGCGCCGCGCGGCCTCCACTTCGAGCGTGTACGCCAGGCAGCGCTCGCCCCCCTGGTAGTGGTGGCCGTAGCTCTCGCCGTCGGTCACGATGTGCATGACGCTGCCCGCCCCTCTGCCCGCGGCCACGAAGCGGTCGACGAGCCACTGGCTCGACCGGAGCAGGCCCTCGAAGGCGACCGCCCGCGCGATCGGGCCGTCGTAGAAAAACAGCGCGATGGCGCGACCGGAGCCGTCGCGGTGCACGTAGCGATAGGGACGCGAGGGATCGATGCCGCCGTCCTCGACGCCGCTCCAGCTCGTCTCCCCAATCTTGCGCACGCGCGCCGCCTGCCCGGGAGCGAGCAGGGCGTAGCGCAGGCCCTGGTCGATGAGCGCGTCGAGCACGCGCGGCTCGCAGGCCGTCTCCGGCAGCCACAGCGCCTCGGGCTCGCGGCCGAAGCGCTGCCGGAAGTCGCCGATGCCCCAGCAGATCTGGGTCCGCAGGTCGCGGTCGTTGCACAGCGGCAGGATGGCGTGGCCGTAGGCCTGCGCGATGGCGTTGCCGTGGCCGCCCCGGCGCGCGGCGCTCTGGCGGTCGGCCTCGACCAGCCGAGCCATCGTGCCCGGCCGCTCGCGCGCCAGCCACGAGAGCAGCGTCGGGCCGAAGTTGAAGCTCATGGCCGCGTAGTTGTTGACGATGCGCGCGACCCGGCCGCGGTCGTCGAGGATCCGGGCGAAGCCGTTACGCCGGTAGCACTCGTGGTGGATGCGGTCGTTCCAGTCGTGGAACGGCGCGGCGCTCGGCTCGCGCTCGACGATGCCCGTCCACGGGTTCTCGCGCGGCGGCTGGTAGAAGTGCCCGTGCACGACCAGGGCTGGTCGATCGAGGGCGGGACGGTCCGAGATCATGCCCCCTAAGCTACTCGCCCGAGCGCAGCGCCGCCACTAGCAGCAGCACTGCGACCGTCCCGCCGAGCAGCGCCGTGCTCGCCGGCTGGCCGAGGCCGAGCGGGGGCGCTCCGCCCGCCAGATTGCGCAGGTGGGCGCGCGGCCACGGGCTGGAGATAAGCCCGGCGCCCGCTCCCAGGGCGAAGTCCAGCACGAGCGGCGCCCAGCGCCACCCGCCACGGCGGCCGAACGTGCCGGCGAGCACGAACCAGGCCGCGTAGGCCGCAGCGCCCAACGCGGCGATCCAGCCGCTCGTCCAGGCGTCGGCGGCCATCGCGGCCGGGTTGCCGCCGTAGGCGAGGAGCAGGCCGAGCAGCGCGGCCGCCGCCGCCGCCAGGGCCGCGGCGGCGGCGGCTCCGCTCGCCAGCCCGAGCGCAAGCAGGCGCCGCGAAGTGCCGAAGCGCGCCGCGCACCAGACCGAATCGCGCAGGCGCGCCCGTCCCGTCGCGAGCCGGCACAGCGCGAAGCTCGCCAGGGGAACGGCCAGCCCGAGCACCGCGCCGAGCGTCCGGTCGGGGGCGCCGTACGGAGCCCTGCCTGCCTCGATCGCTCCTACGGCGCCGGCGAACGCCCACCCGACCGCGACCACCAGGCCGCCCGATCGCGCCGCGAGCCGGGCCCGCGCCCGCCAGAGCGCCAGCCCCAGCCCGATGCCCCGCGCCGCCGCGACGAGCCCCAGCACGCCCACGCGGCCCGGCGCCGCCGCGGCCGGCTCGCCGCCCGCCGCCGCCAGGGCCGGCGCCTCGGACACCCGAACGAGAGCCTCCGCCGGCGGCGGGTGCGCGCGTAGCGCGCCCACGCGCACTCCGAGCCGTGCGCACTCCTCGGCCGTGGCGAGCGCCGCCGCGTCGACGTCCGGCGCGCGCACGGCGACGCACTCGAGCCCCCCGGCCGCGGGCGCCCCCTGCCAGCCCACGGCCCCGAGCTCGGCGCGCGCGAGCAGAGCCGAGGCAAGAGCGCGCCCCCCGCCGCCGGCGCTCGGCTCCAGCCAGACCGCGAGATCGCTTGGCTCCGTGCCGGCTCCGCCGTCCACGAGCCGTCCCGCGCGCAGAAGGTGGACGCGATCGCATAGCGACGCCGCGTCGGCGCTGGCGCTGGTCGTCACCAGCACCACCGTGCCCCCTCGAGCGAGATCCCGCAGGCGCCGGCGCACCATGTCCCGGTCGGCGATCTCCATCTCGCCCAGCGGCTCGTGCAGCGCCAGGAGCAGCGGATCGGGCGTCGCCAGCGCCAGCACGAGCTCCACCGCGCGCGTCTCCCCGAGGCTCAGCGACGGCGGGCGGCGCCGGGCGAGCGCGCCGAGCCCGTAGGGCTCCAGCACGCCGCCGCCCCGCGCACCCCGCGCCCGCTGCGCCAGCTCGACCACCGCCGCCACCGAGGGTCCGTCCGGCAGCTCCGCGGTCGGCTGCAGCGACCCGATGCGGCGGCGCAGCCCGGGGCTGCGCGCCGGATCGCGGCCGGCAACGCGCACGGAGCCGGAGCGGGGCCGCAGCTCGCCGGTGACGATCTGGAACAGCGCCAGGGTGCCGTCCTCGGGCGTGCCGAGCACGGCGTGCACGCCCGGCCCCCAGCTCGCACTGAGCCCGTGCAGTCGGCCGCGCGCGCGCCCCGCGAAGCCCATCGCGTCGCGCGCGAACACGGTGCCGAGCGCAACGAGCCCGTTCACGCCCCCCCTCCTGCGGCCAGCGCCCAGGCAAACCCGAACAGCTCATCGAGCGCCCCCGGCAACGACCAGACGGCCTCGCCCAGATGGTTCGCCAGCGCCCACGGCCCGAGAACCACGAGCGCGAGCAGGAGCACGCCGCGCCGGCCGCCCCAGTGGCCGCAAAACGCGGCCACGGCGCCGAACACGAGCCCGCCCAGCGCGGCGAAGCCGCCGAGCGCGAGCGCCTGCGCCAGCGCGCCGAGGGCCGCGCGCCGCAGGGCGGCCGCGGCAATCACGCCGAGCGCCAGCGCCGGCAGGGCCAGGCGCAAGGATGCCTCCGCGGCCGCGGCCGCGACGCGGGCGGCCAGCAGATCCCCGCGCGTCGCGCCGCGAAGCTGCGCCAAGAGCTCAACGCCGTCACGCCGGTCGCGCGCCTCCGCGCCGTTAGCCATGCTCACGGCCGCCGGCCCGAGCGCGAGCCAGGGCAGCCACGCCAGGGCGCGCCGGAGGACCCCGTCGATCTCCCTGCCCTGCTCGGCGTCGAACCCCCAGGCCACCAAGCCCCAGGCGCCCGCGACGACCAGGACAGCGGCGCCCCAGCCGAGGCGAGCGCCCACGCTTGCCGCCAGCCGACGCCGGCAAAGCGCGACCAGGGCGGCGCGGGGCACGCGCGGGCGCGGCAGGGCGACAGTCATTGCATCCGTGCAGGGGGCGTCATCCGCCGCCGCCCGAGCCCCCTTCGTCCCCGACGCCGCCGCCCGCGGCCGCGCCACCGGAGCCGGCCTGCCCGCCCGCGGCCCCGGAGCCGCCCTGGCCGGCCTCGGCCCCGGAGCCGCCCTGACCGGCCGCGCCGCCGGCGCCGCCGCCGGTTGCGCCGCCAGAGCCGGCGCTGCCGCCGCCGCCAGCCTCGCCGCCGGAGCCCGCGCCGCCTTCGCACGGCGACGTGAAGCTCCAGAGGCCGTCCGGCCCGCAGCGCGCCACGACGTAGCCCATGCACTCGGCCGGGGCGACGTAGCTGCATGCCAGCCCGAGCTCCTCCGGGCCGCAGGCACCGCCCGCGGCAGGAGCCTCGTTCGGGCAGACCGCGGACGACACAAAGCCGCCGTCGTCCTCGTTGCACGTGAAGGCGGCGAGCAGCGCCGCCGCCAGTGCCAAGCCAGCCCAAGCGTGCCGGTCAGTCATCATCGTCGTCGTCCGAGCCCGGAAGAAGAGGAGGATAGCCCGGCTGCCCGTAGGGCCAGTTGTCCGGGAAGTCGTAGTCGCGCGGAAGCTGGCCGGTCTTGAGCATCCAGTACTTGAGGGCGCGGCCGGCCCAGCGACGCATGTCGCGATCGGGATCGGGCAGGCGCGCGTCGACGATCGCCTTGGCCTCCGGCACGCCCGAGCGGCCCAGGGCGATCAGCATCGCCCCGTAGGTGCTCTTGTCCTTCTCGACCGCGATGGCCTCCAGCAGCGGCTGGATGGCCCGCGGATCGACTTCCTCTCGACCGAGCCCGTCCGCCGCGCGGCGCCGCATCTTGGCCTCCGGAGCGCGCAGCTCCGCCACGAGCTGATCCACCGTCTTGGGCTCGTGGCAGGCGGTCAGGGCGGCAAGCGGCAACCAGCCTCCAAGGTACAGACCGCATAGCAGGCACGAAAACAGGAACCGAAGGCGCATCGCCAGATCCTCCAGCCCCAACCTACCGCGAGGGGCACGACGGGGCCAGCCGTTTTCAACGATCCGCCAAGTTGCCAGAGCGTCGTCGGAGCCCGGCATCCCTGTAGAAACTGGTGAACAGGAAACAGGAAACCGGGAACCGGGAATGAGGGCGCACATTGCCCGTTCCCAGTTCTCAGTTTCCTGTTCACCGGTTGACGCCCATGGCGTGCAGCCCTCCCAGTCGCCGGCATCGTCCGGCAAGTTAGCGGGTCGTTGGTCGTTTTGCCACGGGACGCCGGCCGAGGGGCCGGCGGCCGATCGGCCGATGGCCGACACGCCGAACGCCGAACGGTGGGCAAGGTGAGAGCGGCGCTATGATGTGGCCCATGGGCGCGGTAGTTGGACGCATCGAGCAGGGCCAGGTTCGGCTCACCCAGCGGCTGGCCGGGTCCGAGGGACAGGCCGTCCTGGTGGTTCTGCTCCCAGGGTCCGCGGTCGCCAAGGAAGGCCAACGGATGGCGCCGCCTGCGGATCTCCTGGAGGAAGACGCGAGGGAATTCCGCCGGCGGCCCGAGACGCTGTCAGCGCTGAACCATGGCGAATTGGCGTGACCGCGGCTTTCCTGGGCTTGGCTTCGCAGCCGCTCTTGCCGCCTGCGGCGCCCGCAGCGACATCGCGGCCCAGGGACTGCCACCGGGTGGGTTCGCCTCCGCGTACGCCAGCGCGTATTGCCGCGCGTCCGGCTGCTGTCTATGCCCCCAAGCCCCCGGGCAAGCCCACGCTCTTCGTCGGCTCCGTGCGGCTCGACCCCGCGCGCATCGGCCGGCATCGACGAGCGCGTGGTGCAAATCGTCGGGGAGAACGCGGACGCGCTCGGGTTCGAGTCGAGGAGCTTCGAGAAGGGGTAAGGCGCCGGCCCGGCCCCGTGCGCTTGGTGGTTTCGCGCGGCCCGGGACAGGTCCTATGGTCGGTTCTCGCCAAGGCTTCCCGGACCACGGGACCTGGGACAAGGAGGGACGAGATGTCTGCGCAGCCGATCGATCACACCGTCCGGCAGCTCTTGCGCGCCGACGAGATTGCCAAGAAGGCGCTCGATGCGGCGGAGGGCGAGCTGGTCGGGCTCAAGGGCCTTGCGCCCGAGATGCGTGCAGCCGCGGCGGCCTTCGCCAGCGCGAACGAGCTGGTCAGGTCGATGGAGCGGGCGCTCGCCAAGGAGACGGCCGAGGGAGAGAGCGCGGTCCGCTCGCTCGCGGTCGTCTACGACGAGCTCTTGGCCTTGGCGACGCGCAAGGCCGGGTTCAGCGGCGGCGCCGCGGACAGCTTCGCCACGCACGACGACTTCATCGCCGTCGCGGAGAGCATGGAGCAGGCCTTCGAGGCAGCCGGCGGCGAGCAGTGGGCCAAGGCCGCGCTCGGCAAGCTGGCGCCGGCGGTGGACGCCACGGCCAAGGAGTACACCGAGCAGGTGGCTGCCGGCCGCGCGCTCCAGAAGGCGCAGGCCCAGCGGGCTCGTGCCGCCGACGAGGCGCGCGAGATCCTGGTTCCCTTCCGCAAGGCGGTACGGGCGAGCTTCGGCCGCAGCTCGAAGGAGTACCGGGATCTGCGCGACCGGCGCTACGCCGGAGGGAGCGCGGAGCCGCCCCCCGCGCCCCCGGCGTAGCGGAGCCGGGCTGCCGGAGTTGCCGCACGCTTGTGCTCGCGCCTGATGTGGAGGCGGCGCGGGCGGTCGGGCAGGCGCGAGCCGGATGTGGGCCAAGGCTACCTGTGTTGATCCCGCACGTCTTGCCGCCTAATTCCGCAAGCGGTCGGATGGTGGCGGGCGCGGAAAACGCCCGGCACAGAAGAGTGTAGCAGGGCCGGTAGCGGTCGCACAGCGAGTTGTT
>JACQWT010000571.1 GCA_016209145.1 Deltaproteobacteria bacterium | reverse complement strand
GACAAGTGCAGCCCGTACCTGTGCGACGGCAAGGTCGCGACGTGCATCGACGCGTGCGCCGGCAACGCGGACTGCGTGAACGGCTACGCGTGTGAGAGCAACGTTTGCAAGGTCAACGTGTGGATCAACGAGATCCACTACGACGACGTCGATATGGACGCCGACGAGGGCGTGGAGATTGCAGGACGCGCGGGCACCGATCTGACCGGCTGGAGGCTCGTGCTGTACAACGGCGGTGACGGCAACGTTTACGACACGGTCAACCTCTCCGGCACGATTCCGGACAAGCAGGGCGGCAAGGGGACGCTCTGGTTCGCGTACGTTGGTCTCCAGAACGGCGCCTCTGACGGCGCGGCGCTGGTCGATCCGCAGGGCAAGGTCGTGCAGTTCCTCTGCTACGAGGGCACGATGACGGCCGCGGACGGTCCGGCCAAGGACGTGCTGTGCACGGACATCGGCGTGGCCGAGACCAACAGCACGCCGGACGGCGAGTCGCTCCAGTTGAAGGGCACCGGCTCGAAGTACGCCGACTTCACGTGGGACCCGCCCAAGGCGAACACCCGCGGCGAGGTCAATACCGGACAGACGCTGCAGTAGGGCCGACGTTCTCGCGGCGTGGCGCCGGCGCTGGCGGGCGGCTCGATCGGTCGCCCCCTGGGCGCCCCGACGCCAGTTCCCTCCTGCGGCATGTCCCGTGGAGGGCAGACTTGTGGACCGATATGCGCATGGCCGAGCCGATGACGCCGAGCGAGAAGGGAGAGAGCATCCGCACCGCTGCCGCGGCCAGCCTCGCCGGCAGGCCCGGGGCGGTGCTGTGGTCCAGCCACGCCCTGCAGCGGCTGGTCGCTCACCGCCTGGATCGCCGGCAGGTCGAGACGGCGCTGGCGTGCTGCGAGGTGATCGAGGACTACCCCGAGGGACACCGCGGGCTCCCCGACTGCCTCGCGTTCGGATTGGACAGCACGGGGCTGCCAGTCCATGCTGTAGTAGCGATGGATCGTCTGCGTGATCGGGTGTTGGTGGTCACCGCCTACCGTCCACGGCGGGAGAGATGGGCCGATGACTGGAAGACCAGACGCTGAGTGTGGCACGTGCGCGCTGTGCGCCGGCTCGACGAGCCGGGGCTCGGCCACCATTCCCTTCGTCATCGAGGAGCGTGTCATCACGATCCGCGCCATCCCCGCCGAGATCTGCGGAGACTGCGGCGAAGCGTACATGACTAGCAACGTCGCCGATGCCGTCCAGCAGCTCGTCGAACGGCTCCGCGCCCTCGAGGCGGAGGTATCGGTCGCCCGGTTTCGCGCCGCCTAGCCTCTTGGGTTGCAGGCAAGCGCAGAGCGCGAGCCTGCGCTGAGCGGTGCGCGCGCTGCTCGGCCGGGTGATGCACACGCCCTCGTGCCGGGGGAGGCGGCAGTAGTGGGCGCGAGAGCGTGGCGCCGCGGCCGGGGTGGCGGTACTATATCGCGTGCTGGCCATGCGGATCGGAGCGGGCACCAAGGTCACGCCCAACATCAGGCTCGTACGCCTTCTCGGCGAGGGGGGGATGGGCAGCCTGTGGGTCGCCGACCACTTGACGCTGGAGACCCAGGGCGCCGTCAAGTTCATCTCGCCCGGGCTGCCGCGGGCCGCGCTGCCCGCGCTGCTCAAGCGCTTCGAGCGCGAGGCCAAGGCTGCGGCCCGGATCCGGAGCCCGCACGTGGTCGAGATCAAGGACCTGGGCGTGATGCCGGGCGGCCGGCCGTTCATCGTGATGGAGCTTCTTCACGGCGAGAGCCTGGGCAAGCGACTGGCGTGCTCGGGCGCGCTCGGCCTTGACGAGACGGCCACGATCGTGAAGCAGGTGGCCAAGGCGCTCGGCGCCGCGCACGCGCTCGGTATCGTCCATCGCGACATCAAGCCCGACAACATCTTCCTGGTGGCTGCCCACGACGAGCTGCTCGTCAAGGTGCTCGACTTCGGCATCGCCAAGATCTCGGGCGCGCCGCAGGCCGACCGGGGGCTGACGGCCACCGGCTCGCTGCTGGGCACGCCTGCGTTCATGAGCCCCGAGCAGCTTCTCTCCACCAAAGATGCCGACCATAGCGCCGATCTCTGGGCCCTGGCCGTGCTGGCCTACCGGATGCTCACCGGGAGGCTGCCGTTCCGCGGCGAGACCGTTACGGCGCTGTGCATGGCGATCTGCGCCGCGCAGTTCGAGCCGCCGACCGCGATCAGAACCGAGCTTCCGGCCGCGCTCGACAGCTTGTTCGCGCGCGCGCTAGGGCGCGATCACGCGGCGCGCTTCCCGTCGGCCCGGGAGCTGGCCGAGGCGTTCGTGCGCGCGCTCGCGCCGGGGCTGGCGAGCCAGCCGGGCGAGCCGCCGGCCCGCGTCGAGCCCACGGTTCCCGGCGCGCCGGCAGCGCTGCCGCGCGAGGACGCAGTGCCCCACGAAGACGAGCCGGCGCCGGCCGGCGAGGCCGAGATCGTCGATGAGGAAACCGAGCCCGTGCGCGGCCCAGAACAGATGCCGGGGCCGGTGGCGCGCACCGACGACGAGGCCGCTGCCGCTGGGCCGGCCGCTGCGGGGGTCGAGCCCGCCCCGCAGGACGCGCCGACGACGGCGCGGAGCCGCGTCGTGCCGCCGCCGGCGGGCGGCCCCGGTGCCGGGGGCGCCGCCGAGCCCCGAGGCTCGGAGCCCTGGCGGCCGGCGCCCACGGCGGTGTTCGGCCCGGACGACTCGCAGCGGCGCGCCGCAGCCGCCCCGGCAGGCCCGTGGCGGCCGCCGGCGACCCTGGGCTTGGGCGAGAGCCTGGCGAGCCGGCCCTCGGCGCCCGAGCCGGTCGCCAGTCCGGCCGGAGCCGAAGTGGCCGACGAAGCTGGCCCGGGCGGAAGAGAGGCCGCGTAGCCTGGCGGGAGCCGCGCGCACGCTGCCGGGTGCCCCGGGCCGGACGAGGCGCCGGGTGCTCGTCGCAGCACTGGCCGGAGTGGCGGTGGTGGGGGCAGCGGCGCTGGTTGCCGTGCTCGTGCGGAGCCCGGTCGAGCGGCCGGCCCGAAGCGTGGCAACCAAGTCGGCTGCTCGCGCCCCGGTGGCGGCGGTGCCGGCCGGGCGGCAGGCGCAGGCGGCGGAGAAGAAGCCGCCCGAGGGCATGGTGGCGGTGGCCGCGGGCAGCTATGTCGTCGGCTGCGCCAGCGGCAACCGGCAGTGCTGGGACGACGAGAGGCCGGCGCACCGGGTCGCGCTCGGCCGCTTCGGCATCATGGTCCACGAGGTGACGATGGAGCAGTACGACGAGTGCGCGGCCGCCGGCCGCTGCCCCCCGGCAGGCAAGGAGCCGGGCTGCACCTGGCAGCGCGAGGGCGAGGACCGGCACCCCATCAACTGCGTCTCCTGGAAGGCCGCTGGCGGCTACTGCGCCTGGCGCGGCTGGCGGCTGCCAAGCGAAGCAGAGTGGGAGGCAGCCGCGCGCGGGCCGAGCCAGGCGGACTATCCCTGGGGCAGCGAGCCGGCCTCGTGCGAGCGCGCGCTGGTCGGCAGCGAGCGAGGGGGCGGCTGCGGTGCGGGCGGCCTCCTGCCGGTCGGCTCGCGCCAGGCCGACCGCTCCTGGGTCGGCGCCTTCGACCTGGGTGGTAGCGTGCGGGAGTGGACGGCCTCGGAGTACGCCGCCTACCCGGGCGGCAAGGCCGAGGCCGAGCAACGCGGCAAGGTCAACCGCGGTGCGAGCTGGCTGATGGAGCCCGGCCAGGCGAGCACCAGCCACACGCGATTCGCCGACGAGCCGGGCGCGGCCCGGCTCGATCTGGGCTTCCGCTGCGCGGTCGATCTCTGACTGTGCCCGACATGACTGTGCCCGACACCGGAGCAAGCGCGATGCCGATGAAACCGACGAGCCCAAGCCGACCCTGGCCGCTGATCGCCGCTTTGGCGATTGCCGCCGCGGCCATCCTGGCAGCGCCGGCCACGGAGGCGGATCCGCGTTGCCGCGGCACCAAGCAGTGGTACGCGGGCAAGTGCCGCTACCCGGACGACATCGCCAAGATGAAGGCCGAGGAGGCGGGCCGGCGTGCCGGGGAGCAACGTCACAAGGCTGAGGCCGATGCCGCGGCGCGGCGCCAGGCTGAGCAGGCGCGCCTGCGCGACATCGACGACTGCGGGCAGGCAAGGCAGGCAGACACCGTCGACGCCTGGAAGGCGTACCTGGCGCAGCAGCCCAACGGCTTCTGCCGCAAGGAGGCCGAGCGCCGGGTTGCCGAGCTCCCGCAGCAAGGGGAGCAGCCGGCAGCGCCGCCCGCTCCGGGACCGGGGCCAACGCCTGCGCCGAGCGTGCCGGCGGCCCCTGCGCTGCCGCCGCCGGCGGCAGCACCGCACGCGCCGCCGCCCCCGCCCGCACCACACCCGGCCGAGGACCAGGGCGTTTCCGCGCTCGTCGTGGGCGGTGCTGCCTCGCTCGGTGTTGGCCTGGCCGCAGCGACGGTGGGCGTCGTCTTCGTGGCGAAGGCAGCCAGCGCCAAGGCCGACTTCGACGCGAGCCCGAACGCCGACAGCGCCGACCAGCAGGAGAGCTCGGCCTTGCTGGCCGACATCTTCATCCCTGTGGGAGCGGTGGCGGGGGTAGCCGGAGCCGTGCTCCTTGGTCTGGGCCTGGCGGCCCCGGACGACGCGGCCGAGCAGCGCGCTGCGGTGCCGAAGCTGACCCCATGCGCCGGGCCGGCGGGCGTCTTGGTGGCCGCAACCTGGAGGTTCTGAGGAGGTGATGGCGATGAGCGGGAAACGCGGCGCAATCGTGTCGTTGGCTGCGGTCGGCGCAGCCCTGCTGGCAACCGCCGCCGGCGGCTGCCAGGTCATCTTCGAGGTCGACCGCAATCTCATCCCCGGCCCGGACGCGGGCGCAGTCGGCGGCGGCGGAGGCGGCGTGGGCGGAGGTGGGGCCGGCGGCGCCGGGCCCGAGTGCATCACGCTGGGCGACTGCCAGGACAAGGGCACGACCTGCCACCCTGGCGTGTGCGAAGCGAGCAAGTGCGGCTTCAAGGATGCCGACGAGGGCACGGCGTGCACCGAGAACAACGGCAATGTCTGTGACGGCAAAGGGGGCTGCGTCGAGTGCACCAAGGACAAGCACTGCACGGGCGATGATCTGTGCGATACCGAGCACAACAAGTGCGTCCCGCCGCCCTGCAAGAACGGCGTGCTGGACGGAGACGAAACCGACAAGGACTGCGGCGGCATGGACTGCGCGCCCTGCACGAACGGCAAGAAGTGCGAGAAGTACAGCGATTGCGAGAGCGGCTTCTGCCCGGAGCCGGGCGGCGGTGAGGGCGGCGCGGGCGGCGGCGGCGGCGAGGAGCCGACTCCGCTCCAGTGTGCGGTCTGTGGCGACCACGCCGACTGCCAGGACGCCGACTACTGCAACGCCGACGGCAAGTGCGTGGTCAAGCTCCTGAACGGCGCGAGCTGCAAGGACTTCGGCACGGCCCAGTGCGACAGCGGCTTCTGCGCCAACGACTTCTGCTGCGACAAGGCGTGCGACGGCGGCTGCGGCGCGTGCGCCAAGGACAAGGGCGCGGAGAAGGACGGCAAGTGCACGGCCGTCAAGAAGGACACGGAGTGCCGCGCCAAGGCCGGCGACTGCGATGTGGCCGAGGCATGCACCGGCGACAAGGCGGCTTGCCCGGCCGACGCCGTGGCCAAGAACGACGTGGTCTGCCGCGCGGTGGCGGGCGGCTGCGACCTCGAGGAGAAGTGCGACGGCTCGCTCAAGACCTGCCCGGCCGACGCGTTCAAGGCCAACGACGTCGTGTGCCGTGCCGTGGCCGGCGATTGCGACCTCGAGGAGAAGTGTCCCGGCAACGCTGCGGCCTGCCCGGCTGACGCGTTCAAGCCCAAGGACACGGAGTGCCGCGCCAAGGCCGGCGACTGCGATGTGGCCGAGGCATGCACCGG
>JACQWT010000218.1:2567-14235 GCA_016209145.1 Deltaproteobacteria bacterium | reverse complement strand
CCGCGAGCGCGCGCGGCGCGAGCGGGCTTCGCACCGGACGCGTTTGCGAGTAAACGGAGGCCATGACCAGCGTGACCGAGAAGACCTACGAGATGATGTGGGACTGCGAGTACTGCGGCAAGAAGAAGCTGCTCGGCAAGACCCACCGCCACTGTCCCAACTGCGGCGCGCCCCAGAACCCGGACAAGCGCTACTTCCCGCCCGAGAACGAGAAGGTGGCCGTCGAGGACCACGAGTACGTCGGCCGGGACGTGCTCTGCCCCGCGTGCCAGGTGGCCAGCAGCCGCGCGGCCCAGTGCTGCGGCAACTGCGGCAGCCCGCTCACCGGTGGCAAGGACGCGCGCGTGCAGCAGGAGCAAGTGGTGGGTCCCGGCGGCGCGCCGGCCCAGCCGGGCCAGCCGGGCGCGGCCCCGGCGCAGTACGGCGGGGCCCCCTACCCGGCCGGATACCCGGCCGCCGGCCCTGCCGCCCCCGGGGCCCAGGCCGCGGCGGGCGCCAAGGCCCCGGCGGGGAGCAAGGCCAAGGTCGGGATCCTCGCCGCCATCGTCGCGCTGCTCGTCTTCTGCGGCGTGGGCTTTGTGTGCGTCAACTACCTCTGGACGGAGGAGGGCACGCTAAGCGTGACCGGCCACACGTGGAAGCGCGCGGTTGCCGTCGAGCGCTACGACGATGTCCGCGACAAGAGCCCGTGCTCGAGCATGCCCAGCGGCGCGCGCAACGTGCAGCGCACCAAGGGCGAGCCCGTGTGCACGACGCGCAAGATCGATCAGGGCGACGGCACCTTCAAGGAGAGGCGCGAGTGCAAGGATGCGGTGGAGCAGTGCGAGTACACCGTCTTGAAGTGGGCGGTCGCGCGCTCCGAGACGGCCACCGGCAACAGCGTCGACGACCAGCCGCGCTGGCCGGAGGTCAGGCTCGGGCCCACCGGGAACTGCGTCGGCTGCGAGCGCGAAGGCTCGCGCACCGAGACCTACACCGTGCTGCTCGTCAACACCAAGAGCAAGAAGGAAGACCGCTGCGAGCTCAGCGATCAGACCAAGTGGGCCTCGTTCAAGAAGGGCGCGAGCTACAAGGGCCAGGTCAGCGTGATGCTGGGGGGCGTGCGCTGCGACAGCCTCAAGGCCAAGTAGCGGCTCAATCGGCCGTGAGCGCGACCGGGTAGGCAATCGCGACCGCTCCGCCGACCGGCGGCGGGAACGGAGCGGCGCGCACCAGGGCCAGCGTGCAAGCCTGCCCCTCGGGATCGGGCCAGGTGGCTTCCTTGACACGCGCCGCGAACACGCGCCCTTCGGGCGTGAGCTCGATCCAGAAATCCACGGTGCCCTTCGCCCCCGGCGCCTGAGCCAAGCTTCGGGCGAAGCACTCCTTCATCCCCGGATGCAGGCTCCGCATCGTCCGCTGGATGGCCGCAGTACGCTGGGCGGTGCTCATGCTGCTGCGCGGACAGAGCGGCGGCGCGTCGGGGCCATCGGCGACGCCACCGGGCGGACAGCCGCAAAGCCCATCCGCGCCGGTGGGCACCAGGCCCGGGCCGCAGCAGGCGATGCGCCGCTCGGCCTCGTCGCACCAGGCCCGAGCCTTGCCCGAGCACGAGTAGGATTGCCCCGCGTCCACCGAGGGATCCGCGCACGGGTATCGCAGCGGCATGGAGCTCGGGGAGACCGTGGCCGTTTGTGCGCCGGCCGGCACGCGCTTGGTCACCACGACCATCGAGGTCGAGCGGGCTGCCGTAGCGACGCTATCCTGTGGCTGCGGCATGAACGGCCCGTAGCGCCCGAGAAGAAGGCCGGCGACCGTCAGCGCCACGACGGCACCGGCCAGGGCAAGCGCCGGCCTCGACCAGGGAGATCGAGCGACGATTCCGGCCGGCTTGCCCACGACCGGCACGGCCGTCGTCTTCGCGCTGGGGGAGCGGCCGCCTTCGGGCGGCGGCGCGGCCGCCGTGCCGCCACCCGTGGCGGCGGGCGCCGCGCCCGCTGAGCCCTCGCGCTGCTGGAGGAAGACGTGGGTGGGCAGCGCCGCCAGCTCGGCCGAGTCCATGCCGACGGCGCCGGTGGCAGGCGGTTGAGGGATGGTGGCAACCGCCGGCGCACCCGCGGCGGCCGAGCGAAACGGGGCGAGCGCCTCGACCAGCTCGGCCACGCTCTGGTAGCGGTCCTCCGGATCCTTGGCCAGGCACCGATCGATCACGCGGGACAGGCCGGCCGGCAGATCGGGCCGAAGCTCGGCCGCGTCCGAGGCCGGCTTGCCCATCACCGCGGCCGCGATCTCGAACACCGTGGCGCCGGGCCACGGGAGCCGGCCGGTGACGAGCTCGAAGAGCACGACACCGAGCGACCAGACGTCCGTGCGCGCGTCGACGTTCTTGGAGGAGCTCATCTGCTCGGGCGACATGTAGGCGGGAGAGCCCATGACGGTCGCGGACTTGGTCGTGGCCGCGTCGGCGCCGAGCCCGGTCGGGGCGCGCAGCTTCGAGATCCCGAAGTCGAGCACCTTGATGCGCGCTCCGCCGCCCACGGTCCGCGTGAGGAACAGGTTCGAGGGCTTGACGTCGCGATGGACGATGCCGCTCGCGTGGGCCTCGCCCAATGCCTCACATGCCTGGCAGACGTACTCGACGGCCAGGCCCGGCGCGAGCGGTCCCTCGGCGTCTACCAGCGCCGACAGATCCCGGCCCTCGAGGTACTCCATCACCATGAACGGCGCGCCCGAGTCGAGCACGCCCACGTCGATCACGTGCGCCACGTGGTCGCTGCGCAGCTTGGCCGCGGCGCGCGCCTCGCGCTGGAACCGCGCCACGAGCTCCGCCTGCTCCAGCGTCTGCGGCAGCATGAGCTTGATGGCGACCTTCTGCTCGAGCTGGCGGTGCGTGGCGGCGACTACGACGCCCATGCCGCCGGCGCCGAGCACCCGGTCCACCACGTACTTGCCGGCAAGCACATCGCCGGGATGGACGGAGATGCTTGGCGGGGTGTCTTCCGCGGGCATGGCCGGGCGATCCTAGCACTGCTGCCCGTGCCTGCGTCGGCAGAGGTCGGGACGTAACAAACGAATTTCGATCTCCGCCTAGCCGTTCATCATCCGCGTGAACTTCTCGGTCAGCACCGGGTCGGCGGCCATCTTGGCGCCCCAGGCCGTCGCCACCGCGGCGTAGCCCATCATGTCCAGGCCGTAGTGTGCGAGCGCCCCCATCATGTCGCCGCGCTGCATGCCCTTGATGATGCCCACGTAGTCGCTCAGGCGCGCGACGCTCTGGCCGGGAAAGACCACGGGATCGGGGTCGCCCGCCTCGCCTCGCGCCACGGCGCTCTGCGCCTCCTGCGCCTGGGCCATGCGCAGGTGCATGTCCATGTTGCCGTCCAGAATGTTGTCGAGCGCGGCCTTCTCCTGGCGCGAGACGCCCTGGCGCTCGAGCTCCAGGCCCCGCTGGATCTCGATGAACTCGGCGTGCAGCCCGGGGTCGGCGTTGAGCGCCTCCTGCCACTCGGTGACGAAAGGATAGATGTTGCCGCTCGACGGATGCGTGAGCGGTAGGCCGAAGCGCTGGCACAGGGCGGACAGCTCGGGCGGCACCTGGCGGCCAACGAAGACCTCGATCGCCGCCCCTGGGCCGGCGTAGCCAATGGTGCCCAGGATGCGGTCGCGCTCCAGAGAGAAGCGCGCGTACTCCTCGATCGTGAGACCGCCGTAGCGGCGCTCCGCGCGGCCCACGCGGTTCTTGCGGGGCAACGTCTCATGGTACCGATCGATCCAAGCGGCCAGGTCCTGGCGCGTGGCCTCGTCGTGCCCCCCCAGCGCGAGAAGGCACTCGGCCAGGACGATCTCCCAGGGGCAGTAGCCCTGCGCCGGGATCTGGGGTCGCAGCCAGCGAAAGGTGGCCTCGACCCCCGGGCGGGCGGCGGGATCCTGCTGCGCGCGCCAGGTGAGGGCCACGATCGCCGCGGCGCTCACCCAGTCGCTCGGCCCGTAGAGCAAGGACTGGAGCGCCCCGCACGCGGGCTCGTGCGGGTGGGGGCCGAGGTGGGAGAGCACCACCGCCGTGGCGATCTGGCACCGATACGTCCAGTAGACCCCGTCGAAGCTGTCCGGCGGAGGCAGAGGCGGATCGGTCAGCACGGCCATCAGGGCGTGCACCGCGCCGGGCCCGAGGCTCGACGCGAGCTGCCGCGCCGCCGGATCCCAGATCTCGCGACGGAAGAGCTGCCCCGCGATGGCGGCGACGGCCTGCTGCACTCCGGGATCGGCCTGGCCGTAGATCTTGCGCGGCGTCGATCCTTCGTAGGCCCAGATCCGGTACGCGGTCGGCGCCTTGTCGAGGCGCGGATCGGGCTCCGGCGCCTGCGCCGCCTCGACGCTCAGCGTCCCGCTCGCGCCCAGGGCGCGCAGGCCGGCGTCGAAGGCCACGCCCACGCTCGGCGACTCGGGGTAGCGCGCGCTCAGGGAGAGGCCCACCTGCGCGCCGCGACCGCAGCAGCGGACGATCTGCCCGAGCTCGGCGAGGATCTGGCGCGCCGCCGCGGCCGAGGCGTCGCTGGGGCCGGGCAGCACCGTCTGGTAGGGCTGCGGCGGATCGATCTCGCCGGCAAGACCACAGACGGTTTCGTCCCACCAGCGACGCTCGCGCAGCGAGAGCAGCGCCTGGCGGTCGGCGTCGCTGCCCTGGACCAGGAAGCGGGCATGGTGCAGTCGGGCGGCGGCGTCCGGGTAGTTGGGATCGCGCGAGACGAGCTCCTGGAACAGCTCGGCCGCCTCGCCGTGGCGCCCCGCGCGCCCGTAGGCCACGGCGGCGTCGTGCAGGGGCGACATGTCGTCGGGCCGAAGCTGGAGCGCGGCCCGCGCCTGCCCCAGCGCGTCCTCGACACGCCCGGCGTCGCCGAACGTGTTCGCCAGCGCGGTGCGCGCGCGCCAGTCCTGGGGGAAGCGTTCCACTGCCTGGTGCGCCACCGCCCCGGCCGCCGCGGGATCGCCCAGGCGCCGGCGTGCCATGGCTTCGCCCACGTAGAGCATCGGCTCGGGCTCGAAGCGGCCCCGGAGCTGGGCCAGGTAGTCTGCCGCCGCCCGCACGTTGGGCAGGCGCGGATCCCCGGCGTCGGGCGGAACGGGCACGCCCACGGTGACCTCGATCGCCGTCTTGACCGCGGTCTCGAAGAGCACCTCCCAGGACAGGGCCGGCACGACGTGCGGCACGAGCAGCCAGCGGCGCACCCAGTCGAGGTAGCCGATGTCCGGCGCCACCCGCACCGCGGCGCAGACGAGCTCGAGGGCCTCCTGCATCCGGCTCTGCATCATGAGCACGCGCGCCCGGCCCGCTGCCGTGGCCACGTGCACGGCCCCGGTCGCCACCGGCACGAGCAGCAGCGGATCCGGCACGCCGAGCACGATCTCGTCGAAGAGATCGAGGTACTCGCGCTCGTTGGGGAAGAGCATCAGCGCGTCGCAGGCGTGCAGGGCCGCCACCATCAGCTCCTGGCGCTGCTGCGCCGCAGTGGCTTTCTGCTTGAGCTCGCTCGCGACGCGCCGCCGCTCTTGCTCGGCCGCGGGTAGGTCCTTGGGATCGAGTTGATCTAGTGCCATCGCTGCTTCCTTCCCGGTGGTGGTCGAGGCGCGGATGCGCATGATGGCCCGGAGCTCGATCGATGGCCAGCGCGACTTGCGCGGGCGCCGTTTCCTCTATCGCCGGGGTCCGGACCGTCCGCCACGGCATCCGCATCGATGTGCAGTTGCCCGGGCGCAACCAAGATGGTATCGATCTGGTTATGAGCGCTCCTGCCTCGCGCCACCAGGACCTGCCGACGGCACGCACCGTCCGGTTCCCCCAGCGCCTGCGCGAGAGAATCGCCACCGACGCCGAGCGCTGCGGACGGAGCTTCGAGGCGCAGGTGATCGCCATCCTCCGGCGGCACTACGGCGAGGACGTCGACATCGCGCCCGGACCCGACGCGATCCTGGCGCTCGCGCGCGCGAGCGTGGCGGGCACAACCGCCGCTGAGCGCCGCCTCCTCACCGGACGCCATGTCGGAGGCGGCAGCGGGTGACCCTCACTCCCGTCCTGCTCGACTCCGACACGCTGTCGGAGCTCTCGCGCGGTCATCCGGCTGTCGTCGCCCGGGCGCGCGACTACCTGCGGCGGCACGGGCGCCTCACGCTGAGCGCGGTGACCATCTTCGAGCGGCTGCGCGGCTATCGCGTGGCGCTGCTTCTCGGCAAGCCGTTCGCGCCGCAGTTGCGCGCTTTCCAGGTGCTTCTGGCGTCGTCGGTCGTGCTCCCGGTCGATGCGCCCGTGGCGGACGTCGCGGCCACCATGTGGGCGCACGCCGGCGGCCGGCTGCGGCGGCAGGTTGGCGATGTCTTGATCGCGGCGACGGCGGCGACGCATTCGCTCGCCCTCGCCACCCGCAATCGACGGGACTTCCGGCCCCTGGCAGCGACGCCGGGCGTCGAATTGCGTCTGGTAGACTGGACGCGCTAGGAGGGTGGCTTGCGCCGAGAGGGGGTCAGCCGTCGCCGTCGCCGTCACCGCCCTCGCCCCGGTGCTTCTCGGCCGGCGGCGCGGAAAGGAGCCGGTAGACGCCGACCGTGCACAGCAGCACCACGACGATGACCTCGCCCAGAGCGAGCGCGAGGTTGCCCAGCGACTCGCGCACGCCGACCAGGAACTCGGGCACGTGCTCGACATGGGTCACGACCCCGGTCGACCGCCGGATGCCCATGACCGAGCCGAGGCAGCCGGCACCCATGGTGACCAGCGCGAAGCCCGCCGCCAGCGCCAGCCGGGCCCAGGTCGGGCGCACGACGAAGAGCAAGGCCAGCAGGAGGGCGGCGGCGCCGAACAGGACGACCGGCCACATGCCCCCGCCTCCCTCGCGCATCAGCTCCGCCACGGCGCGCCAGCGTACCAGAACGCGGCCGGCGGCGAAACGCGGCGGGCCGCCGCGCCCAGGACCGGCGTATCATTCTACGTTGGCCTACATTGCCGCCATGCGGCGCACGGGCGCGGCAGCGCTCGTGCCAGCGGCGAATCCCGCGCTGTCACTCGCGTTCGCACGCGCCTCTCGGGCGTCCCTTCCTAGCGCGGGCTTCGCCCGCAACCCAAAGGGGCCAAGGGGTCAAGGGGTCAGGGGCCGGGGTTTGCTCGACCCCTCGACCCCTTGAATCCTCGGCCCCTGCTTCGGCAGCCGGCCCAGAATCTGCGCGCGGCGCGCGGAAAGCCCGAATTTGTAGATCACTGCTCCCCTGGTCGTGGGCCCGCCCTCGGGCCTCCCAACGCTGCGAGAGGGCGGATTCGCCACTCCCTGTGGCAGCAGGCGGCCCGGCGGGCCTCGTCGACATCGCCAAGTCCTTCACGAGACCCGCGCCGCCGCGGGCCACTTGGCGGCGACGCTGCCCCCCCGGGGCATACGCGTTAAGCAAGAACCTGGCGTTGGCAACGACGGCGGCCGATCCATCCGCGCGGGCCGGCTTACGTCCTCGCGCCGGGCCCTCACGTACAGGAGTACGCTCGGGCCCGGCGCTGCGGGCGCGCTCGGCCGGCGCGGCGCCTCGGCCGCCGGGCGATTGCTTGCTTAGAGCCTATGCCCCCCCGGGGTGCTAGACTCTAGCCATGAAGCCAGCGGTCACGCTCGACGTGAACGTGCCGGAGAGTCGCGAGCTGCACCTCGTACTTCCGCCCGATGTGCCTGCCGGGGTTGCCCGCATCGTCGTGCTCGTCGGCGAGACGGAGGTGCTCACTGAAGAGCAGCATGCGCAGCTCTGGCGGATCTGGATGGAGCGAGGCCCGCAGGGGGCGATCGGCGACGAGGAAGCCGGCCTACCGCGATCGAGCGCGGCGACATTCGCTGGCTGACTGCCGCCGCCCCGGACAAGCGCCGCCCGGTGTTGGTGCTCGGGCGCCCCGAGGTCGTGCGCTCCATGATCGAGATCCCGGTGATCCCTATCTCCACGCGGGGTCGAGGTCTGGCTTGGGAGGTACCGCTCGACGAGCGCGACGGGCTGCGCGCGCCGTGCGTGCTCAAGCCGGAGTGGATCCGGTGTGTTCATCGCGACCGCCTGGGAGCATGGATCGCGTCGCTGTCACCCGATAGGTGGAGCGAGGTCCGTCGCGCGGTCCTGGACGCACTCGGGTTGGAGTCGGCCGGCGCGCAGTAGGCCCATCGGCAGGGGGCAGGCCGGCGGACCGGACTGGGGCGGCAGTCGTGCCCAAATCGCCCCGCCACCCCGATCTGCAAGTAGAGGTGCATTCAGCCCAACGTCCCGAAGCACAGCAGGATTGCCATGAGAGCACCGGCCCTGGGCAGGACAGCCACGTGCTTGACGTGGCTAGCGCCGAGCGAGCGTTGGGGGCGCGACTTCTCTGGGCGATCCTCGCTGCGGCACGACGCTCCGCCGTCATGTGGTATCGTGGCGCTCGCGGTCCCCGTCCTGTGACGGCATTCCCGCGCGGCTCACCATGATTCGTCGCAAGGCAGATCCCCGCCCCTGGCGGCTCCTCCCGCCGCTCGCGGCCTGCGCCGCCCTGGGCGCCTGCCATCTCGTCATCGACATCGGCGACATCGAGCTCGGCCTGCCGGCGGCAGGCGGCGCGGGCGGCGCGGCGGCAAGCGGCGGCCGGGGTGGAGCGGCGGGAGGCATTGGGGGCGGCGCAGGGGGCAGCCTGGGCGGCGGGGGAGCCGGGCCCGCGTGCGAGAAGCCGGCCCAGTGCCCGGGCACGGATACGACGTGCCGCAAGCGCACCTGTGAAGACGGCGCCTGCGGCGTGCACGATGCGCCGGCCGCCACGCCGTGCCAGGAGGACGGCGGCAAGATCTGCGACGGCCAGGGAAGCTGCGTCGCGTGCACGGGCCCGGAGCACTGCGAGTCGGGCGTGTGCCAGGACCATGTCTGCCTTGCCCCGACGTGCGCCGACAAGGTGAAGAACGGCGACGAGACGGACGTCGACTGCGGCGGCGCGTGCAGCCCCTGCGCGAACGGAAAGGCGTGCGCCACGGCGGACGACTGCGAGAGCCGGCTGTGCGCGCCGGGCGAGGGCGACGCCGGCAAGGCGTGCGCGCCCTGCGCCAAGCACGAGGACTGCGCGCCGCTCGGCGCCGCGTACTGCGAAGCCGGGACGTGCGCCGACCAGAAGGCGCTCGCGGGCTCCTGCGCCGGCGCGGCCGAGTGCCTGAGCGACTTCTGCGCCGACGCCGTCTGCTGCGACGCGGCCTGCGAGGGAACCTGCCGGAGCTGCGCCCTGGCGACGCGGCGAGCCAGCTCGCCGCCGGCGTGGCCGTGGGCGGGGCAGCGGAAGTCGTGCTCGTGGGCTCCTTCGAGAGCAGCGTGGACTTTGGCGGCGGCGTGCAGGTGAACGCCGGCAGCCGCGACGGCTACGTCGCCAGGTTCGGTTCCGACGGCAAGCACCTCTGGAGCAAGCGCTTCGGCGACGCGGCGGCGCAGGACTGCCGGGCCGTGGCCGTGGACGCCGGCGGCAATGCCGTCGTGGCGGGCGATTTCGCCGGCAGCGTGGACTTCGGCGGCGGCACGCTCCTGGCCAAGTCGAGCCGCGACCTGTTCGTGGCGAAGCTCGATCCGGCCGGCAAGCACCTCTGGAGCAAGCGCTTCGGAGCTTCGGGCGAGCACGCGGCCCTGGCGGTCGCGTCCGACCCGAAGGGCGCGGTGCTCGTGACGGGCTGGGTCAAGGGGGCGATCGACTTCGGCGGGGGGCCGCAGGACACGTTGGGGCACCAGAGCCTGTTCGCGCTCAAGCTCGGCCCCGACGGCAGCCACATCTGGAGCGCGATCTACGGCGGCGACGCAGCCGAGGCGCGCGGGCTTGCCGTGGACGGCTCGGGCAACGCCGTCCTCGCCGGCCGCTTCGAGGGCAGCGCCGACTTCGGCGGCGGCCAGCTCGCGAGCAAGGGCGGCGCCGACATCTTCGTGGCCAAGCTCGATGCGTCGGGCAAGCACCTCTTCAGCCAGCGCTTCGGAGAGAGCGACGTCCAGGAAGCCAACGCGGTGGCCGTCGGCCCGTCCGGCAGCATCGTCGTGGCCGGCGCCTTCCAGGGCAAGCTCGCCCTGGGCGGCAAGACCCTCAACAGCGGCGGGAGCGCAGACGTGCTCGTGGCCGCGCTCGCTCCGGACGGCAAGGTCATCTGGGGCAACGGCTACGGCGGCCCGTCCGACCAGATCGCCCGCGCCGTCACGCTCGACTCCCAGGGTCTCGTGCTCGTCGCCGGCGAGCTACAGGGCAAGATCGACTTCGGCGGCGGCGATCTCGTCAGCGCCGGACAGAACGACGCCTTCCTGGCCAAGCTCGGCCCGGACGGCAAGCACCTGTGGAGCAAGCGCTTCGGCTTTGGCGCCGCCGAGCGGGCGAACGCCGTGGCCGTGGACGGCTCGGGGCACCCGGTACTTGCAGGCATCTTCGCGGGCACCATCGATTTCGGCGGCGGCCTGCTCTCGAGCATGGGCGGCGACGACATCTTCCTCGCGAGGTTCGATCCATGAGGCCCCGGACCGTCCGCTCGCGCTTGCCGCTCGGCTTCGCGCTCGCCCTCGCGCTGCTTGCCACGCGCGCCCACGCCCAGCCCGAGACGAGCGGCACGGGCCGCGACCGAGCCGCGGCGCGCGCGCTGGCCGGCGCCGGCTTCGCGCTGTTCCAGGCCGGTGACTACGCCCGCGCCATCGAGCGCCTGCGGGCGGCCGAGCAGATCGTGCACGCCCCCACGCACGTGCTCTACCTGGCGCGCGCGCTGGCGAAGCTCGGCAAACTCGCGGAGGCGCGCGAGCAGTACCGCCGGGTCGCAGACGAGGTGCTGGCCAAGGACGGGCCGGCGGCCTTCCGGCAGGCGCAGGCCGAGGCCCGCCAGGAGCTCGCTGCTCTCGCGGCGCGCATTCCCGCGGTGCGCATCGCGGTGCAATGCCCCGCTGCCGCGGCGAGCGCCGGTAGCGTGGACATCGACGGCAAGCCGGTAGGCGCGGCCGAGCTCGCCGGGCCGATCCAGCTCGATCCGGGCGAGCATCGCATCCGGGCGCGCGCGCCTCGATGCGGCGCCCTGGAGCGCACGGTGCAGTTGCGCGAGGGCGGGGCCCAGCAGGTGGTCTCGATGACCCTCGGCCCGGCGGACGGGGAGCCGCCGGCCGCCCCGGGCCAGGCGCCGGGTGGCCTGCCGCTGCCCGTGCCGGCGCTGGCGCTGCTCGGCGCCGGCATCGTGGGCGTGGGTGTGGGTACGGTCGCCGGGGTGCTCGCCATCGACAAGGCGAGCGAGTTGAAGGACCGCTGCCCGAGCAACCCCTGCCCGCCCGAGAACGAGGATCTGGCCGACTCGGCCACGGCCCTGGCCCACGTCTCCACCGTGGGCTTTGCCGTCGGCATCGCCGCCGCCGGCGCCGGGGTGCTGTGGTGGCTGTTCGCGCCTGGCGCCTCGCCTGCCGGCCCGGATCCGGCCGCCGCGGGCGCCGCAGTGCGCCCCTGGATCGGCGTGGGGGAAGCGGGCCTGCGCGCGTCGTTTTGACCCCGGCGGGCGGCGCTCGTGCCGCGCGGCGCGAGTTTAGCCAGATTTTGGGGGGCCCGCGCGGAACGCGCCGGTGGGGGGTCCGGGGGAGGCCGGCGTGGGCCTCCCCCGGCAGGGCCCGCGGGGAGGGCACGCCGCTTGCGCGGCCGGAGGCCGCTCTTGCAAGCGGCGTGGCCTTCCCC
>JACQWT010000218.1:0-2523 GCA_016209145.1 Deltaproteobacteria bacterium | reverse complement strand
GCAAGCGGCGTGGCCTGCCCCGCGAAGCGCCGCCCGCCGGAAGTCGGGACGTGCGGCGTTCCCGTGGCGTGACTTCCGGCGGGCGGCGCTCGTTCGGCCCGCCCAGCCCGGCGCATGCTACAGTAGCCCCTGCTGGCCCGGGCCCCCCGGGCGAACGTCAGCCATGGGCCGCCCGCAAGAGCCGCAACCGAGCAAGCCGCACCCGAGCGGCGAGGACGCCGCGCCGAGCTCGGGCTCGGACGCGCCCGCGGCGCGCAAGGCCGTGCCGCGCCCCACGCCCAAGGCCAAGGCGGCCTCGCAGGAGAACGGCGGCGCCGACGCGGGCAAGAATCCGCCCAAGCTGGAGAAGAAGCCCCTGGGCGGCCGCTTCCGGCTCGATAGGCTCCTGGCGCGCGGCGGCATGGGCTCGATCTGGGCCGGCTGGGATCTCGATCTGGAGCGCCCGGTGGCCGTAAAATTCATGGATCCAGCCATCGGGCGAAACGCCGAGCTGCGCTCGCGGTTCAAGCGCGAGGCCAAGGCCGCGGCGCGGCTGCGCACGCCTCACGTGGTCGAGATCTACGAGCGCGCCCTGGACGGCGACACGCCCTACATCGTCATGGAGCTGCTCGACGGCGAGGATCTCGGCGAGCGGCTCGGGCGCCTGGGCCGCGTGCCGCTCGGTCAAGCCGCCGCCATCTTCGTGCAGACCGCCAAGGCCCTGCGCCATGCCCACCAGGCCGGCGTCGTGCACCGCGATCTCAAGCCACACAACATCTTCCTGTGCAAGGGCGATCCCGAGGAGCTGGTCAAGGTGCTCGACTTCGGCATCGCCCGGCTCGTGGACAAGGAGCAGAGCTGCCCGACCAGGACCGGCGAGGTGCTCGGCTCCCCGCACTACATGAGCCCGGAGCAGGCGCGCGGCCTGAAGACCCTCGACCACCGCAGCGATCTGTGGTCCCTGGCCGGGGTGATGTACCACGCCGTCACGGGCCACCGGCCGTTCGGCGAAGGCGGCATCGGCGACGTGATCTTCAAGATCTGCGCGGGCAAGGTCGATCCTCCCTCCGCGGTGGCGCCCGATCTGCCGAAGGAGCCGGACGCCTTCTTCGAGAAGGCCTTCCAGCTCGAGCCGGACAAGCGCCACCAGTCGGCCGCCGAGCTGGCGCACGCCTTCCTGGAGGCGGTTGCCTCGCACATCGACGGCCTGCCGGCGGCGCTGCGGTATTCCGCCCAAGGCGCCATCGACTCGATTCCCAGCCTGGCGTCAGGCGCGCTGCTCGGAGCTCTGGCCGATGCCCCGGTGGTGAAGGAGGCCCCGCCGGCCCAGCCGGCCTCCGGCGAGGCACAGGCGCCGTCAGGCGAACGAGCGCCCAGCGTCGAGCCTGCCGCGCCGTCCGAGGCCGCGCCCGCGCCCGAGGGCACGCTCGCCGGCGCGAGCGGCGACCGGCCCGCGCCAAGACGCGCGCGCAAGCTCCGTCCGCTCTGGGGGGCAGTCGCCGGTGCGGCCGTGGCGGCGGGCGGCCTCTCGGCCGCCTTGCTGCTGGGGCCGGCCCACCGCGCAACGCCCGGCGCGGCGGGCTCCGCGCGCGCCCGGACGGCGGTTGCGCCAGCGCCGGCGTCCGCAGCTAGTGTGGCCGCTCCCGCCGCCAGCACGGCCGTACCGAGCGCGAGCGCGGCAAGCGCCTCGTCCGCCGCCGCGCCCCCGGCGGCGGTGCCTGCGGCAAGCGCTTCGCCACCGCCGGCCAAGGCCCGCCCCGGTTCCGCGGTGAAGGGCGCCCGCAAGGGCAAGGGCGAGCCGGACTGGGGGTACTAGCGAGCCGCGGGGGGACTGGCTCACAGAGCCACTCGGGCCCGGACGTGGCCGCATCGGCCTTCGAATTGCCAGATCACGGCAACTCGACCCCCGATGCGATGCGCATCGCCCTCTGAGTTGCCGCGTTTCGGCAATTGGACCCCCGATGCGGGCGCATCGCCCTTTGAGTTGCCGCCGGCGCGCCCGGTGCGCCGCGTGGCGCCGATGTGAATGATGCGCCGGCCCTGCCCGCCCCTCAACCCTCAACCGGCATTGACGCCGGCTTCGGAGCATCGGTAGCTTGTCGTACCTGCGCGCGGCTGCGATGGCGTAGCGCCATCTGAACGGATGGCGCCGGAAAGGACGGCACAATGCGGCAAGCCAAGTCACTACGAGACCTGCTCAGCATCCGCAACGCCAACCGCGACTACCTCGGCGCGATCGGCGGCAACCTCGGAACGGCGCTCGGCTTCAAGAAGCGTTTCAGAGAGGAGGTATCGGACGAGCCGGCGATACTGGTCTTCGTGCCCCGCAAGATCGAGGCGAAATGGTTGCCCAAGGGCCACGCCATAAAGAAACGGCTTGCTGGCCCTGGCGACCGTTGGTGCCCGCTAGGAGTGTGTCGGGGAAAAGCGCTCTTGGCCGGAAGTCGGGAGGCGTGATCTCGCGAGACTGCGGGATCCGTGACGCCGGCAGGATCGTTACCCTCACCCCTGCCCCTCTCCCGGAGGGAGAGGGGACACCGAGAC
>JACQWT010000217.1 GCA_016209145.1 Deltaproteobacteria bacterium | reverse complement strand
TTCGCTTGGCCCCGGAGACGCTCGGCCGGCTGGAGGAACTCTCGCGCGAGCTGTCGGGCGATGGGCCGACGGCCATCGAGCCCATGCAGGTGGCGGCTGTGCTGCTGGAGAGGGCCGTGGCCCAGATGACCGACCACCGCGCGAAGTGATGCCTCAAGATCGAGCGGGCCCTGGAGCGCCGCAAGATGACCCAGGCCGGGCTGGCCGACGCCATGGCCACGAGCCGCACCGTCGTGCACCGGCTGCTCGATCCCTCAGACGCCGGGGTCACGCTCGCCACGATGGTCAAGGCGTCGAAGGCGCTCGGCGTGAAGCTCATCGAGGTGGCGTGATTTCCCGGTCATCCGTGCCCCCGCATTCCCCTGCGACTGACCTGGGGGTCAAGGAGTCACTGGTTCAAATCCAGTCGCCCCGACTGCCGCGCGTGGGAAACCGCGACCATGCCGCCGCTTCTTTGCGGTCGCGACGGCGGCGTGCGAAGATGTCGGCCGGGCCCGAGCCCGGCTCGGCGAGGGTGCGGGCTCCGCTCTCGGGGTTGCCATGAACAAGCCCTTGCTGCTTTGGTGCGCCGCCGCGCTCGTCGGCGCCGGCCCGGTCCTGGCTCTGCTCGCGGCACCGGGCTGCACCGAGCCCTGCGACGATCTCAACGAGCGCTGCGCCTGGTGCGCCGATGCCACGTACCGCCGGAGCTGCGAGGAGCTGGTCCGGGCACACGTGGACGAGCTGTGCGCGGCCGAGCTCGACAAGGTCTTCCTGCCGGTCTGCATCGCCGATCCCAACGCCCCGAGCGACGCCGGCCTGAGCGACGCCGCGGCCGGCCCCTGCCCGGCGGGCCGCACCCAGTGCGCGTTCCAGTGCGTAGATCTACGAAGCAACCCGGACTTCTGCGGGAGCTGCGTGACTGCCTGCCCCGAGGAGCAGGTCTGCGCGGCCGGCTCCTGCCGGGACGACTGCCCCACGGCGCTCGTGAAGTGCGAGCGCGCCTGCGTCGACACGGCAACGGACGCGCAGAACTGCGGCGGCTGCGGCCAGGCTTGCCCCGCGCCCAAGCCGCTTTGCGCCGCCGGAGCGTGCGTGGCCTCGTGCGGCGAGCAAGGCACACCGCCCGTACAGTGCGGCACGGGCTGTACCGATCTCGCGAGCGACCCGTTGAACTGCGGCGACTGCGGCGCTGCCTGCGCGCAGGGCCAAGTCTGCTCTGCCGGGAGCTGCGCCACCCAGTGTGGCGCAGGCCTGACCCAGTGCTGCGGCAAGTGCGTCGACCCGAGCAGCGATCCCGACAACTGCGGCGGCTGCGACCCGGTCCTCTGTCCACCCTCGGGCGCCGGTGGCGCCGGAGGCGCGGCCGGCGCGGGTGGCGCCGGGGGCACCGGAGGCGCCGGCCCGTTGGGCGGGCAGAAGTGCGAGGACCCGGACCCCGTGTGCCTGCAGGGCCAGTGCGCCAAGGACTGCGGCGTCCTGACCGACTGCGGCGGCGCGTGCGTGGACACCACGGCCGACGCCTTCAACTGCGGCAAGTGCGCCGTCGCCTGCCCGCCGGGGCAGTCGTGCGTGGGCGGCGGGTGCGCCTTGGGCTGTGGCCAGGGCGAGACCGCGTGCGGCTCGCAGTGCAAGAACTTGCTCACGGACGCCAACAACTGCGGCAAGTGCGGCAACACCTGCACGGGCAACCAGGTGTGCAGCAACGGTGACTGCCTGGCGGGCTGCGGCGCCGGGCTCACGCCATGTCCGGCCACCAAGAGCTGCGCCGACACCAGCGCCGATCCCAACAACTGCGGCGCCTGCGACAACAAGTGCGACCCCGGCAAGGTCTGCTCCCAGGGCAAGTGCCAGAGCGCCTGCGCGCCGGGGCTGACGAGCTGCGGCGGCGCCTGCGTGGATCTGGCGAGCGCCCTGAACCACTGCGGCGCCTGCGGCAAGAGCTGTGGCGACAGCAACGTCTGCACGGCCGACTCGTGCCAAGGGGGCAAGTGCAAGAGCGTGAGCCTTGGCACGTCTTGCGACGACGGCAACGAGTGCACCGTCGACAAGTGCGATCCGCAGAAGGGTTGCGCGCACGACCAGGTCACGACCGATGCGATCAATCAGCTTTGCTACGGCAATGCCAAGGACCCCAGCAAGGACTGCCTCTTCTGTGTGCCCGGCGGCAGCGCCTGCAACGCGGCACCGCTCAGCGACGGCTTCTCCTGCACGCAGGACGCCTGCGCCCCGGCGAACGACGGCCCGCCGACGCATACCAAGAACGACCAGAACTGCAACGACAACATCGACTGCACGACCGACGCCTGCGTCGCCGCCGGCGACGCCACCGGCTGCACGCACAATCCCAACGACCAGGTGTGCAAGAACCAGGGCAAGACGAGCTGCAATCCCCAGACCGGCTGCATCTAGTCGCCGTGGCCCAGCCGAACTACATTACGCCGACGGGTGCCCGCCGGCTCGCCGACGAGCTGGAGAAGCTCCTGCGCGTCGAGCGGCCGAAGACCGTCGAGCAAGTGGCCGAGGCGGCGGCGCAGGGCGACCGCTCCGAGAACGCCGAGTACAAGTACGGTAAGCTGCGACTGCGGGAGATCGATCGGCGCATCCGCTCTCTGCAGAAGCGGCTCGACCAGGCGGTCATCGTCGATCCGCGCCAGCAGCGCGGCGAGGCGGTGCGCTTTGGCGCACATGTCGCGATCGAGGACGAGCAGGGCGAGCGCCGCGGCTACCAGCTCGTGGGCGAGGACGAGAGCGAGCCGTCGGCCGGCCGGCTTAGCTGGTGCTCGCCCCTGGGCCGCGCGCTGCTCGGGCGCAGGGTGGGCGACGCCGTGCAGGTACGCCGGCCGGCGGGCGAGATGGAGGTGCGGATCGTCGAAGTCCGCTACGATACCGCGTGAGAGGACACGAGGCGTGACGACTCTCGTCGCCTTCTACATTCGCGTGCCAACAAGCGAGATCGAGCGGCTGCGCGAGCACCCCGAGATCTTGCCCAAGTACGACCCGCGGGTGGCGCTCGGCGACGGCCGCGGGCTCGACCTCGGCCGCGCCTGGGAGGCCCTGGGCTGCCTGCTCGACGGCGGCGTCCGGGCACCAGAGATCGGGCCCACGGTGGGCGAGGAGCCCCTGCCCGGCACGGACACGCGCGCGGTGTGGAGCTACGTGTCTGCGGCGCGGGTCGAGGAGATCGCGCGGCGCCTGGGCGAGCTCGATCGGCAGCAGTTCCGCGAGATCTACGACGTCGACCCCGAGGACACCGCGGACTCGCTGCCCGACGAGCGCACCGCCGGCTGGGGAGGCCGGAGCGACTACCTGTATAAGAAGCTGCGCCTTCTGGCCAAGCACTACCGGGAGGCGGCGGAGCAGGGCGAGGCAATCCTGGTGCGCATCGGTGAGCGCGTGTAGCCTGGTCCCACCGTGAGGGCGAGCTTGGCACTTCGCGCGGTGGCAAGGATCGGCCTGGCGGCGCTGGGGCTGCTCGGCGCGGCGGCGCCGGCACGGGCCGATGAGCCCATCGTGCTGCGGCAGACGTGGTTCGGCGCGGTCGATTTCTTCGCCACGGGCGCGCCCATGGCCGTGGACGGCCCCGATCCGGACACGACCATGGTCGACCAGATCTCCCAGCCCGCGAGCGTGGTGGTGACGGACGCCGACGTCCCGCCCGGCGTAGATCTGCGGCAGGCGTACCTGTACTGGGCCGGCTCGATCGACAACGACGACTGCTCGGGCGGCACGATCGACGACGTCGTGGACTTCACGCCGCCGGGCGGCGGCAAGACCACGGTCAAGGCCGACATCTGCTACTGCTCGCGGGCCGGCTCCGACATCTACGACTTCCAGGTCTGCCGCCGGGAGGTGACCGGGCTCGTGACCGAGCTAGTCGGCACGTACACGGTCGATCACTTCGAGGCGCGGATCCTCAACGAGAGCACGAACAACGCCTCCTTCTCGGTCGTGCTGGTCTACGGGCACGGTGCGCTCAAGCCGCGCCGCATCGGCCTCTACGACGGCGTGCAGACCATGGGCACCGGGGTCAAGCTCGCGGACGTGTTCACGCTCGGGGATCTCGACGTGGACACGCCGCCGCAGGGAGATCTTACCTGGTACGTGCTGGAGGGCGACGTCGGCGGCTCGGAGGGCGAGCAGGTCAAGGTCAAGGGGCTGCCCGGGGGCCTGGAGCTCGTGCTGAGCGACGCCGTCAACCCCGCGGGCAATCCGATGAACCACACCATCAACACGACCAAGCCGGTGCAGACCGGCTGCCTGGGTGTGGACATCGATCGCTTCGACATCTCCCAGGCCCTGACCGCCAGCAACAACGCCGTGCAGATGAGCTACGCCGCGGGCGACGACAAGTACTGGATCGCCTACAACATCGTCGGCGTGAACGTGTTCGAGCCCGTCTTTGCGGCGCAGTCGTCGAAACAGTGGGTGCTGTTCACCGACGCGGACGGCAATGGCATCCCGTCCGTGGGCGACACCGTCCGGTACACGATCGAGCTCGCCAACACCGGCACGGCTCCGGGGCTCGTCGAGATCGAGGATCCGATGCCGGCCGAGGTCGAGGCCTGGGCTCTGGTCGACGCGGCCGGCGGCACCGACGCCTCGACCGAGTCCAAGCTGGTGGTCGAGAAGATCCCGGTCTTGCCCGGCAAGTCGGCGGCCGTGCGCTTCGACGTGCTGCTGGGCGATGCGCCGGACGCCACGAGCATGGTCAACGCCGCGAGCTTCGACGCCGCGCCCGACGGCGACCAGGGCACGCTGACCGCTCCCGAGGTGGTCATTCGCCGCGATGGCGACGGCGACGGGCTGTTCGACCAGGACGACAACTGCCCGCAGGACGCCAACCCGGCGCAGGAGGACGGCGACGGCGACAAGGTGGGGGACGCCTGCGACAACTGCCCGGAGGTCAAGAACGCCGATCAGAAGGACGGCGATCTCGACGCCGTGGGCGACTGGTGCGACAACTGCCCGGCGCACTACAACCCCGACCAGGACGACACCGACGGCGACGGCGTAGGCGACGCCTGCACGCCGGCCGGCACCGGCGGCGGCGGGGGCTCCGCGGGCGGAGAGCCGGGCGGCGCCCCGCCAGGCCCGCCGCCCGCCGCCGCGCCCGCGGCCGACTCCGGCTGCGGATGCAGGCTCGTGCGCCCGGTCTCGCCGGGAGGAGCCGGCGCCGCGCTGCTGCTGCTCGGCGCCCTGGCCCGGCGCCGGCGCCACCGCGGCTACGCCAGATAGCGGTAGTGCACGCGCGGCTCGCGCCGCTCGACCTGCTGTTCGATCGCGCCGGCGATGCGCAGGAGCACGTGCTCCTCCCAGGCGCGGCCCAGGAGCTGCAAGCCCACGGGCAGACCGAGCTCGTCGTAGCCGGCCGGGCAGCTCATGGCGGGCAGGCCGGTGAAGTTGCCCGCGGGCGCGAAGCGCATGATCTGGTCGGTCACCTCCAGGTTGGACTCGCCGCTGTGGAGCGCGTCCGGCGCGAGCAGCGGGGCCGTGCATGCGGTGGCGGGCGTGACGACGGCGTCGACCTCGGCCATGACCTGCGCGAAGTGCGCGCAGAGCCGGGCGCGCAGCCGCTGCGCGTGCACGTAGTCGTAGCCCAACAGGCGCCGCGCCAGGGCGAGGTTCAGGCGCGTGTCGGCCCCGTAGTCCGCGCGATGGCGCCGGTAGTGCGCGAGATGCGCGCCGGCCATCTCGGCGATGATGGTCACGAGGTGGGCGGAGCGCAGCAGCCCGAGCTCGGGGATGGCAACCTCGACGATCTTGGCCCCGGCGTCCGCCAGCGCGTCGAGCGTGTGCCGGCAGATCTCGACGACCGCGGGGGCTGCGTCCTCGAACCAGGGCCGGAAGATCCCGAGCCTTATGCCGCCCAAGCCGCGCTGCCCGATGCCGTCCCAGCCCGGGGCCGGCTGTCGCAGGCTCGTCGCGTCCTTGGGATCAGGGCCGGCCATGGCCGCGTAGGCGAGCGCGAGATCGCGCACCGTGGCGGCGATCGGGCCCACGTGCGCGACGCTCCAGCACAGCGGGGCGGCGCCGTGCTCGCTCACCCGGCCGAAGGTGGGCTTCAAGCCGACCACGCCGCACAGCGCGGCCGGGATGCGAATGGAGCCGCCGCCGTCGGCGCCCACGGCAATGGGGCAAAGGCCGGCCGCCACGGTCGCGGCCGGGCCGCTGGAGGAGCCGCCGGTCATGCGTGCCGGATCGTAGGGGTTGCGCGCCGCGCCGTGGTGGGGGTTCAAGCCGGTCACACCCAGGCCAATCTCGTGCATGTTGGTCTTGCCGACGAGCAGCGCGCCCGCCGCGCGCAGCCGGGCCACGGCCTCGGCGTCAGCGACCACGGGCTCCCTGCCGAGGAAGCTCGTGCCCACGGTGGTCGGGTACGGCCGCTGGTCGAGCTCGTCCTTGACGGCGACCGGCACGCCGTCGAGCGGCCCGAGCGGTTCGCCGCGCGTGTGGCGCGCGGTCGAGGCGCGGGCCTGCTCGCGCAGATCGTCCGCGTCCTGCGCGATGAACAGGCGCATGGGCGGCTCCAGGCCCTCGCTGTCGCCCACGTGCTCCAGGAACCGCTCGGCCACGCGCGTCGGGCTCGTGCGGCCGGCGGCGTACGCGGCCTGGAAGTCGGCGGCGCTCTCCGGCCGGAAGCTGGCGCCAGGGGCGGGACCGAGCTGCCGGGCCAACGCGCGCAGGTCGGCTGGCGGCGCTGCCGGATCGGCGATCTCGCGGACGCGATCGAAGACCGGAGGAGCAAACAGCGGCGGCCCGCTCGCCTCGATCTCGCGCAGCGCGTGGATGCCCGCATCGCGCAGGAGCTTGTCGGCCAGGAGCGAGCCCGTGACGGGGTTCTCGACGATGGCCACGAAGGCATGCAAGAGCGAGCCGGCGGCCCGCGGGGCTTTCATGGGCTTCAAGTCGTAGGACATGGCTGAGCAGACCGCGAAGCTACCCCAGATCCTGTCCAGCGTCACGAAGGCGAAAGCCTGGCCGCCGGGCGCGTTTCGTGCGCAGCATGCTTGCGCCATGGTGGGCGGCAACTGGATCCGCTGGTTTCTCACGCTGATGCTGCTCGCGACCGGAGCCGCGAGCTGTGACTGGGAGGGGATGGAGCGCGCCACGCAGGCCCGGTCCCGCCTACGAGGACGACAGCCGGCCACGAGCGCTGCGGCGGCAACCACTTCGGCCGGGGCCGCGGCGACGCCGGCGCGGGCCACGTTCACGGCCCTGGTGGGCGCTACGGTCTGGGACGGCACCGGCACGCCCGCTCTGGCAGACGGGATCGTGCTGCTGGCGGGCGACCGCATTCGGATCGTGGGGCCGCGCGTGGATGTGCCGGTGCCGCCGGGAGCGCGCATCGTCGATGTGACGGACAAGTGGATCGTGCCGGGCCTGATCGATGCCCACATCCACTTCTTCCAGTCGGCCGGGCTCTACACGCGGCCGGACATCGTCGATCTGAGGGCCGTGCGCCCCTACGCGACCGAGCTTGATGCCATCCATGGCTCGCTCGACGCGACCTTGCGGCGCTACCTCGTGAGCGGAGTCACGGCCGTGGTCGATGTCGGCGGGCCGCTGTGGAACTTCGAGGTGCGCCAGCGGGCGCAAGCCGTCGCCCTGGCGCCCCGCGTGGCCGTGGCGGGCCCGCTGATCTCCACCGTGGCGCGAGCGCAGCTCGATCTCGGCGACCCGCCCATCATCCGAGCCGAGTCGCCCGACCGAGCGCGCACCATGGTGCAAGCCCAGCTCGCGCACCGGCCGGATCTCATCAAGATCTGGCTCATCGCCGCGCCGGACGCAGGCGCGGACGCGGCCGAGCGGATGATGCGGGCGGCCATCGAGGAAGCGCACGCGGCCAAGGTTCGCGTGGCCGTGCACGCCACCGAGCGAGAAAGCGCCCGCCAGGCGGTCGAGGCCGGGGCGGACATCCTCGTGCACAGCGTCCACGACAAGCCCATGGCCCCGGCGCTCATCGAGCTGCTCAAGAGCCGCGGCACCATCTACGTGCCGGCCCTGGTCGTAATGGAAGGCTACGCGGAGGTGCTGGGAGGAGAGCCGCAGCTCACCGACGTGGAGCTTGCCTACGCGGATCCCGCGGTGGTCGCCACCTGGCAGGAGCTTGGCTCGGTGGCGACGCCCGCCGTGGCCCAGGACGTGGCCAAGCGCGCGCGCACCATGCGCGCGCGCTGGCCCATCATGCGCGACAACCTTAAGGCAGTCAGCGACGCCGGCGTCGTGGTGGCGGCCGGCACCGACGCCGGCAACATCGGTACGCCGCACGGTCCGGCGCTGCACCGCGAGCTGGAGCTGATGCAGCAGGCGGGCCTGGGCGCCGAGGCCGTGCTCCTTGCCGCCACGCGCGACGCCGCCCGCGTCTTCGCCGCGGAGCCGGCCGTCGGCACGCTGCAGCCGGGCAAGCTCGCCGATCTGCTGGTGCTCGACGCCGATCCGCTGGACGCCGTGGCCAACCTGCGGCGCATCCATCGGGTCGTGAAGGGCGGCCTCGTGCTGGCCCCGGCCGAGATCCTCTCCCCCAGCCCCGCTTCCGTCGTGCAGGGCCAGCTCGATGCCTACAACGCGCGCGATCTGGAGCGCTTCCTCTCCCACCACGCGCCGCGCGTGCTGGTCGTCCGCCGGCCGGGCGGCGCGGTCGTGGCCGAGGGGCGGGAGGCCATGCGCGCCGTGTACGCCAAGCTCTTCGCCACAAGCCCAGATCTGCACTGCCGCCTCCTCGGGCGCGTTGCCGTGGGCTCGACCGTCGTCGATCGCGAGCTCGTCACCGGCATCGCGGGCCGCCCCTACGTCCCGGCCGTGGCGATCTACACGGTCGAGGACGGGCTCATTGCGCGGGTCGAGCTGGAGTCCGGCCCGCCGTAGTGGCACGCACCGGCACGCCGTGGCACGGACGCGCGCACGCGCGCGACGTGGTCACGCGGGGATCCGAGCGCGGGGGGGTCGGCACGGCGGTTGCTTCCTCTGCTCGCTGGCCCTTGATGTAGGATCGTGTGCGTCGGGCCGAGCTGCGGCCCGAGTGAGGTGAGCCCATGGCAAAGCCTTTGTGGATTGCCGCCTTGGCGGCCCTGTTGCCTCTTGTCGCCGCGTGCGGCGGAAACGTCGACGTCTTGGCGCCGGACGGCTCCGGCACCGCCGGTGCCGGCGGCTCGGGCACGGGCGGGAACGGCAGCGGCGGCGGCAACGGAGGCGCAGGTGGGAGCCTGCCGCCACAGTGCCAGGTCGCCACGGCCCAGGTGCCGCCCTACGCAACCACCTTCCGCTTCGTCAACCCCACCGGGCAAGTGCTCTGCCTGCACCAGGGCTGCAACCTCGACTTCAGCGTGACCGCATGCGCCGATGGCTACGTCGCGCCGCTGGTGCTCTGGGCGGACTGCAGCGTGGACTGCTCGGACCCGCCCGGCGGCGGCTGCATCGCCTGCGGTGCGTGCTGGGAGGGCGGCGTCCCCGTCGATCCCGGCGGGGTGCTGGAGGCGAGCTGGACGGGCCTGACCTACACCTTCGGCCAGAACGCCGACGGCTGCCCCTGCCACACCGGGCACAAGGTGGCGCCGAGCAAGTACCGGCTGCTCGCGCCCGTGTACGAGACCGAGGAAGCGGCCGAGCTCGGCCAGCCGATCTGGCAGGCCGGAGTCGACTTCCAGCTTCCCGCCCCCGGCGGCCGCGTGGACGTGCCGCTGGCGGGGATGCTGTAGTCTCGCGGCGGTGCCGCGGCGGCAGCACCGCGCGAGCGGTTGTGCCCGGCCGGCGCGCGTGCTCTAGTCACGCCATGGTCCAGATCCTCGACACAATTCTGCTGTTCGCGCTGCCCGCCTCCGGCAAGAGCGAGGTGCGCAAGTACATGGATGGGCTCGCGCCCGAGCGGTGCCGCGAGGAGCTGCACATGGGGCCGACCCTGCAGCTCGACGACTACCCCTACGTGCACCTGATGCACCGGATCGACGACGAGCTGAAGAAGCGCGGCGCGGACTACGTCTTCTACGCGGGGCCGATCCGCCCCTTCAAGGACCAGCTCGAGTGGGGCACGCTGGCGCACCTTCTCAACGAGGACTACACTGATCTGCTCTCCCGCCGGCAGATCGAGCCGCGCTCGGCCGCCGAGTTGCTCTTCGACCGGATGGACGCGGCCCGCGAGCGAGTGGGCCTGCCGCGTGCGCTCGAGGAGATCTCCTACCGCGGGCGGCGCGAGGTCGCCCAGGCGCTCGAGCCCGAGTGCAGAAAGGAGCTCGCCCAGCGCAACCGCACGTGCAGTCAGGATCGCACGGACAGGACCATCATCATCGAGGCCGCCCGCGGCGGCCCCAACGGCTCGGCCTTCCCTCTCACGCCGCCGCGCGGCTACGAGCACACGCTGTCGCTCCTGTCCGAGCAGATCCTGGAGCGGGCGGCCATCCTCTACGTCTGGGTCACTCCGGAGCAGTCGCGCCGCAAGAACATCGAGCGTTCCCGGCCGGACGCGCAGGGGTCGATCCTCTTCCACAGCGTGCCGCTCGAGGTGATGCTGGGCGAGTACGGCTGCGACGACATCGAGTACCTGCTCGCCACTTGCGGCCGGCCGGATCACGTCAAGGTGGAGCGGATCGTCGAGCGCACGGGCGCGGACGGCGCTCGCCGCCACGAGCTGGCGAGCTGGTATCTGCCGCTGGCGCGCCTGGACAACCGCGATGATCTGACCTCGTTCGTGCGCGAAGAGCGGGGGAGCTGGAAGCCGCGCGACGTGGAGGCGCTGCACCGCGCCCTCGCCGACAGCTTGAGCCGGCTGGCAAGGCTGCGCTGATCTACCAATCTGGGCTCTGTGCGCGCCGCGCGCAAATTCCAGGCCGCCTGCCGCGGCAACTGCTGGAGGGTGGCCGACTTCGCGCGGCGCGAAGATTCTTCTCCGCCCGCTCCCGCTCCCGCTCCCGCTCCCGACTGCCGGCCCCGGGAGCGGGAGCGGGAGCGGGAGCGGGTCGGAGTGGGTTGCGGGCGCCAGCCCGCGCTATGCGGCGCGCGAGGGCGCCGGCCGCAGAGGGTGTTTCACAGCCGTCGCGAGCGGGCCGAGGCTAGGGAGGGCGACGCAGGCGTACTCTGGCGTACGTCGAGGAGCCCGACCGACGCATCGGCCCGCGCAGCAGGCTGTGAAACACCCTCTCAGCTCTTGACCGAGCTCGCGCCGAGGCCGGGAGCCGGCCGAGCGGCGGCATCCCCAGCCTTGCTCGCGCCGGGGCGCACGGCGGCCGGCCGATCGGCGGGCCGCTCCAGCGTGAAGCTGTCGCCCCGGCGAAGCTGCACGACCTTGCACTCCGGCGCGCCCTCCGCGAGAGCGCCCACGAAAGAGGTCATGGGGATGGCTTGGCCCCGGGCTCCCACGCGGTACGGATCGCGGGAGCGGTACAAGAGCACCGAGCGCGGCCCGAGCGTGCGCGCCGCCCGGACGTAGGGCTCCACCGCCAGACCGGCGGCGTGCATGACCAGCACGTCGGGCTGGCAGATCTCGGCCATGTCCTCCAGATCCTCGGGGCTCGTGCCCGCGTGCACGCCGTCGGCCAGGTGCAGCAGCGAGGCCGCGCCCTCGGGCTCGATGAGGTAGGCCAGGCCCGGCCGGCCGCCGGCCACGGTGCTGAGGTCCACGCCCAGCATGTCGCTCATGCGGTCCATGGCGCGCGGCTGGCGCAGCACGCCGCCGAGGTTGCCGATCATGCCTGCCATGTTGCGCACCGCCCCTTCCAACACGGGCAAGGCGCTGTCGAGCAGCGGCACGCGGCCGCGGCGCACGGGGAAGATGTTGCCGAGGTCGCGCAGCAGGCCGGCGCCCTCGTCGATGGCGCCCTCCATGCCCATGCTGGCCGTCATGGGCAGGGCGGTCAAGCGCAGCCCCGGCTCGCTGGCCCGCTCCCACGGCTCCAGGTCGAGCAGCCGGCCGCGCTTGAGGCCCAGCTCGTCGGCCACGAGCCGGCGCAGGCGGGTGCTCGCGACGAAGATGGCCTCGCACTCGTCGAGCACGTCGAGCACGTCGTCGAACCACGGCGTCATCGAGGTCGCGAGCACGTAGTCGCAGGGCCGCACCGCGGCGGTGACCCGGCGCCCGCGGCGCTCGCGGGAAAAGACCGGATCGATGAAGAGCCGGCGCTTGGGCGTCTCCAGCTCGAAAAAGGTGTTCCGGTGGAAGGTCAGTCGCGCCTGCACGGGGATGGACATCTCGCACCTCTAGTGTCGTGTGCCTGGTTGGCTCGGATCGTGGATCTCGCTTGGCGCCCGTCGTGGTAGCACAGCGGCCGCAAGAGGAGAACGGGAGCGGCGCGGCGGATCTTCTCCGTCCGCCGTCGCCCAAGCTCGGGTAGGATGGCCTGGCAGCGCCGCGGGCGGCGGCGCCAGGTCGAAGCGGAGGAAGCCATGGCGGAAGAGACGAGCGGGCTGAGGCGCGAGGAAGGCACGGTACGTCCGCGCCGCGAGCGCGCGCGAGGCGAGGACCGCGAGCGCGACGAGCGCGACGAGGACGAGCCGCGCGGGCTGCGCGTGGAAGGCGACGAGAAGGACGAGGACGAAGGCGAAGACCGGGGCGAGGCGCGCGAGCACGGGCGCCAGCGCCGCCGGCGCTGGCGCGGCCGGCCTCCTCTGGGCGACGAGGTCAAGGATCTGAGCCGCGGCACTTCTCTCGCCCTGGCCGAGGGCGTCGCGCTCACGCTCAACATCTTCTCGCGGGTGTTCCAGGGGGCGGTGGACCGCGCCTTCGACGAGGACTACGACGAGCCGGGCGACGTCGTCCGGGGGGTCCCGCGCGAGGCCGATCTCGTCGGCTACGACCTCGTCGACGAGCTGCGCCGCGTGCCGCGCCAGCTCGACCGGCGCTTCGAGGAAGGGATCCGCAGCCCGCGCGCCGACCGGGGCGAGCGCTGGCGGCGGCGCAACGACTGGGCGGGTCCGCCGGCCCGGGCCCCGCCGGCCAAGACGGGCGGGCCCGGGCGCTGTGACGGGCGCCGGCCTCCGGCGAAAGCGCACCAGAGCATGGGCCGCACCTTCCAGGTGTTGGGCGGGTTCCTCCGCTTCTTCGCGAAGTTCCTCCTCGAGGAGGCGCTCGTGCGCATTCCGCTGTACCGGCGGCTGCGCGGCAAGAAGTGGCAGCCGCGCAACCCGCAGCGGCTGCGCCAGTTCGCCGTGGACATGGGCGGGGCGTTCATCAAGTTCGGCCAGTTCCTCTCGATACGCTCGGACATCCTGCCGCCCGCCTACTGCCGGGAGCTGTGCACCCTGTACGACCGCGTACCCCCTTTCCCGGCCGCTCAGGCGCGCCGCACGGTGGAGCAGGAGCTCGGCGCCCCGGTCGAGGAGCTGTTCGACTCCTTCGACGACGAGGCCATTGGCGCGGCCTCCTTTGCCCAGGGCCACCTCGTCACCTTGAGGGGCGAGAACGCCGGCAAACGCGCCATCGTCAAGGTCGCGCGCCCCGGCGCCGAGAAGCGCATAGAGACGGACACGCGCCTGCTCTTGCTGCTCGGGTGGCTCATCGACCTGAGCAGCCTGCTCGGCCAGATCAAGCTCGTGCCCATCTTCCGGGACTTCGCCCGCTGGACCCGACGCGAGGTCAACTACCAGCAGGAGGGCAAGAACGCCGACCACCTCGAGGAGATGACCCAGTGGAACGTGCGCCAGAGGATCCCGTGGATCTACTGGGAGCACACGGCGGGCCGGGTCATCACCTTGGAGTACCTTGAGGGCCTGCCCGTCTCGCGGCTCATCGAGCGCTTCGAGCAGGGTGACGCTACGGTCGAGGAGGAGCTCACGGCGCTGTCCTGCACCCGCCTGGAGCTGGCGCGCAACATCTTCCAGTCCTTCCTGCTGCAAGCCTTCGCGGGCCACGTCTTCCACGCCGATCCGCACCCCGGCAACCTGGTCGTGCTGCCGGAGAACACCGTCGGCTTCCTGGACTTCGGGCTGCTCGGCCGGCTCAACGAGGAGGCTCGCCGCGAGCAGGCCCTGCTCATGGAGGCAGTGACGCTGGAGAACATCGAGCGGCTCTTCGTCGCCGTCCTCGATCTGCTCGACGCGCCCCGCGGCCTGGCCGTGACCGAGGCGTACGACGACTTCGCCGAGGAGGCGGACGAGTGGCTCGACGCCTGCGACAACCCGGGCGCCCGCCTGGAGGACAAGACGGTGACACGGCTGATCCAGGCCGCGATGAGCATCGCCCGGCAAATCGGGCTCGTGCTGCCGATGCAGACGATGCTGTACTTCAAGGCGCTGCTCACCGTGGACGGCGTGGTCCTGCGCATCGCGCCCGAGTTCGACTACAAGAAGGAGTTGCGCCGCGCCATGCGCCTCATCCGCATGCGCGAGCTGCAGGGGATGTACGGCCCGGGTGCGCTCATCGATCGCGCCCTGTCGCTGCAGCTCCTGGCCAACGCCCTGCCCGACTTCCTCGTCCAGCGGCTCCAGGATCTGGAGCAGGGCAAGAAGACCATCTACCGCAAGGTCAACTTGATCCCGGTCATCATCGGCAACGCGCTGCGCTCCGCCGCGTGGCTCGTGCTGCTGCTGGGCGCCGGCCTGCTCCTGCAGCGCGCCCAGCAGCGCTTCGGCTGGCTGGCCGGGGCGCCGGGGATCAACCACCCCCTGGTCGTCCGGCTCTTCGATCTGGTCGCGCCGGCGCTATACGCCATCCCCGTGATCTTCGTGGCCCTGCTCTGGCTGGGCCGGGTGGCCCTCTCGCGCACCTACCAGAAAGTGCAGCGGCAGGACTGATCTCCCGGGGAATGGAAGGGACAGCTCTCCTGTTGAGCAAGCACAAGCCCGACAGGAAAGGAGGTCAGCCCGAGTACTAGCCCACAACAGACCAACGCAGCCCCCCGGGCCCGTCGCCCCAAGCGGGCCGGGGGGTCTTTTCTTTTGTGGGCCGCAGGTTCAGATCTGCGGCGGGATGGTCACCGACTGGGGAACGGCAAACTGCTCGTCGGCGGATGTCTGCAGCGCGGGCGTCGTGCCGCTCATGGTCGGCTTGAGGCCGCCATCGGCGAGGTTCTGCTGCAAGATCCCCTTGCCCTCGTCGCCGCCCTCGAGCTGCGCGTCCGCGATGGTGCTGCCGTCGGCGACCGCGCCGTCGATGAGCACGCTCTGGCGCGCGCTGCCCGACACGGTGAGCCCCTGGATGCTCACCTGCGAGACGCCGAGCCAGTTCAGGCCGTCGCCCACCTTCTTGGCGCCCGCGCTGACGCCGCCCACGAGCACGGGAAGGTCGATGAGGCTGGTGTCGCGGATGACGCTCTGCGCGATCGTAACGCTGCTGGACGCGCCGTCGATGCCGACGCCCACGCCCGTGTTGCCGGCCAGCGTACAGCTCTCCAACGCCACCTGCGCGGCGCCCGACTTGCCGATGTGCTGCACCCAGATCCCGAGCAGGTTGCGGCTGATCTCGACCGAACCGCTCAGGGTGGCGCTGGAGTCATCGATCAGCACGCCGAAGTTGGTGTTGTCGAGCACCCGGACGCCGCTCGCGTCGAGCTCGGAGCAGCCGGACACGCTCAAGCCACCGCCGGGCGTGAAGCTCGGATCTACCGTGTTTGCGGCGATGTCGACCGCGTCGAACTTGCCCTTCGCGCCTACCAGCGACACGCCCACGATCTTGTTGTCGCGGATGATGCTGGCCGTGACGCTGGCCTCGATCTTCGTGCCGGCGCACTTGCAGCCGCCCTGGCACTGCGCCCAGAGGCCAGGCCCCTTGGACCCGGCGATGATGCTCTTGTCGATGGAGATCCGCGCCGCGTCAAAGGCGCTCACGCCATACTTGCCCGATCCCTGGACCGTGGACCCTACGATCGTCACGGACGATCCAGCCGTGATCTCGACGCCGTTGCCGGCGCTGCCGCCGATGCGCACGGCCTCGATCTTCGCGTTCGTGGCGCCGTCGATCTTGATGCCGCCCGCACCGACGCCAAGGCCGCGCACGGCGGCCCCGTCGCCCGCGCCAAGCTCGACCAGCCCGACCGTGACGAAGTCGGCGCCCCGGCCGAGCAGGCTCACCCCGGCCGGAAGCCGCGCCTCGGCATAGGAGCCCGGCCGCAGCGCGACGCAGCTCCCCGCGGCGGCGCCCGCCAAGGCGGAGGTGAGCTCGGCGTCGTTGCCCACGACCGCGACCTGCGAGCAGCCGCTCGTGGCGCAGATCTCCTGGTCGCAGAGCGCGCCCGCGGGCACGCCGGCACAGACGCCGGCGACCGTGTTCTCCGCGCTGCACGGCACGGGCAGCGGTCCCGGCTCCTGCGATTCGCTGCTGCAACCGGCGGCAAGCAGCGCTCCTAGGAGTGTGTCGGAGAAAGCGTGCTCGAAATGGTCCAAGTTATCGAAATCGCTCACTTTGCTCTGACGCTGGAACCGAACAATTCCGCGCACTTAGTTTTTTCTCCGACAGACTCCTAGGACGAGAAGACCTATCCGAGCCCTCATGGGAAGCCTCCTGGCTCGCGGTTGGCGGAGACGAGCCCGGTGATGAGGTTACCACTTGCTTCGTTTGGACGCGATGTGGTTTTTTTTCTACCTACACCCTTGCGCCCAAGCCAACGTCCGCGCGTTCTCCGGCACGTTGCGCAGGAAGCTCTCGCGCCAGGTCGGGTCCTTGATCTTGGAAGCGCGCGCCAGCAGCCGATCGCGTGCCTGCCCGACGGCCTGCTGTGCCTCCGCCAGCTCACCCGAGGCATAGAGCGCCTCGGCATGCACGAGCCGCACGGCCGACTCCCCCTCCTCCAGGCCGCCCAGCGACTCCAGCACCCCCATGGCCTCGCGGGCCGCGGCGAGCGCTGCCGCGACGCTCCCCTGGCCGAGGCGGATGTGCGCCGCCGTGGCCAGCGCGTGGGCGCGCAGCGCCGGAGAGATGGCGAGGAGATCGGCCGCGTGCGCGGCCTCGCGCGCGGCCTCGTCCAGCCTACCCTGGAGCGCGTGGATCATCGCCAGATAGTGCCGCGACCCGCCCTCCAACCGCCGTGCGCCCTGCGCCGACGAGTCCCCGATCGCCTCGGCCTCCACCGCGGCCGCCGCGTCGAGCTTGCCCAGGCGCGCCAGCGCCAGGCCGAGGTTGTTCTTGGCCGTGACCACGACGTTGTGCAAGCCCATGCGCTCCGCCCCCGCCAGTGCCTCGCGCAGCGCGCCCTCGGCCCGCTGGTAGTCACCCACCTCGAGATAGGCGAAGCCGAGGTGGACGCGGCTGTTGCACGTGCCGCGCAGATCGCCGACCTGCTCGTAGAGGCTGCCCGCGGCCGCGGACTCGTCCAGATAGCCCCCGGGATCCCCGCTGCCGAGGGCCCGGAAGGCGCGCGCCTGGTGGATCCACGCAATGGCCGTGGGATCGCGGCGGCCGATCTCCGCCAGGTCGGTCTGCTGCGCGATGCGCCCGAGCAGCGCCTCGCCCAGCTCCGCCTGTGCCGAGAGGAAGAGCTGCATGGCCACGCGCGCCGCAGCCTTGGTGAGCGGCACGAGCTGCTCGGGCGCGGGGACGATCCGGCCAAGCTCGCCGGCCACCGCGGCTAGAACCTGGTGCTCGCCGAGGGCCTGGCACGCCACCCCGAGCTCGGCCGCCGCGCCGCACCACCGGGCCGAGCCGGGCTTCAGTAGCTCCATCGCCTCGGCCGCGCAGGCGCGCATCGGCTCGAACTCGCCGCGCCAGCGCCTGGCCTCGGCCTGCAACAGCCTGAGGGCGCCGCGCAGCTCGCCCGCGGCGCCGCAACCTACGGCGCGCTCGGCGCGCGCCAGGGCCGCCTCCAGATCGTTGCCCTCCAGCGCCTGCTCGGCGGCACGACAGTACCACCCGGCCGCGTGCTCCGGCTCGGCGCCCCGCTCACAGTGCTCCGCCAGCACCATGGCCTCGCGCTCGCCCGCTCGCTCCAGCCAGCGCCGGGCAAGCCGATGACCCAGGGTGCGGTCCTGCTCCGTCAGCATGGCGTAGGATGCCTCGCGCACCAGCGCGCTGCGAAAACTATGCTCCTGCTCGCCCGGGAACTTGCTCTCGCTACGCCGCGAAACCAGCTCCTGCTCGCCGAGCGCGCCCAGCCAGTCGTCGAGATCGGCTCCGGCCTGCTCGGCGCCGAGCAGCGCGCCGAGGGCGCTGCGCCAGAACGCCTGGCCGAACACGCTCGCCGCGCGCAGCACCCGGCGCGCCTCGGGCTCCAGCGCCGCGAGCCGCGCCTGCACCATGGCCAGCACGCTGTCGGGCAGCGTCTCCCCCTGGCCGGCGGCCACCGCGCGGATCAGCTCCTCCAGGAAGAAGGCGTTGCCTGCGGCCTGCTCGACCACACGCCGCACCACGGCCGCCGGCGCCTGCTCGCCCAACACTTGGCGCACGAGCTGCTCGCTCGCCTTGGGCGTGAGCGGGCCCAGCCGGAGGATCTCCACGCTGCGCTCCGCCCACAGATTGGGGAACAGCTCGTGCACCTCGGGCCGGGCAAAGCCGATCACCATGAGCGGCCGGTCGGAGAGGTGGCGCAGGGCGGCGTCGAGGAACTTGACCGAGGGCAGATCCCCCCAGTGCAGGTCCTCGATCACGAGAAGCACGGCGTGCGCGGTGCACTCGGCCGCGAGCCAGTCCTCCCAGGCGCGGCGCATCTGGTCGCCCATCAGGACCGGATCGCCGCGCGCCGCGCGAAGCTGCACGCTGCGCTCCTCGTCGAACGGCGTGCCGATGATCTCGCCCAGGAATTCGGCAACACGCGGCAGCTCGCGCGGGTCGACGCGTCCCTGCAAGTGCGCCGCAAGCTTGCTGCGGCCGAGCTCCGGGCTCTCGCCCGCCTGCACGCCCGCGGCCTGCCGCAGAAGCTGCGCGATGATGCCGAAGGCCGCGCCCGCGCTCATCGCGTCGCCGCGCGCGCTCCAGAGCGCGATCTCGTGCTCCTCGTCGTCCTCGCCCACGATGGGGCCGCGCGCCGCGAGCTTGCGCAAGAGCTCGAGCCGCAGCCGGCTCTTGCCCTCTCCGGCGCGCCCCGTCACGAGGACGGCCCGGGCCACCGGCTCGCAGACGCACTGCTCGACGGCCGACTCCAGGTTGCGCAGCTCGCGACTGCGGCCCACGCAGGCGGTGGGCTTGCCGAGCAGCGTGCCCAGCCTCTCGCCGGCGGCGTGCCCCGCGCCCAGGTAGGCGCCCAGGCCGTCGCGCTCGATGGCGAAGCGGTCGCCGAGCAGCGCTGCGGCCGCGTCGTCGACCCGGATGACCGGGCGCCCGCTCGTGCGCACGAGCATGATGGCCCGATCGATGGCCTCGCCCATGGCCGCGCCGTCCTTGACGTCCAGGCCGCGGCCGGCCACGAGGGCCATGGGCGCTCCCTGCAGCTCGGCGTGCATCAGCTCGGCACAGCGGGCCGCCCGCGCGGCCTGCTCGCTCGGGCTGCCGCGCTCGATGCTCACCAGGAGCGACCCGTCGAGCAGCCGATCCACCTTGCCGCCGAGCGGGCGTACCGCATCGCGCACGGCGTCGAGCCGGCCGCGCACCCGCCCGATGGTCATGGTCGCGTCCTCGTCGTCGAGCGTGGCCGCCGGCCGGGCGAGCACCGCGCAGCTCACGCGCCGCTCGATGCTGGTGAGAGAGGCCGGGGCCTCGGGCGGGAGAGCGCTCGGGCGCCCGCCACCGAGCTCGCGCACCTCCTCCAGCCCGGCGCTGAGCTCGGCCAGCACCGCCGCCCCGTCGGGCGGCCGCGCGTCGCGCTTCTTCGCCAGCATCCTTTTTACCAGATCGTCGAGCCGCGGCGGCACCTCGGAACACAGCTCGCTCAGCCGCGGCGGCTCCTCGAGCACGAGCTTGGCCAGCACCGCGAGCACGTCGCTGCCCTCGAAGGCCCTGCGCCCGGTCACGCAGCGAAAGAGCACGCACCCCAACGCGAAGACGTCGGTGCGCGCGTCGATGTCCTTCTCGCCGCGCGCCTGCTCCGGCGCCATGTAGCCCGGCGTGCCCAGCATGGCGCCCGTCTGCGTGAGATCGCGGCCGGCGGCGCTGATGCGTGCCAGGCCGAAGTCGAGGAGCTTGAGCCGGTCGACCGCGCCGCCCACGAGGAACAGGTTGCCGGGCTTGAGATCGCGGTGGACCACGCCGCGCTGGTGCGCGTACGCGATGGCCTCGGCCGCGCGCACGCCCAGCAGCACCGACTCCGCCACGCTCAAGCTCTCGCGCTTGAGCCGGTCGTTCAGGCTCTCGCCCTCCAGCCACTCCATGGCGAGGAACAGCTCGCCCGACGCCGTCGTCCCGTGGGCGATGTAGCGCACGATGCGCGGGTAGCGCAGCTCGTAGAGCACCTGGGCTTCGCGGTGGAAGCGCTTGGCGTGCTCCTCGTCCCAGGTGGTCAGGGTCTTCAGGGCCACGGGCGCGCCGGTGTGCCGGTCGCGCGCCCGGTACACGGTACCCATGCCGCCCGCCCCGGCGGTGTGCTCGATCTCGAACCGCTCGGCTACGACGTCGCCCGGATCCATGCTAGCGCGCTCGCCCGCCGCGGGCGGGAAAGCCGCGCGCCGAGTATGTCACGACCGGGCTGCCCAAGTCCTGCTTGGCGTGGCCGGCGTTTCCTCTTCCCGCCGGTCCCTCGTCTCGTGGTAAACTAAAGATAGTGGTGTGTTGTGCAACCGCCGATCACGCCCATGCCTTCAGTCCGTGCCCCAGCCTGGTTGTGCCTCCTCGCGCTTGCGCCGGCGTGCGGCGGCGAGCCGGACACGGCGGGCGTAGTGGCCGGGCCCGGCTCCCTGCCGGCCGAGGAGCCGGTCACGTGCGCGCCTGGCGAGCTGCAGCAGCAGGACGGCTCCTGCCGGCCGGCCGGCATCGCGCCGGACGGCTGCGCCGCGGGCTTCGTCTCCGACCAGGCGAGCGGCTGCTACGCGGTGCTTCCCGACGACGCCTGCGACGAGGGCCGCATGGCCGTACCCGGCGAGGCGGCCTGCCGCGAGGTGGCACCCTGTGGGGACTCGCCCTTCGGTGCCGCCCCGGCCGAGGACGGCACCGAGCACGTGGACGCGGCGTACGCGGGCGGCGACAGCGACGGGAGCGCCGCGAAGCCTTGGACCACGATCCAGCAGGGCATCAAGGCGGCCGCGCCGGGCGCCGTCGTGGCCATCGCGGCGGGCCGCTACGACGAGAACGTCATCATCTCGGGCAAGGCCGTCGTGCTCTGGGGGCGCTGCCCGGAGCTGGTCGAGATTGCCGGGAGCGCCTCGGGCACGGCGGCGGTGTTCGTCAAGAAGAGCGCCTCCGGCACCGAGATCCGCGATCTCGCGGTGACAGGCCCGAAGTTCGGCGTCGGCGTGAGCGGCTCCGAGGGCGTCGTACTCGACCGCGTCTGGATCCACGACACGGGCAAGCGCGGCCTGGCGCTGGAGAACACGCTGGGCTCGACCGGCGTCACGCTGCGCCGGTCGCTGGTCGAGGCGGCGAGCGACATCGCGGTGATGGCCTACGGCGCGACCATCAGCATCGAAGAGAGCGTCGTGCGCGACACGCGGCCGGGCAGCGGCCAGGGACGCGGCGTCGTGGCGCGGCTCGGCTCGACCCTGAGCATCCGCGCGAGCGCGATCGAGCGCCACTCTCTCTCCACGATCTGCCCCCCATGAGCAAGCGCCCGTTCTCCGCCGCCGCCGTCCTGCTGATCCTGGCCGCCTGCGGCTCGCCGCCGCCCCCGCCCCCGGCGGCGCCGCCACCGCCGGCGCCGCCCGTCGCGACCGAGGCATACTACCTGCTCGGCCGCGACGGGATCCAGTGCGCCCTGGCCGGCTTCGGCCACTACTTGCGCTACGAGCAAGAGATCGCGCAGGAGGAGCAGCGGCTCGCGGCCATGCAGATCCAGCCGACGGGCCTGTGGCTGGCCGACACCCTGGCCGAGGGCCGACTGCCGGCGCAGTGCATCCCGCCGGACGCCAACGCGCAGGTGTTCTTCCAGGCCAAGCCCTACGCCCAGGCCGGCGTGGTCAAGGCGCGCCAGTCGATGTGCAGCGGCTGCGGCTGCCCCGCGGTGTACTACTTCTGCGTGCGCTCGGCGAACGGCCCGCAGCCGATGCAGGCCGCGGGCTACGCGCCGCTGCCGTAGTCTCTTGACAGCCAGCTTGATACCGATCCGGGCAGGACTCGTAGTCGGGCGGCAAGGGACAAGGACCCCCGGAACGGATACGGCGTCGTCAGCCACGTTCGAGCCAACCAAGGATGTTGTCGACGGCCGCGTCGTCGTGCAGACGGACCTCCCGGCCGGACTGCGACTTGGCCGGATCCAGGACCGTGACCGCCCCGTCCGGGGCGACCGACACGACGGCCCACCGCCAACCCCATCGTTTCGCGTCGGCCTGCATGCGATTCCACTCGCCCTTCTTGAAACGGAGCGGCAGACGGGAGCGCTTGACTTGCAGGCCGAGCTGGATCGGACCGCGAAGGGCGAGCAGGTCGAACGCGCCGCGCGACGCCCGGGATTGATAGACGAGGTCGAAACCATACGACGCGAGCAGGCGCGCAACGGCAATCTCGGCCTCGTCACCGACGACGGTCATCGGGACCACCGCGCCGCCGGGACTCCGCCACCGGACCCAGGTGGCAAACAGCGGGTCTACGAGCCGGAACAGCCCGCCCTCGTCCCGCACGACCAAATCGCCGAGGCGGTCGAGATAGCGCGCGGTGGAAGCCGGGGAGGCGCCGATCTGAACGGCCACTTCGGTCAGACGCGCGCGCGGGCGATCGGCGAGCGCCTGGATCGCGGCGGCAAGCGTGGACGCCCGGCCCACGGTCCGCTGGTACTGGTTCTCGAAGTACAGCGAGAGGCGGCCGGTGCGCGAGAAGAGCAAGGACTGGAAGACAGCCTTGATCGAGCCGTCGTCGTAGGGCGGCTCGGTGCCAACGAGGGCTTCCCCGACGATCTGCAGGTAGAACGGGTGACCACCCACGACGTCATGAATGCGGCCGGCGATCCGGGGCTCGATCGCGCGCTCGGGGGGGGCGCCGGACACGAGAAGGGAGATGGCATCGTCTCGGTCGAACGGCCCTATCTCCAGCAGCCTGAAGTGCTGGAAGAAGGGGGAGTGCCGCGCGGTGACCAGCTCGCGCAGCACGCTCGGCGAGGAGCCGGAGATGACGTAGCCAACGCGCTCGTGGCGCTGCCAGACGGCACGCATGACCGGGAAGGGCTCGAAGCGCCCGGAAGCGAGCGCGACGAGCTCCTGCACTTCGTCGATGGCAACGACGAGGTGCTGGCGGAGCGCCGCACATAGATCCTCGAGCAACTGCAGCCAACGGGGGATGGAATCACCGTCGGCGGCCATCCGGGGCAGGCGCGTCAACTCGATCCGGAGCGCATCTGGTAGGGCCGCGACCACCGCATTGCCTGCCAGGGCGGCCTGGAACGAGTCCGGCTCGCGCGCGAGCGCGGCGAGCGAGGTCCCGGTGCTGCCAGCGAGCAGTGCGTCGACGCCGCGCAGGGCAAGCGTGCGAAAGAACGACGCGGTCAACGGCGCGTGCTCGAGGGCGTCGAGGACGACGACCTTCACGGTCGGTGTGCGGCGCGCGGCTTCGAGGATCAGGCTGGTCTTGCCGATCTTGCGGGGACCGAGCACGGCGAGCCAACGCGGCGCCCCCCGCGTGAGGGCGTCGAACGCGGCCAACAGCTCGTCGAGCGCGGCCTTCCTGTCGTGGAAGCCGGTCCCGGTGACGGGGGCGCTGGCCCTGAACATGGCCGTCAAGGTAGCACGGGTGGCTTGAGTAGGCAAGTCTGCCTATGGGCAAACCTGCCTATGGGCAAACCTGCCTACGGCATCGCTGCGACGTCGTGCACCGGACCGGGGCGTGCTTGGGATCGATTCGGTTCGAAGGCCCCGCCCGCGCCCGGCTGCGTACCGCCCCCGCCCCGCCGCGCCAGCCCCTCGCTCACCAACTCGGCCGCCCCGTTCATGGCGACCATCATGGCATCTAGCTGGCCTTGCAGACCCCCTTGTCGCAGACGTGACCAGGCTGACAGGTGTTGTTGCACCCGCCGCAGTGATCGGGATCGAGCGCGGCGGCCGCCATTGGCTCGCTGCTGCACGCCGCCGCAAGCGCAAGCGCGGCCAGGAGACAGAGCCCCGGTGCCGCCCCCCGCACGCGGCCCCTACCCTCGCGGCTCGACTTCGCTGTGGCACAGCCCGCGCGGGACGAGCTCAGCGGCGTCCGGTCGGCATAGGGAGATGTTGGATGCCTCATTTGCACGGGCCTTTCCGATCGTAGCAGCTCGGTGCCCTAGCGGCGCGAGCGTCCAATCCCGATTGCCAAGTCACGCAACCATACGAAAATCCTCATATTGGCTCCACCAAACTCGTACCCGCGCGCCACCCGCGCACTACGCCGCTACGGCGCCGGCGCGCTCGAAGCGCCGCTCGGGCGGCTCGCGCACCGGCGCCGGCTTGCGTGCGGCCAGCAGCCCCTGCTCGTGCAGGATGCGCCGCACCTCGGTCTCGCTCACCCCGAGCGCCTCGAGGCGCGCCAGCTCGTCCCGGATGCGACGAGTGCCGTACTCGGGATGCTCCTGCTTGGCCGCGACCACCGCCTCGCGCCTGGCCTCCGTCGCCAGCCGCCGCCGGCGAGCCGGCGGCACCTTCGACTCCGGCACCAGGGCGTCGACGCCTCCGAGCTGAAAGAGCTTGATCCACTTCGCGACGGTGTCTGCGCCAACGCCGATGACGGCGGAAAGCTGCCCGGAAGACAGCTTGCCGCCAAGCACCTCCTCTACGGCCCTCATCCGCACGGCCAGCGGGTACGGCCGCCCCAGCCCGAACACGGCGCTCCCGAGCCGGAGCCCCCGGCCGTCGCGTCCCCCGCTCCCTCTTCGTCTGCCTCTCCTTCGCATCTTCGTCTCTCCTTCCCGGTTTGCGTGTCCACCGAGGAGGAGGCGAAGGTGCTAGGCGGTTTTCGATCGACTCAGGCGATCATCAGGTGGCGCGCAGCACAGCGCCATCGCGCCTCGACGCGACGTACAGTGGCGCGCTATCCTGCCACCAGGCGGGCCGCTGCGCGGATCGCCAGGGAGAACGCACATGCACCGAGCACGCGACGCAGGGATCTGGGCTGTCGGCGCACTGGCGGGCGCCCTGCTGCTGCAGGGAGCCTGCGGCGACGGCGCGGTGGAGGTCGGCGGGCCCGCCACCACGGGCGGCGGAGCCGGCGGGGCGGCGGGCTGCCCGGCGGGCCTGCTCTCGTGCGGCGGGAGCTGCGTGGACGCGCGCGTCGATCCCGCCCACTGCGGCGGCTGCGGCCAGGCGTGCGCGGCCGGCGAAGTCTGCTCGGGCGGCATCTGTGCCCTGGAGTGCACCGGGGGCACCACCAAGTGCGGCGATCGGTGCGTGGACACGACCCTGGACGCCGACAACTGCGGGGCCTGCAAGAACGCCTGCG
>JACQWT010000580.1 GCA_016209145.1 Deltaproteobacteria bacterium | reverse complement strand
TGCGCCGACGAGCGGAGAAACCGCGCCTCGCCGTGAGGGTCGGCGTTACGCGACATGGTGGCGTCCGAGGGCGTTGCGCAACTCGGACCCTCGCCGTGAGGGTCGGCGTTACGCGACATGGTGGCGTCCGAGGGCGTTGCGCAACTCGGACCCGCCCGCGAAGCGCCGCGCCGGGCGCCAGCCTTGCCGTGTGGTCTTTCGAAGCGGATGACTCCGGCCTTCGGCCTCCGTCGTTGTTCTCGGGCTGCCGTCCGGTGCAGCCGGACGGCGCCCGCGGCGGCAAGGGCCATCAAGCTCGCCTGCGCCCGTCCGCGTCGCCGATCGCGGCCTGCCGCACGGAATCATTCACCCCGACTTTCGCCGAAGAGCGGAAAGTCCCTTCGGAGCGCCTTCGGCTCCGGCACCAGCATCTCCAGCGCCAGCGCCGGGCTTCCGTCCGGGTGCGCGCCGCCGACGCTCACGGCTTCTTCGCGAGCGACAGGACCACGGTGCACGTCGCCAGGTGATCGAGGCCGAGGGCGGTCTTGAGCTCGCAGAGCGCGGAGTAGCGCTCCACGTCGTGCCGCGCGCCGGTGCGTACGGCGCGCGTGGCCTTGTACTCGATGCGCCGGCCGAGCTCCGCCAGGGCCGCGGGCGCGAGCGAGCTCCGGTGCTCGACCAGCAGCCGGCGGACGCCCGCCGAGGGCACGCTCTGGGTCAGCCACGCGCCGGGCGAGCCGACTACCGCCTGGGCGTAGGCGAGCCCAAGCAGCGGACCGGTCGGCGTCGGCGCGCACGGCAGCTCGCCGGGCTCGGCGGCCACGTCCGCCGCCTCGACCCGGCCGTCCGCCAGCCGGCGCAGCAGGGCGGCGTGCCGGCCCGCGGTCTCGTCGTCGGTCGGGTCGAGCGCGGCTTGCCGGAAGTGCTCGCCGAGCCGGGCGCAGCGCGCGAGCCGCAACCGTTCGAGCCGCTGCTCCGCCTGGCGCTCGAGCTCCGCCTGGCGGCGCTGCTCCGCCGCGCGACGCGCGGCTTCGCGCTGCTCCTGGCAGGCGTGGCGCTCGGTCGCCACTGCGGATCTCTGCGTCTCCGAGGCGTAGGCGAGATCGCGCGAGGCGATGCTCTGGGCGGCGCAGCCGCCCTGCGACAGCGTCGCGTCGATCCGCGCCCGGGCGCGCTGGCGCTCGGTGAGCCAGACGAGCGCACCGCCGGCGAGCATGGTGGCGAGCACCACCGCCAGGGCGCGGACGTGCAGCCGCCGCCGGTAGCGGCGGCGCAGATCGCCCGGGTCGAGCAGCAGCAACTGGCAACCCGCCACGTCCTGGTGCCACTCCTCGAGGGCACCGGCCAGGTGGCGCAGCGCCCGGCCGAGCTGCTCTTGCTCCGCGAGCACGTCGGCCAGCAGCAGCAGCCGCTCGTCCGGCCTTGCCTCGGAGAGAGCCCGGGGAGGCCCCCCCAACGCGGGGGCCGGCTCGGCTGCGGCGGTCGCATGGGCCCGCCACTGCGCGAGCGCGTCGGCCTGGCTGCTCTCCAGTCGCTCGACGTCCGCCTCCACCTCCGCCATGGGCAGCCGCTGGTACAGGGCGAGCGCGGCGACGCCGGCTGCCCGAGCCAGGGACTGGATGCCCTGGCGCAGCCCCGCGATCAGCCGCTCGCGGCTCACGGCCTGTAGGGCCTGCACGACCTCGCCGGCCGCCAGCAGGCGGTCCGCCTCGGCGAGCGGCCCGAAGGCCGGTTCGCGAAAGAGCGCGTCCAGGGTTCTGGCCATCGCAGCCTATGGGATAGAGGCGGACGCGGCGAGGTGCAAGCAGGGCAGGGGCCACTGCAGGTTGGATCGGCGCTCCCCAATGGGGAAACGCTAGATGGCCCACACCCGCACGCCGGGCTCCCGGTCCGCCAGTTGGGCGAGGTCGTCCGGGTCGTGCGCCGCAATGATCCCGCCGCCCAGCGCCGCCGCCGTCGCCACCACGAACGCGTCGATGGCATGAACCGAGTCGAGCTTGGCAGCGCCGAGCAGGGCGCCGGCGTGCCGTGCCATGCGCGCGGTCAGATCCACGACCCGGATGCCCTTGCCACCGAGCACGCGCTCCACGGCGGCGTCCCGACTGCCTCCGCGGAAGACCTCGGCCAGCACGGGGGCCGGAACGCGGACCAGCGCGCCGAGCTCATGGGCAACGGACAGAATCGCCCGCGCCCGCTGTGCCGACACCGCGCGGCTGGTGGCATGCGCGAGGGCGCTCAGGGCCTCGGCATCGAGGATCAGGGTCTGCGCCATACCGCCCGCGCCTCCTCGAGCAGAGCCTGGGGCACGGGTCCGAGCCGGTCATCGAGCTCGGCGAGGTAGTCCCCGAGTTGCGCGCGATCAAGCTCGTGGCGCATGGCGCAAGCGGCGAAACGGGACAGCCCGCGTGCTCCGACCCGACGGCGCACCGAGCGAGCCAAGTCCGCCGGAACACTCACCGAGAGCTTGGCCACCGCATGAGTTGCCATGTCTGAATCCTACCCTGGTAGGAATAGGGAGGCAAGGTGAACCCAGGGCGACGGACTTTGTCCGTCGCCCTGCCACCTCGGCCATCCCACTTGACAGCCGACCGAGCCGGCGGCTAGCCCGAGCGGCTGGCGCGCCATGACCCCCTCGTGCTTCTCGCTCCTGCCCGGCCGGATCGGCCGGGTGGCGTGGCCGTGCTCTCGGGGCCTGGCAGGCGCGCGCTGGCGGCGCATCGATCCGGGCACGCGGTGGTTGCTCGCGCTCTGGGGTCTGTTCGCGCTGCTCGTCGGGCTGCGCATTCACGGCTCGTCCCTGCCTTGCGAGGTGGAGCTCGGCCGCGAGCTCGTGGGGCAGCACGAAGAGCCGGCGTACCTCTTCGGCCCGCTCGTGCGTGCGCTCGGCGTGGAAGGCTACTCGCCTGGCGCACGCGATCTGGCGCGCAGCCTGCTCTTGGCCCAGCCGCGCTCCATTCGCGTTGACGAGTGGGGGGTCTTCACGCCCTGGGCCTTGAGCCAGGTCGCGCACGATCCGCCGTTTCCGGTCGTCAACACGAACCTGGGCGGTGGCCAGAACATGCTGCTCGGGCTGGGCAACCCCGTCTGGCATCCGAGCGCGCTGGCACGGCCGAGCACCTGGGGATTCCTCCTGTTTGGCGCGGAGCGCGGCCTGGCGTGGGCGTGGTGGTTTCAGATCTTCGCCTGCTTCACCGTCCTGTACCTCTTGCTCCGCACCATCCTCGGCGGGGATCGGGGGCTCGCCGCCTTCGGGGCCTTCTGGTTCTGCGGCTCGGCCTACGTCGTCTGTTGGTCGCTGTGGCCGGCCTACGTAACCCTGTTTCCGGCCCTGATGTGCCTGGCGGCCTACCACTTGCTCACGTCGCCCCAACGCCGCGCGATCGTGGTGGGCGGGCTTCTGCTCGGGCTGGCCCTGCCGGGGTTCGTGATGTGCCCGTATCCGCCGTGGCAGGTGCCGCTGGGCTGGCTGTTCCTGCTCGTGCTCGGCGCCCTGCTGTGGCGCGAGCGCGCGGCGCAGCCCTGGCGCACGCACGGCTCGCTGCGGATCGCCCTGGCGCTGGTGGCGGTCCTCGTCGCGGTCGGGCTGCTCGGCGCGTACGTGCAGGCCACGCTGCCGGCCATCCAGGCCATGCTGGGCACGCTCTACCCGGGCCGGCGCTTCCACGCCGGCGGCGACTACGACTTCGTCTGGCTGCTGCGCGGCTACTACAACGCCTGGACCGGCTACGTCACGGCGCGGGGGTTCTTCAACGCCAGCGAGGCCGCATCGTTCCTGCACCTCTTCCCGGCGCTCGTGCTCGCGCTCGGCCTCTCGCGCCAGGCGCGCCGCGGCTTCGGCGGCTTTGGCTGGCTCTGCCTCGCCTACCTGGCGGCCCTGCTGGTCTATGCGCTCGTGGGCTACCCGCACGCGCTCGCCGCCGTCACCTTGCTCGGCCGCAGCCATCCGCCGCGCGTGGATCTCGCCGTGGGCTTGCTCTCCATCGTGTTGTGCACGTGGTACTTGCACCGCTTCCGCGCGCCGCCCCGGCCTAGAGACGGCGCCGCCGCGGGCGGGCCGATGGAGCGCCGGGCCGCCGCCCTGGCCGGGATCGCGGTGGCAGTGCTGGTGGCCGCCCACGGCCTGGCCATGAATGCCCACACGCGCGGCTACCCGAGCCTGGCCGTGATTCCGGCAGCGGCGGCAGCAGTGGGGGTGCTCTCGTGGACCCTCGTGGCGGGACGCCGCCGCCTCTTCTTCCTGCTCTGCGGCGCGGCCGTCGTGGCCACCGGCGCCTGGTTCAATCCCCTCTCGATCGGGGCACGCCCGGTCCTCGGCTCCGAGCTCGTGCGCGAGATTGCGCGCCTCAGTCGCCAGGCGGGCGGACGGCCCCTGTGGCTCAGCTACGAGCCCCCCCAACTGCTTGCCTTGGGAGGAGCTCTGATCGCGGTGGCAGGCGGGCGGTCCGTTGGCGGCGTGCACCAGTACCCGCACCTCGAGCTATGGCGGCGCCTCGATCCCGAGCGGCGCCACGAGGCGGCGTACAACCGCTACGCGCACGTCGAGCTCGTCCCTTGCGCGACCGACTCCTGCCTCGACTTCGATGCGCCGGGCGATCGGTACTGGGTCGAGGGCCGGCTTGCCCCGAACGTGGTTCGCGTGCACGTCTCGCCGACCCATCCGGCACTGCGCGCGCTCGGGGCGCGGTTCGTCCTGGCGGTCGGGGCCCTGCAGCAGGATGCTGCCTTTGCCGCGCTGCGGCTCCGGTACCGATCCGTGGCGGGCGGCTTCACGATCTTCGAGATCCCGCCGGGGGGCTGATAGGATGCTCGCCGCCATGCTCGGCGACCCCGGCCCCGAATCCCGCAAGGCCCACCGGGCCAGGCCGTGGCTCCGGCGGATCGGCACGTGGGCTCTCACCATCGCCCTCTTAGGCTACGTGTTCTACGCCGTGCCGCTCGGCCGCACCTGGGAGGCGGCCCGGAGCGCCGGCCCCGCGGTGGTCGCGGTCACGCTCGGCTACTTCCTGTACTCGTACGCGGCCGATGTGCTCGCGACCTGGGCCACGTTCCGCTGGTACTGCGCGCCGCTGCCCCTGCGCGAGGTAGTCGCCATCCGCGGGGCCACGTACCTGCTCGCCGTCGTCAACTACAACCTGGGCCAGGGCGGAATCGTCTATGTGGTGGGCCGCAAGCAGGGCGTGGGGCTCGCCCGGGCGACCGGGACCGTCCTTCTTACCATGGGGGTGATGCTCGTCGCGCTGCTCGTGCTCGCCGGCGCCGGGAGCGTGCTCGGCCCCGCCGGCGACCCGCGCCTCGGCCTGATGCGGCTGGTGTGCGCCGTCGGCCTGGCCCTCTTCGTGGCCTACCTCGCCGTCATCGCCGTCCGGCCGGCACGGCTGGCGAGCTGGGGCGCGCTCGGCCCCCTGTTCGACGCCGGCCTGCGCGGGCACGCTGCTGCCTGGCTGGTCCGCTTCCCCCACGTGGCAGGGCACGTGCTGTTCCAGTGGTGGCTTCTGCGCCTGTTCCGGGTGGACATCTCGCTTGCCGCCGCCGCCACCCTGCTGCCCGTGATCTTCGTCATCGGCTGGCTGCCGATCACGGTGCAGGGCCTGGGCACCCAGCAACTCGCGGCCATGGAGCTGCTCGGGCCCTACGTCGTGGCGGCGTCGGCCGAGCTGCAACATGCTCGCGTCGTGGCTTTCAGCCTCACGCTCTCGCTGCTGTTCACGCTGTGCAGCGTTCTGACGGGGCTGCTCTGGCTGGGCCGCGTCTGGGCCGAGCTCACGCCCGCCGCGCCGTCCCCGGCGGACGCAGCAGCAGAGCGAAGTGCGTCGCGCACAGCCCCGGCCAGCGCCGGCCCAGGGCCTGACCGAGGCGCTGGTGCAGCTTGACCATCCGGCCGGCGCCGTGGAAAACGCGGGTCTGCCAGGGGCGCGACGGATCCTCCGGGAAGCGCCGGCGCAGGCCCAGACCACCCTCGTACATCAAGCGCTGCAGCCCCGGCACCTCCCAAGCATCGACCAGCTCGGCCTCGACCAGCCAGCCCTGCTCGCGCACGAGGGCGCGCAGCGAGTCGTGCGTGAAGAAGCGCAGGTGCGTGCGGTCGCAGAGCCCGCTGTCGGCGTACTCGAACCGCCCGCGCAGCAGCCCGAGCCGCATCGACCAGACCGCGATGTTGGGGACCGCCACGACTACGCGACCGTCGGGCGCGACCCAGCGTGCCGCGCAGGAAAGCACGGCGGCGGGATCGCGGACGTGCTCGAGCACGTCCATGGCCATCACCACGTCGAAGGGGCCCGCGATGCTCGCGCGCAGGCGTGCGTCCTCCAGCGAGCCGACGACCACCTCCAGACCGCGCTCGCGTGCTTGGGCGGCGGCCAGGGCGTCGATCTCCACGCCGAGCACGCGGCAACCCTTTTCCCGCACCAGGATTGCCCCGATGTAGCCCGTGGCGCACCCCAGCTCGAGCACGCGCGACCCGGGCGGCACCCAGGCCATCGCCTGCACGTGCGTGCGGCTGAGCCCGTTCTCGACGAGCCGCTCGTAGCGCTGCGCGTCTCCTGGCATCGTCCTCCTGCCCTCCCGCCCGCGCGCGGTCGTCCTCACCTCGCGCCGGGGCCCGGCTCCGGGACCTCGAAGCTCGTGCTCCCGTCCGCCGCCTGGTAGCGGCCCGCCCGGTACTGCCGGCTCACGATCTCGCCCGTGGGAGCCACGACGCCGCGCAGCCGTGCCGGATTGCCGTACACGAGCGCGTAGTCCGGGACGTCCCTCGTGACCACCGCGCCCGCTCCTACCAGCGCCCACTGGCCGATGCGGGTCCCGGCCACGATGGTGGCGTTTGCCCCGATGCTGGCACCGTAGCCGACGAAAGTGCGCGCGAGCACCCAGTCCTCCTCGCCCCGGAGCGTGCCGTCGAGCTTGATGGCGCGAGGGCTCAAGTCGTTGGTGAAGCAGGCATGCGGGCCGAGGAACACGCCGTCGGCGATCTCCACGCCATGGTAGATGGAGACGTTGTTCTGGATCTTGACGTTGTTGCCGACGCGTACGGCGGCGTCGACGTAGACGTTCTTGCCCAGAATGCACGAGCGACCGATGCGGGCGCCGGCGCGCACATGGCAGAAGTGCCAGATGCGCGTGCCGTCGCCGATCTCGGCGCCGTCCTCGACCACCGCTGTGGGATGCACGAAAATGGACACTTGCCCTCCGACGCCAACAGCTAGCAGCTAACAGCCAACAGCTTTCTCGTGCACGGTCTGCACGGCCCGGCGCAAGGCCTCATCCGCCAGCGCCACCGCCGCCGCGCCCTCGCGCGCCGTGCACAGCGCGTTCTTCTCGCCGGTGAGCAGCCGGTAGAGCTCGCCGAGCTGGATCTTCAGCGGCTCTTGCTTGACGACGCCGAGCTCGAGGCGATCGGTCGAGCGGTACTCCTCGAGGAGCGAGTTGAAGTCGTAATGGCCGGCGAAGTGGCGGCGGAGCATGTTGCCCCCGAGCATCGAGCAAGACTGCAAGATGTAGTCCACGAAGCAGACGCCGCGCGTGCCCGTCACGCGCAGGGTCCGGATCTTGGCCGGCGTGACCCAGTTGGCGTGGATCGAGGCGTTCGGTTCGCCCGCCGTCGAGAGCAGGTTCACAGCCGTGTCGAGCACGCCTGTGCGCCAGGCGCTGTGACAGACGCTGGCCTCGACCTTGACCCCGCCGGTGAGCGTGCGCAGGACGTCGAGGTCGTGCACGGCGAGATCGATGAGCACGTTGTTGCCCGGCTCGATGGCCTCGGGGTAGCCGCCCACGCGCGTGAAGGAGAGGTGCACCGGCAGCCCGAGCCAGCCCCCGTCGAGCAGCTCGGCCAGCTTGCGCACGGCCGGATTGAGCCTTTCCAGGTGGCCGACGGCCAGGGGCACGCCAAGCCTCTCGGCCATGTCCACCAGCTCCGCGCATTCGGCCGGCGTGCTGGCGAGCGGCTTTTCCACGAGCAGCGGTCGGCCGCGCTCCAGCAGCTCGCGGGCACAGCCCGCGTGCGCCGGCGTGGGCACGGCGACGACCGCGCAGTCCCAGTCCCCCGCGTCGAGCTCGGCCAGCGACGTCGCCTTGCGGAACGAGGTCTCGCCCGGGAGGAGCTTCTCGACCTGCGGATCCACGACGGCCGCCACGCGGAACCGGGCGTCCTCGCCGAGCACGCGCAGGTGGTTGCGCCCCATCTTGCCGGCGCCCACGAGCACGGTCCGAAACGGCTTGGGCATCTACTCCTCCGCGCGCAGGACAGCGCCGAGTTGCTGGTGCACGTGGTCTAGCTCGGCAGCACCCATACCGAAGTACAGGGGCAGGTTCATCACCTTGGCGCAAAACCGCCGCGAGCGCGCGAGCTCGCCCTGACGCAGCGCCTCCCGGGCGGGCGGCTGCTCCGCCACCGTCTCGGGGTAGACGCGGCCCACGCCCACGCCGGCCGCGCCGAGCTTGGCGGCCAGCGGCGCGGGCTCGTGGCGGCGCAGGGTGCAGACGCAGAGATAGCCGTTGCCCACGACTCCCGCGGGTGGTGCGAACGTCTGGACCAGGCCCGCGAGGTCGGCCAGGCGCTCGCGGTGCGCGCGCTCGAGCTCCCGGCGCCGGACCAGGACCTGATCCATGTGCCGCAGCATCTCCAGCAGCCAGGCGGCCTGGAGGCCACCCATGCGTGAGTTCCAGCCGACGCGAGCATGCGCGTAGTGCGCCGCACGGCCGTGGTTGCACAGCGTGCGCGCGAGCTCGCCGAGCGCCACGTCGTCGGTCAGAATGGCCCCGCCGTCCATGCAGCCGCCCAGGACCTTGGCCGGATAGAACGAGAGCGTGCTCATCCGGGCCCCCTGGTACACGCTCTCGCCGTCCACCTCGACGCCGAACGACTGCGCGCCGTCCTCGAGCAGGGCGACGCCCGCCTGTGCGCAGAAGCGGCGGAACTCGCCGAGGCGGGGGCTCGCCCAGCCCATCAAGTGCACGAGGATCGCGGCGTCGAAGCGGAAGCGCTCGAAGGCGCGGCAGAAGTCGCCGTAGTCCATCTGCAGATCCTCGGCGTCGGCATCCACGAGTACCGGCGTGGCACCGAGCTGGGCCACGGCCTCGTAGGTGGCCCAGAAGGTCAGGTTGGGCAGCGCCACCTTGGAGCCCGGACCGATGCCGAGCGCTTGCAGGCCGACCACCAGGGCGTCGGTGCCGCTGCTGCACGCGACGACGTGCCGCGCGCCGAGTCGGCGGCCGAGCTCCGTCTCGAGCGCGGCCACGCTCGGGCCTCCCACGAACTCGGTGCCCTGCACGGCCCGCTCCCAGGCGGCGAGCGCCGGCGCCCCGGCGAGCGTCGCGACCGGTTTCAAGTCGATGAACGGTACCTTCACCGCGGACCTCGATACCTGGGCGACCCGGCGCGGCACCATAGCCGATGTGGCCATCCTGCGGTTAGCAGTTAGCAGTTGGCAGTTGGCGGCCGTGCTATACGCCCGGCTGCCATGGACACGGCCGAGCTGCAGCGCCGGGCGCGCCGGGGCGTGCTGGCCCTGGTCGGCCGCACCGCGCTCGTGCAGCTCGCCGTGCTGGGGGGCAGCATCGCCCTGGCGCGGCTGCTCGATCCCGCGGACTTCGGCGTGTTCGCCATCGTGCAGTTCGCCCTCGCCTTCATCGCCTACTTCGGCGACGCCGGCCTGGGAGCCGCGCTCATCCAGAAGAAGGAGCCCCCCACGCAGGGCGAGCTCGCCAGCGTCTTCTGGCTCCAGTTGCTGCTCGGCCTGGCGGTGGTGTTGCTCGTCGGGCTGGGCGCGGGGGCCGTCCAGCTCGTCTGGCCGGGGCTGCCGCCGGCCGCGGTCTGGCTGCTCCGGGCCCTCTCGCTCGGGCTGCTGCTCACGCTGCCGCGCGTCATCCCCTGCATCCTGATGGAGCGGGAGCTGCAGTTCGGCCGGCTCGGGGCGCTCGACGTGGCGGGCCAGGTGGCCTTCTACCTGGCGGCCGTGCCGCTCGCGGCGCTCGGCGCCGGGGTCTGGTCGCTCGCGCTGGGCGTGCTCGGCCAGGCGGTGGTGGTCACGGCCCTGGCGTTCGCGCTGCGTCCCTGGCGGCCCACCCTGGCGCTCGACCGACGAGGCTTGCGCGCGATGGTCCGCTTCGGCCTGCCCTTCCAGGCCAAGAACCTGGTCGGCTTCGTCAACGGCGCGCTGACGCCGCTCTACGGCGGCGTGGCGCTGGGCGAGCGGCGCCTCGGCTACATCAACTGGGCCCAGGCCACGGCCTACTTCCCCCTGAAGCTGGTCGAGATCATGGCGCGCGTGACCTTTCCGCTGCTGAGCCGCCTCCAGCACGACCACGCCCTGCTCTCGCGCGAGCTCGGCCGCTCCATTCGCATCTGCGCCATCGCCACGCTGGGCTACGCGGCCCTGATCGCCGCTCTGGGCGAGCCGATCGTACGCCTGGTGTATACGGACAAGTGGCTGCCGGCGCTGCCGCTGCTCTACCTGTACGCGGGCGCCATCTCCCTCGGCTTCCTGGCGCCGATCGTTGCCTCGGCCCTCGACGCGCTCGGCCGGCCCGGGCTGTTTCTGCGCCTCTCCGTTGCCTGGACGGCGCTCGCCTGGCTGGCCGTGCTGTTCGCCACGCCGCGCTGGGGCATGGTCGGGTTCGTCGCCGGCTACTGCCTGCATGTGGTGGTGGGCAACATCGCGGTGATCTTCGTGGTGCGCCGGCTTGTCCCCCAGGCGCGGCTCTGGCCGAGCGTGCGGGCGGCGATCGCCGGTGCCCTCGCCGCCGGCCTGCTTGGCCGGCTCGTGCTGGCGCCGCACGTGGCCGGTCTCGGCCTGCTCGGGCTCGGCGTCGCGGCCATGGCGGTGGTCTTCGCAGCCGTCGTGCTGCTGCTCGACCCGGCGCTCGCGCGCGAGCTTCGGGGATGGGCTCAGTCGCACCGGCGGCTGCGGTATGCCGCGCGCGGTGACAAAATGCGGTTCCGGTGAGGACTTGCCGGTCGGGGCGAACGGGGTTGGGGCATAGGCGTTATGCAAGAACCTGGCGTTAGCAGCGACGGCGGCCGATCCATCCGCGCCGGCCGGCTTACGTCCTGTCATAGTCAAGTGCTTTCTCCGGTTTTTCTTCAAATTTCTGGATCCCTCTCCCTACTCCCCGCGCAGCAACCCGGTC
>JACQWT010000583.1 GCA_016209145.1 Deltaproteobacteria bacterium | reverse complement strand
GGCCGGCGCGGGTGGCGCGGCGGGCTGCCCCTCCGAGCTGCTCTGCGGAACGCCGGCGGTTTGCTGCGCCGAGGGCGACGAGTGCGTGGACGCGAGCTGCGTGGCCGCGTGCCCTTCCGGCGTGCGCTGCGGGCAGGCCTGCTGCGAGGCCGGACAGGTGTGCGTCTCGAGCGAGTGCGCCACGCCGACCACGGCGTGCCAGGACTCCTTCGACTGCACCGAGGCCGAGTTCTGCGAGCCGACCTTGAGCAAGTGCCTGCCCCAGCCGCCCGGCGGCCCGGAGTGCGAGTACAAGCCGCCCGTCTTGCCCTTCGATCCGGTACTGGAGTGGTCGTGGACCGGCTCCCCCATCAAGCCGAGCTTCGACCAGCTCCTGTCCGTGCCGCTCGTGGTCGACTTCGATCAGGACGGCACGCCCGAGGCGGTGATCGTCACCCACGACATGGGCAACGGGAGCTGCGACGCCGGCGCGGCCTACGTGCGCGTCCTGGACGGCAAGAGCGCCACGGAGAAGTGGGACGAGTCCACGCCGGCCTACGGCGACGCCGGCCGCGTGGCCTTCTGCCGCACGCCGGCCGTGGGCGACATCGACGGCGACGGCGCGGCCGAGATCGTGGCGCACCGCTACGGCGGCGGCATCATCGCCTTCAAGGCCAATGGCTCGATCCTCTGGACCTCCACGCAGAAGGACGGCGTGACGCCCTACAGCACCTACTTCGGCTGGGCCTCCACGGTCGCGATCGCCAACATGGACGGCGACGGCCAGCCCGAGATCGTCTCGGGCGGCGTGATCCTGGACGCCAAGGGCCGCGTGCTCGCCGGCGCGGGACGAGAGGGCGAGGGCTCGAACGGCAGCCCGTTCTACGGCGGCAACACGCTCATCGCCGACGTGGACGCCGATGGCGTGCAGGAGGTGGTCACGGGCACGGCCGCCTACCGGCTCGACGGCACCGTGCTGTGGCAGAGCGGCAAGCCTGACGGCTATCCGGCCATCGGCGACTTCGATGCCGATGGCGCGCCCGAGCTCGTGGTGATCTCCGCCGGCACGGCACGCGTGCACGACGCCGTGACGGGCCAGCTCCTGGCCGAGACCGACATGCCGGGCGTGGGCGGCGGCGGCCCGCCCACCATCGACGACTTCAACGGCGACGGCCAGCGCGACTTCGCCTCGGCCGTGGGCGACTCGTACACCATCTTCACTTTCACCAAGAAGCCCACGCCGGCCATCGGCGTGCTCTGGAGCGTGCCCACCTCCGACATCAGCTCCTCGCGCACCGGATCGAGCATCTTCGACTTCGAGGGCGACGGCGCGGCAGAGGTGCTCTACAACGACGAGTGCTACCTGCGCGTCTACGACGGCAAGACCGGCGCGGTGCTCTTCCAGACCGCCTCGAGCTCGGGCACGGCGTCGCTCTACCCCATGGCGGTCGACGTCGACGGCGACAACAACACCGAGCTGCTCGTGGCCAGCGACGACAAGTACCAGCTCCTGGGCAAGACGCCCGGCTGCCCCAAGTACCAGGGCGGAGAGAAGCTGCGCCACGGCCTCTTCGTCTACGGCGACAAGAACGACAAGTGGGTGCGCACGCGCCGGATCTGGAACCAGCACGCCTACCACATCACGAACATCAATGCGGACGGCACCCTGCCCCAGCCGGAGACGGCGAGCTGGGGTCCCAAGGGCTTCAACACCTACCGCGTCTCGGCGCAGGGCAACGGCACCTTCAACGCGCCCGACCTCAGGCTCAGCCTGGCGGTGAAGACCGGTCCCTGCCCGGCCGCCGTGATCCTGCTCGCCACGGTCAAGAACGACGGCTCCCTCGGCGTCCTGCCGGGGGTCAAGGTAGAGTTCTTCCTGGGCAAGGACGCGGCGGGCAAGCCGCTGGGCGAGGCCAAGACCAAGGGACCGCTTCTGCCCGGCCAGACGGAGCTGGTCGAGCTCACGGCCCCCGTCGCCGGCGAGCTCGCTCCCTACGCCTTCTTCGCGCGGGTCGACGGCGCCGCTCCGGGCCAGACCGACGAGTGCCTGGAGGACAACAACGAGGCCGCGGTGGGCGGGGTCGCTTGCCCCGAGATCAAGTAGGCCTACTCGTAAGCGTTCACGCCTTCTCCCAGCCGGCTCGTCAGGCGGCCGCGAGCGCGAGCGCGCCCGGAGGCCCGGCCCGGAGCGTACTCCTGTACGTGAGGAGCCGGGCCGAGGACGTAGGCCGCGATCGCGGCCGACTCGGCGAGCCGTCCTTGCTGGCGCGGGAATGCCGTGAACGGGTACGCCTACTCTCGGTCCAGCTTGCCGACGAGATCGAGGCTGAACATCGCGCCCATGTACTTGAAGTGCGGCCGCAGCCTGACGTCCACCTTGTACCAGCCCGCGTTGCCCGGGATCTCGGTCACGCTGATCTGCGCCTTGCGCAGCGGCCGGCGCGCCCGCACCGAGGCGGAAACCACCTCCTGGTCGGCCACGTACTGGCCGACCCACCTGTTGAGCTCGCGCTCCAGATCGCTCCGCTCCTTCCAGCTCCCGATCTGCTCGCGCTGCATGACCTTGATGTAGTGGGCGATGCGGCAGGCGACGAAGAGGTAGGGGATCTGGCTGCCGAGCCGGTAGTTGAGCTCCGCCTGTCGGCCCTCCTCCGTGCGCGGGAATGTCTTCAGCTTCTGCACGGAGTTGGCCGAGAAGAAGCAGGCGCCGTCCGTGTCGCGCCGGTAGACCAGGCCGATGAAGCCCTCGACCGACAGCTCCCACTCCCGGCGCTCGGTCAGCATGATCTCGGTCGGGATCTTGCACTGGACGTGGCCCATGGCCTCGTACTGGTGCAGCGGCAGATCCGCGACCGTGCCCCCGCCCTCGGGCCCGATGATGTGCGGGCACCAGCGGTAGCGGGCAAAGCTCTCGGCCACGCGCGTTGCCAGGGCGAAGGCGGGGTTGCCCCAGAGGTACTTGCCGTGGCTGCCGACCACGTCCTCCTCGAAGTTGAACGCCTGCACGGGCACGGTGGCGGCGCCGTAGGGCAGCCGCAGCAGGAAGCGCGGTAGCACGAGCCCCACGTAGCGGGCGTCCTCGGTGGCCCGGAAAGCCTGCCACTTGGTGTACTGCGGGCCCTCGAACATGGCGCTCACGTCACGCAGGCTGGGCAGCCCGAGGAACTCGTCCATGCCGAAGAAGCGCGGGCTCGCCGCCGCGAAGAACGGCGCGTGCGCCATCGTGGCTACGGCGGCGCACTGCGCCAACAGGGCCAGGTCGCGCGGGGTGGGGCCAAACTCGTAGCCCGCCACGATCAGGCCGTAGGGCTTGCCGCCGAACTGGCCGAACTCGGCCGAGTAAGCGAGCTTGTACATGCCGGACTTCGGGATCTCCGGCGCGTCCTCGAAGTCCATGAGCAGATCTTCCTTGGAGCAGTTGACCATCTCGAGGCGGATGTTCTCCCGGAACTCGACGCGGTCGACCACGAACTTGAGCCCCCGCCAGGCCGCCTCCAGCTTCTGGAAGTCCGGGTGATGGAGGATCTCGTCGATCTGGCGCGACAGGCGCTCGGTGACCTCGGCAATCATGGCGTCGACCAGGGGCCGATCGATGGGCTCGCCCTCGCGGCCGGGCTTGAGCAGCTCCTGCAAGAGCAAGCCGAGCCCCTCCCGCGCGTCGGCGCGTTCGGGGGCCTGGGACGGAATGCCGCTCGACGTGAGGATCTCCTCGATGAGCGAGGTGCCCTCGGGCGGACTGGCGGCGACCGTGCTTTCCCAGGCTGGCTCTGGCATGTGTTGTCCCGGCGCGCGACCGCCGCAATGTCGCCGCGTGGCCGGACGCCGTCAACCCCCGTAGTATCCGTTCACGGGCTCTCGGGCGGCTGCCAGCGCCGGCTCACGCCTTGCAGGTGCAGGCGCACCAGCAGCACGGCGGCCTTCGGGTCGTGCCGGCTGGGCACGCCGTCGAAGACCTCCGCCGCGTCGTGCACACGCTTGGGACTGACCACGTACAGTTCC